>NZ_CP022161.1:4772905-5091475 GCF_002214185.1 Streptomyces capitiformicae | reverse complement strand
TGTGGGGTTCTCGCTGGCGGCGGGTCGTTCGGTGTTCGAGCACCGGGTGGTGGTGACGGGCCGGGATCGCGGCGAGCTGCTGGCTGGTCTGGGGGCGGTGGCGTCGGGGTCGGATGTGCCGGGTGTGGTGCGGGGTGTGGCGGGGGCTGAAGTGCCTGATGTCGCTGTGCTGTTTTCGGGTCAGGGTGCGCAGCGGTTGGGTATGGGGCGGGGTTTGTATGAGGCGTTCCCGGTGTTTGCGGGGGCGTGGGATGCGGTGTGTGAGGTGCTGGATCCGCTGCTGGGGGCACCGCTGACGTCGGTGGTGTGGGCACCGGAGTCCGATGGTGGGGGGTTGTTGGATCGGACGGTGTGGGCTCAGGCGGGGTTGTTTGCGTTCGAGGTGGCGGCGTTCCGGTTGGTGGAGTCGTGGGGTGTGGTGCCGCGGTTCGTGGTGGGTCATTCGGTGGGTGAGCTGGCTGCGGCGCATGTGGCGGGTGTGCTGTCGCTGGGTGATGCGTGTCGTGTGGTGGCGGCGCGTGGCCGGCTGATGGATGCGCTGCCTGGGGGCGGGGTGATGGTGGCGGTGGAGGCTTCCGAGGAGGAGGTGTCCCCGCATCTGGGTGAGGGTGTGTCGGTTGCCGCGGTGAATGCTCCGGGTTCGGTGGTGGTGTCGGGTGAGGCCGAAGCCGTGCGGGGGGTGGTGGAGCGGTTTGCCGCCCTGGGGCGGCGGACGCGGTCTCTGCCGGTGAGTCATGCGTTTCATTCGGTGTTGATGGAGCCGATGCTGGAGGAGTTCCGGCGGGTTGTGGAGGGGGTGTCGTTCGGCCCGGCGCGTCTTGCGGTGGTGTCGACGCTGTCGGGTGGTGTGGCGGGTGCGGAGTTCTGCACGCCGGAGTACTGGGTGCGTCAGGTGCGTGAGGCGGTCCGGTTCGCCGACGCGGTCGAGTGCCTGGCCGGACAGGGCGTGTCGGCGTTCCTCGAGGTGGGGCCGGATGCCGCGCTGAGTCCGATGGCCGCACGGTGCCTGGACGACGGGACCAGCGTGGTGGTGCCGCTGATGCGCGAAGGGCGTGGTGCCGAACCCGCGCAGTTCGTCGAGGCGTTGGCGCTTGCGTACCAGCACGGGGTACAGGTCAGGTGGGCTGAGCTGTACACCGGTGCTGGAGCCCGGCGGGTGCCCCTGCCGACGTATGCCTTCGAGCGTGAGCGCTTCTGGTTGTCAGGCACGGATCGCCGTACCGAGGTGGAGAATTGGCGTTATCGCGCGGTGTGGCGTCCGGCGCCGGTCGGGCCGAGTGCGGATCAGCGGCTGTCGGGCCGGTGGCTGGCCGTGATTCCGGCGGGTACGGCTGAACAGGCCGACATGCGCGCGGTGTTGGCGGCCCTGAACGCGGCCGGCGCGGAGGTCGTGCCGGTCGAGGTGGGTGCCGACGCCGACCGGAACGCCCTGGCCGGGCGACTGCGCGAGGTCGCCGAGGACGTGGTCGGTGTTGCCTCCCTGCTGGCGTTGGGGGATGACGCTGGGTTTGTGCCGAATGCTCCGGCGTCGTCCCGCAGCAACCACCGATGAGGGACAGACCGTACTCGTGGACGAAGTTCTCCTGGGCGTCGGCGAGTCCCTCGGGGCCGAGCGGGAAGTGGGCACCGTCCCGGGTGAGGATCGGCAGGCCGGCGTTCGGCATGCACAGCAGCGGGGTGCGGGAGTGGCGGGCGAGATAGCGCAGGTGCTCGCTCATCTCCGCGGGGCCCGTCGAACAGTTCAGGCCGATCATGTCGATGCCGAGCGGTTCGAGTGCGGTGAGCGCGGCGCCGATCTCGGAGCCGAGGAGCATGGTGCCGGTCGTCTCGAACGCCATCGAGACCAGCAGGGGGACCTCGACGCCGGTGGCTTCCATGGCGCGGCGGGCGCCGAGGATGGAGGACTTCGTCTGCAGGAGGTCCTGTGTGGTCTCGACGATCAGCGCGTCGGCGCCGCCGGCGAGGAGTCCCTCGGCATTGGCCTGGAAGCCGTCGCGGAGGGTGGTGTAGCCGATGTGGCCGAGGGTCGGCAGCTTCGTGCCGGGGCCGATGGAACCGAGGACCCAGCGCTGGCGGCCGTCGCGGGCGCCGAACTCGTCGGCGGTCTCGCGGGCGATCCGTGCCCCGGCCTCGGACAGCTCGTACACGCGGTCGGCGATGTCGTACTCGGCCATCGCCGAGTGGTTGGCCCCGAAGGTGTTCGTCTCGACGCAGTCGACGCCGACCTCGAAGTAGGCCTCGTGGACGGAGCGGACGATGTCGGGGCGGGTGAGGTTCAGGATCTCGTTGCAGCCTTCGAGGTTCTCGAAGTCCTCCAAGGTCGGGTCCTGGGCCTGGAGCATCGTGCCCATCGCGCCGTCGGCGACCACCACGCGGGTGGCGAGGGCCTGGCGCAGTGCGTCGGATCGGGCCCGGCCTGCGGAGGCGGCGGACGAAGGGGACGTGTTCGGCGACGAGGCCATGAAGGTGCTCCCTGGAGTGCGACGGCTGTCGGCTTTGCGTCTTCCCATGGAAGTCGATGGAAGGCGCACGCCGTCAGCCTAGCCCGGCGCACGCGCGGACGGTCAGGGGCGTCCACGGGGCGGACGGGTGTGGCGTCTGTGGCGAGGTGCGGTTTACTCCGACGACGAACGGACGACGGGCGCGAGGTGGGCACGGTACGAGCATCGGACGGGCACCGGATGCACACGGGACGGGCACGGGATGGACACCGAACGGGCACGGGACAGACACCGTAAATCCACGTGGTGACCCGCGCGGCCGAAGAACTGTTGACGGCCATTGGCGGGAGGTCGGCAAGGACCGGTAGTGTTCGGCATTGCCGAACGTGGGAAGTTCATGCGCGTACGGTGGTCGAAGGGGACGGAGGGCAGGACGGCGATGGCACGGAACATCCAGTCGCTCGAACGGGCGGCCGCGATGCTGCGGCTGCTCGCGGGCGGCGAGCGGCGGCTCGGCCTGTCGGACATCGCCTCATCGCTGGGCCTCGCCAAGGGCACCGCCCACGGCATACTCCGCACGCTCCAGCACGAGGGCTTCGTCGAGCAGGACGACGCCTCCGGCCGGTACCAGCTGGGTGCCGAGCTGCTGCGGCTCGGGACCACCTATCTCGACGTCCACGAGCTGCGGGCGCGTGCCCTGGTGTGGACGGACGACCTGGCCCGCTCCAGCGGCGAGAGCGTCCACCTCGGCGTGCTGCATCAGCAGGGCGTGCTGATCGTGCACCACGTGTTCCGGCCCGACGACAGCCGGCAGGTCCTGGAAATAGGGGCCATGCAGCCGCTGCACTCCACGGCCCTGGGCAAGGTGCTGGCGGCGTACGACCCCGTGGCGCACAGCGAGGTTCTGGAGGGCGAGCGCAAGGCGTTCACCGAGCGGACCGTCTGCGCGGCGGCCGACTTCGAGGGTGTTCTGGACATCACCCGCGCGCGCGGGTACGCGGCCGACGTCGAGGAGACCTGGGAGGGCGTCGCGTCCATCGCCGCGCCCATCCACGACCGGCGGCGCATGCCCGTCGGCGCGGTCGGCATCACCGGCGCCGTGGAGCGCCTCTGCCGTGAGGGCGAACTGCGCCCCGAGCTGATCGCGGCGGTACGGGACTGTGCCCGCGCCGTATCACGGGACCTGGGCGCCGGGCGGTTCTGACCGGGCGGTTCCGAGCTGCCACGAGGAGGGCCGGGGCGCACTGGGCGTCACGGCCCTTTCCGGCGTACCCGTTCCGCCCTTTCCGCCCCTTTCCGCGCCCCTTCGAGATCGACGGGGCCGATCGCTCAGTAACGATCGTGTTTTCGACAGCACAACTCTTGACGCACCCGTGACGCCAGAGCAAGACTCCCGTCCATCGGTCGACATTGTCGAACACCTACCGGCAATACGCGCTACAGTGTCACAGCGCCAAGGGCCGAACCTTTTCCCCTGGACGAAGGACAAAGGAGTCGCGGGTGTCCAGCTCCGACATCTTCATCGGCGAGACCATCGGTACCGCCATACTCATCCTGCTCGGCGGTGGCGTGTGCGCCGCCGTCACGCTGAAGGCTTCCAAGGCCCGTAACGCCGGTTGGCTCGCCATCACCTTCGGGTGGGGTTTTGCCGTTCTGACGGCCGTCTACACCTCCGCGCCGCTCTCCGGCGCCCACCTGAACCCGGCCGTGACCCTCGCGCTCGCGCTCAAGAACGACGGCATCGACTGGAGCCAGGTCCCCACCTACTGGGGCGGGCAGCTCCTCGGCGCGATGATCGGCGCCGCTCTGGTCTGGATCGCCTACTACGGCCAGTTCCACGCCCACCTCACCGACAAGGAGATCGTCGGCGGTCCGGGCGCGGAGTCCACCAAGGCCAAGGCCGTCGAGGCGCGGGAGACCGGCGCCGGCCCGGTGCTCGGCATCTTCTCCACCGGCCCGGAGATCCGGAACGCGGCGCAGAACATCGCCACCGAGGTCATCGGCACCGTCGTCCTCGTCCTCGCGGTCCTCACCCAGGGCCTCAACGACAGCGGCAAGGGTCTCGGCACCCTCGGCGCCCTGGTCACCGCTCTCGTCGTGGTCTCCATCGGTCTGTCCCTCGGCGGCCCGACCGGCTACGCGATCAACCCGGCCCGCGACCTCGGTCCGCGTATCGTCCACGCCCTGCTCCCCCTGCCCAGCAAGGGCGGCTCCGACTGGAGCTACGCCTGGATCCCGGTGGCCGGTCCCCTGATCGGCGCAGCCATCGCGGCAGGCGTCTACAACGTCGCATTCGCTTAAGAGCACCAGAGCCGCCAGCCGCCGGCCGCCAGAGCCGCAGTCCTACGGAACGCTCAGCACGCGCCGTACGTACAGCCCGTTGACCAGTTGAACCTTCAGGAGCACACCGTGACCGACGCCCACACCGCCGGACCGTTCATCGCCGCGATCGACCAGGGCACCACCTCCAGCCGCTGCATCGTCTTCGACCGGGACGGCCGTATCGTCTCCGTCGACCAGAAGGAGCACGAGCAGATCTTCCCGAAGCCGGGCTGGGTCGAGCACAACGCCACCGAGATCTGGACCAACGTCCAGGAGGTCGTCGCCGGGGCCATCGAGAAGGCCGGCATCACCCGCGACGACATCAAGGCCATCGGCATCACCAACCAGCGCGAGACCACGCTGCTGTGGGACAAGAACACCGGTGAGCCCGTCCACAACGCCATCGTCTGGCAGGACACCCGCACCGACGCCCTCTGCAAGGAGCTCGGCCGCAACGTCGGGCAGGACCGTTTCCGCCGTGAGACCGGTCTGCCCCTGGCCTCCTACTTCGCCGGTCCGAAGGCCCGCTGGCTCCTGGACAACGTCGAGGGTCTGCGTGAGCGCGCCGAGGCCGGCGACATCCTCTTCGGCACCATGGACACCTGGGTCATCTGGAACCTGACCGGCGGTGTCAACGGCGGCCACCACGTCACCGACGTCACCAACGCCTCCCGCACCCTGCTGATGAACCTGCACACCCTGCAGTGGGACGAGAAGATCGCCGAGTCCATCGGCGTCCCGCTGTCGATGCTGCCGGAGATCCGCTCCTCCGCCGAGGTGTACGGGGAGATCACCGGCGGCAAGCTGGGCGACCTGCTCGGCGGCATCCCGGTCGCCTCCGCGCTCGGCGACCAGCAGGCGGCCCTGTTCGGCCAGACCTGTTTCGCCGAGGGCGAGGCCAAGTCCACGTACGGCACCGGCACGTTCATGCTCATGAACACCGGCGAGAAGATCATCAACTCCTACTCCGGCCTGCTGACGACCGTCGGCTACCGGATCGGCGACCAGAAGCCGGTCTACGCGCTGGAAGGCTCGATCGCCGTCACCGGTTCACTGGTGCAGTGGATGCGCGACCAGATGGGACTCATCTCCACGGCCGCCGAGATCGAGACCCTCGCGCTCTCGGTCGAGGACAACGGCGGCGCCTACTTCGTGCCGGCCTTCTCCGGTCTGTTCGCCCCGTACTGGCGCTCCGACGCCCGCGGTGTGATCGCCGGCCTGACCCGGTACGTCACCAAGGCGCACCTCGCGCGTGCCGTCCTGGAGGCCACGGCCTGGCAGACCCGTGAGATCACCGACGCCATGACGAAGGACTCCGGCGTCGAGCTCGCGGCCCTCAAGGTCGACGGCGGCATGACCTCCAACAACCTGCTGATGCAGACCCTCTCGGACTTCCTGGACGCCCCCGTGGTGCGCCCGATGGTCGCCGAGACCACCTGCCTCGGCGCCGCCTACGCCGCCGGTCTCGCCGTCGGCTTCTGGACCAGCACCGACGACCTGCGCGCCAACTGGCGCCGGGCCGCCGAGTGGACCCCCCGCATGGACGCGGAGACCCGCGACCGTGAGTACAAGAGCTGGCTCAAGGCCGTCGAGCGGACCATGGGCTGGATCGAAGACGAGCACTGACGAGAGCTGACGAGAGAGCCCAGGAAGCTCTGATCTCGAAGCTCTGATGAGGAGTAAGAACCCGACATGACCAGTCAGTCCACCCTGCAAGCCCTGCCTGCCCTGGGGACGCGCCCGGCGTCCGGCTCGAACCCGAGCCGTGCCGAGACCCGGGAGCAGCTCTCCAAGGCGTCGTACGACCTCCTCGTGATCGGCGGCGGCATCCTGGGCATATCCACCGCCTGGCACGCCGCGCAGTCCGGGCTCAGGGTGGCGCTGGTCGACGCCGGTGACTTCGCCGGCGCCACCTCCTCCGCCTCCTCCAAGCTGCTCCACGGCGGTCTGCGCTACTTGCAGACCGGCGCGGTGAAGCTGGTGGCGGAGAACCACTTCGAGCGCCGAGCGGTCTCCCGCCAGGTGGCCCCCCATCTCGCGAACCCGCTCACGTTCTACCTCCCCGTGTACCGGGGCGGGCCGCACGGCGCGGCGAAGCTCGGGGCGGGCGTCTTCGCCTACTCCGCGCTCTCCGCGTTCGGTGACGGCGTCGGACACCTGCTGTCGCCGGCGAAGGCCGCGCAGGACGTGCCCGAGCTGCGCACCAAGAACCTCAAGGCCGTGGCCGTGTACGGCGACGACCAGATGAACGACTCCCGGATGGCCCTGATGACGGTCCGCGCGGCCGTCGAGTCCGGGGCGGTCGTACTGAACCACGCCGAGGTCACCGGGCTGCGCTTCACCAAGGGGCGCGTGACCGGTGCCGAGCTGCGCGACCGGCTCTCCGGTGACGAGTTCGGGGTCGACGCGCGGCTGGTGCTGAACGCGACCGGGCCGTGGGTCGACCACCTGCGCAGGATGGAGAACCCGAACGCCGCGCCGTCCATCCGGCTGTCCAAGGGCGCGCACCTCGTCCTGAAGCGGACCTCCCCGTGGAAAGCCGCGCTCGCCACCCCCATCGACAAGTACCGCATCACCTTCGCCCTCCCCTGGGAGGACATGCTGCTGCTCGGTACGACGGACGAGGTGTACGAGGGCGACCCGGCGGACGTCGCCGTCAACGACAAGGACATCGCTCAGATCCTGGACGAGGCCGCGTTCTCGATCCGGGACCAGCAGCTCGACCGTGGTCTGATCACGTACGCCTTCGCGGGTCTTCGGGTGCTGCCGGGTGGGCCCGGGGACACGGCGAAGGCCAAGCGGGAGACGGTCGTCACCGAGGGTCGGGGCGGGATGCTGTCCGTGGCCGGCGGCAAGTGGACGACCTTCCGGCACATCGGGCGCACGATCATGAAGAAGCTGGAGGCGCTGCCGGGGCACCCGCTGGGTGAGGACTTCGAGCCGGTCTCCAGGCTGCCGAAGAAGCTGCCGCTTCCGGGGGTCGCGAATCCGCGCGCGGTCGCTCACCGGCTGCTTGTCGACCGGCCCGCGCCCAGGCCCCGCATGGGCGCCGACACCGCGCGGCATCTGGCCACGCACTACGGGTCGCTGGCCTTCGACATCGCTCGGCTCGCCAACGAGAACCCCGAGCTCGGTGAGCGGGTGCACCCCGACGCGCCGGAGATATGGGCGCAGGTCGTGTACGCGCGGGACACCGAGTGGGCCGAGACGGTCGACGATGTGCTGCGGCGGCGTACGACGTTGACGATCCGGGGGCTGGCGACGGACGAGGTCCGCGCGAAGGTCCAGGACCTGCTCGACAAGAAGTAGGACAGTAGGCCCCAGTAGGCCAAGGGGGCGGCTGCACATCCATGGGCCGGTGGAGCCGTCCCTTTCCTTTGTCGTGTAAAGGCGCTGATGGAGGCCCCATAATGGCCTGAGACATCGGATGTCTGAACGACAGGGAGGGCCGCCATGGCAGTCACTGACGAGGCGATCGAGAAGATCAAGGGGATGATCGTCTCCGGCGCGCTGCGCCCCGGCGACCGCCTGCCCAAGGAGAGCGAGCTCGCCGCCGATCTCGGGCTGTCCCGCAACTCCCTGCGCGAGGCGGTGCGCGCCCTGTCGTTGATCCGCATCCTGGACGTACGACAGGGCGACGGCACCTATGTCACGAGCCTGGACCCTCAACTCCTCCTGGAGGCGCTGAGTTTCGTCGTGGACTTCCACCGCGACGACACCGTCCTGGAGTTCCTCGCGGTACGCCGCATCCTGGAGCCGGCGGCCACCGCGATGGCCGCCCTGCGCATCAGTGAGCAGCAACTGGACGCACTGAGCGCGCAGTTGGACAAACTGGGCACCGAGCCGTCGGTGGAGGAGCTGGTCGCCTGCGACCTGGAGTTCCACAAGGGCATCGTGCAGAGCTCCGGGAACTCCGTGCTCTGCTCCCTCCTCGACGGCCTGTCCGGCCCGACCACCCGGGCCCGTATCTGGCGCGGCCTCACCCAGGAGGACGCCGTCAGCCGCACCCTTCACGAACACCGCGCCATCCTCGCCGCCCTCCGCGACCGCGACGCGGAGGCCGCCCGTTCGTGGGCGACGGTCCATATCGCGAGCGTGGAGCAGTGGCTGCGGTCGTCGCTGTGAGAAGTCGATCACTCAGGGCGCCTGTGGTCCGCGAGTGTTTGAGCCGTGCGAACGGGGCATTGATCCGTTCACTCCCCCGTGCAAGGGGGCTGCGGAGGCCCCCTGGGCACGCCGTAAGGTTGAGGCGTACGCGAGGGCACGTCGGAAGGAGGCGCTGGGTGATCGAGCTGGAGGGGGTTCCCGAGCTGATCGACCCAGTCATGGTGGCCGCGTTCGAAGGCTGGAACGACGCCGGCGACGCCGCCTCAACCGCGGTCGCGCACCTGGACAAGGAGTGGAAGGGCGAGGTGTTCGCGGCGCTGGACGCCGAGGACTACTACGACTTCCAGGTGAACCGGCCCACGGTGTGGCTGGACGGCGGCGTACGGAAGATCACCTGGCCGACGACGAGGTTGTCCGTGGTCAGGGTCGGCGGCGAGAAGCCCCGTGATCTCGTACTCGTCCGAGGCATCGAACCGTCGATGCGGTGGCGCTCGTTCTGCAACGAGCTGCTGGGCTTCGCCCACGAACTGGGCGTGGAGCTGGTCGTCATCCTGGGCGCGCTGCTCGGCGACACCCCGCACACCCGTCCGGTTCCGGTCAGCGGTGTCACGTCCGACCCGGACCTGGCGCAGCGGATGGATCTGGAGGAGACCAAGTACGAGGGCCCCACGGGCATCGTCGGCATCCTCCAGGAAGCGTGCACGCACGCGGGCGTCCCGGCGGTCTCGCTCTGGGCCGCGGTGCCGCACTACGTGTCGCAGCCGCCGAACCCGAAGGCGACGCTGGCCCTGCTGAACCGGCTCGAGGACCTGATCGACGTGCGCATTCCACTGGGCGAGCTGCCCGAGGACGCGCGTGCGTGGCAGGTGGGCGTGGATCAGCTGGCCGCCGAGGACAGCGAGGTCGCGGAGTACGTGCAGACGCTGGAGGAGGCCCGGGACACCGCGGAGCTGCCGGAGGCATCGGGCGAGGCGATCGCTCGGGAGTTCGAGCGGTATCTGCGGCGCCGGGATGGGGGCGGGAACCCTGCGGGGCCGACCGGGCATGCTACGGCTGACGGGGGTGACGGGGGGGCCGGTACATGGCGTACGCGGCCGCCCAAACCGCCACGGCCGGATGCCGGTGACGAGGAATCGTCCGAGGAATGATCAGCTGTGTTGGGGACGCTGCGCGACAACCTGCGGGCCTGTTGTGGTTGATCGCGCAGTTCCCCGCGCGTTTTTATAAGTGACCTCAGCGTTCCACTGCGACAACGGCGTACGTCGTGTCCGGGGTGGGGGTTGTGGTGAAGCGGGCGTTGGGCAGGTAGAGGCGGTTCTTGAACGCGGCCACCGTCGTCGGGACGTCGAAGTCCGCGTCCGTGATGCGGCCCTCGAAGATGCCGCTGCGGCCGTCCTTCGAGAGCTTGAAGATGTCGATCGCGTTCTGGCGGTTCTGTACGACGTAGAGGCGCCGTCCCAGGAGCAGCAGGCCGTCGCCGTTGGTAAGGGGGGCGGCGTCGCCGAGGTCGACGAGCTTGGTCACGCCGGTCCTGGGATTGACGCGGTGCAGGCCGCCGACGCCGGACTGGACGACCAGCAGGGCCTTGCCGTCCGGGGTGCTGGTGATGCCGTTGGCGTTGACGGTCTCGCCCGGCGTCTGGGTCCAGTCGCCGCTGAGCGTGACCGTCACGGCCTCGTCCGCGTCCGGCAGGGCGCCGTGGCGGCCGAGCGGCAGGGCGTAGAGCGCCGGCTGGAACGAGTCGGTGAACCAGGCGCTGCGCGGGGTCAGGAAGACGTCGTTGGCGAAGGTCGGCGTCTTCGTGGTGAGCACGTAGGACGCGATGATCTCGCCGGTGCGCACGTCGACCACCCGGGCGCCCTGACCGCGTCCGGCGACGAACAGCCGCCCCCGGCCGTCGAGTTTGAGCCCCACGGAGGGCGTACCGGGGCCCGCGGAGATGATGCCGCCCTGGCCCGTACGGAGGTCGGCGCGGTAGATCGAGCCGTCTCCGAGGGAGCCGAGATAGGCGTACGGGCCGCCGCCGATGGTGATGCCCTCGGGGCGGAAGCCGTTGGGCAGTGGGATGACGTCGGGCCAGGAACTCGCGGGCGTCTCCGCGGTGCCGGCGGCCGTCTCCGCGGTGTCGGCCGCCGTCGCGGTGCCGGCCGCCGTTGCCCCGACGAGCAGCGCGCCCGCCGTGGCCGCGGCCGACGTGGCGAGCAGTCTTCGCCGGCTGATGTGAGGTGCGGAGGAGGAGTGCGGGGGTGCCACTGTTCGTCCCTTCCACGAAGGGACCGGCAGCTGGCCGGTCCGGCTTTCAACTGGCTCTGTCACCCCATCACATGCCGATGGTCCCCGTAGTGCTTCGCCATTCGAACGACAGCGTCTTGACAGCGTCACGACAGTTACCGGCCGGATTGTCACGTGACATCAATTTCCGGACGGATTGCTGAAGTTGTACCTGATGATCACCGGCTGACGGCGGGTCAACGAAGAGGGCGCCCCCTTCGGTCGAAGGAGGCGCCCTATGAGTCAGGATGTCACAGCGCCACACCCAGCAGCCCGTCCACGGCACGGGATACGACGCCGGGCGCCGCCTCGTCCGTACCGCCCTGCTCCTGCTGGAGCGTGGCCCAGCGGTCGACCGCGGCGAGCGCGGCCGGGGCGTCCAGATCGTTCGCGAGGGCCTCTCGGATCTCCTCGACGAGCGCCTCGGCGGGCGGCCCGTCGGGACGGGAGACGGCGGCGCGCCACCGGTCGAGCCGCGCGACGGCGTCTTCGAGGACCTGGTCGGTCCACTCCCAGTCGGCCCGGTAGTGGTGCGCGAGCAGCGTGAGCCGTATGGCGGCCGGGTCGACCCCGTCGCGCCGCAGTTTGGAGACGAAGACCAGGTTGCCCTTGGACTTCGACATCTTCTCGCCGTGCAGCGCGACCATGCCGGCGTGGACGTACGCCTTGGCCATGGGGAACTCGCCGGTCAGCACCTGGGCGTGCGAGGCGCCCATCTCGTGGTGCGGGAAGGCGAGGTCGGAGCCTCCGCCCTGGACGTCGAAGCCCATGCCGAGGTGGTCGAGGGCGATGGCGACGCACTCGATGTGCCAGCCGGGCCGACCGCGCCCGAGGGAGCCGCCGTCCCAGCTGGGCTCGCCCTCGCGCGCGGCCATCCAGAGCATCGGGTCGAGGGGGTTCTTCTTGCCCACGCGGTCCGGGTCGCCGCCGCGCTCGGCGGAGAGCAGGCGCATGGCGGCGGCGTCGAGGCCCGAGACCTTGCCGAAGTCCGGGTCGGCCTCGACGGAGAAGTAGATGTCGCCTTCGAGTTCGTACGCGGCGCCGGCGTCCCGGAGACGTTCGACGAGCGGCACTATGCCGGGGATGGCCTCGACAGCGCCGATGTAGTCCTGCGGCGGCAGCATCCGCAGGGCGGTCATGTCCTCACGGAAGAGGGCGGTCTCCTTCTCGGCGAGGGCCACCCAGTCGACGCCGTCGCGCTCGGCCCGCTCCAGGAGCGGATCGTCGACGTCGGTCACGTTCTGGACGTAGTGAACCTGCCGCTTGGTGTCGAGCCACACGCGCTGTACGAGGTCGAACGCGTTGTAGGTCGCCGCGTGACCCATGTGGGTCGCGTCGTACGGGGTGATACCGCAGACGTAGATACGGGCGACGGGACCGGGCTCGAGGGTGACGAGCCTCCCGGTCGCGGTGTCGTGGATCCGGAGGTCGCGGCCCTTGCCAGGCAGGGCGGGGACCTCAGAAGCGGGCCAGGCATGCATGTACATGAGCCTAACCCGATCCCTCCGGGGCTAAGCCGGGCGCCTGGTGACTCGGGGGTACGCGGGTGGGCCGGGGTGGGGCGCCCAATAGCTCGGGGATACGGCTTGTACGGCGGCCGCGGGTTGTGTGTGGCTGGTCGCTCCCCCACTCTCGGCTTCGCTCGAGCGGGGGGGGACCCCCATCGCGGCGGAGCCGCATATCGGCAGAGCCCCGCGCCCCTTGAGGGGCGCGACCCCGCCCGGCCACAGCCGAGGCGCACCTCACACCGGCGGCCACGGGATCGCCGGCCACTCTCCGCTGGGCTCCGGGTGCCGGCCGCTTTTCAGGAGGGCAGCCACCCGCTGCCTCGTGGCCTCCAGCTCCGCCCCCGTGATCAAGGGCGACAGCCGCGCCGCCAGCGGCCCGCCCTCCCCCAGCCCGTCCCGCAGCCGTTCCAGCACAGCCACGGCCTCGTCGGTGAGCGACTCCCCCGCCCAACCCCACAACAACGTCCGTAGCTTGTTCTCGACGTTGAAGGTCACCCCGTGGTCGATCCCGTACAGCCGCCCGCCACCCGTCGGCAGCAGATGCCCGCCCTTGCGGTCGGCGTTGTTGACGACCGCGTCGAGGACGGCGAGCCGCCGCAACCGCTCGTCGTCGGCGTGCACGAGGAGCGCGGTCTTCCCGTCCCCGACCTCGGCGAACCCCACGGCCTTCCAGCCCTCGCCCGCCTCCTCACCGTCGACGAGCGCGAGCAGCTCCGACCCGGGCTCCCCCTCGATCCACAGCTGGCACATGCCCTCCCCGTACGGGCCGTCCCGCAGCACGGTGGGCGGCACGAGCGCCCACCCGGTCGCCTCGGACACCTCGTACGCGGCGACCTCCCGCTGTGCCAGCGTGCCGTCGGGGAAGTCCCAGAGTGGCCGCTCCCCGGCGACGGGCTTGTACACACAGGCCGCCTCTCGGCCCTCGTACGAGACGGTGCAGTACAGCACCGCGTTGGACGCCTCACGGACGCGCCCGCGCACGGTCAGCTCACCGGCGGCGAGCAGCTCGACCACGGGGTCGGCGGCCGTCAGGCCCCGCGGCGGTATCCGTTCTGGCGCGGACATACGTGTCCCTCCGGGTCGAGCGGCAGGCTGCACAGGGGGCACGGCGGCCGCCCCGCGTTGACGACGTCGAGGGCGCGCTTGGCGAAGGCCCGGGCCTGCGCGCCGGTGAGGCGGACGCGTAGCATCGGCGGACCGTTCTCCTCGTCCTGGAGCATCCGCTCCTCCGCCTCGGCGAGGTCCTCCTCGGAGTCGGCGTCCAGCTCGACCAGGGCCTGGGCCTCGACGATCATGCGCTGCTCGTCGCCGTCCCAGGCCAGCGCCATGGTGCCGACCCGGAACTCCTCCTCGATGGGAGTGTCGAGCGGCGCCGTGTCCGCCACCTCGGTGGGCGCGACGGCGGGCACCGAGGCGCTGCCGCCGCTGCGCCGTACGACCTCGTCCAGCAGTTCGTCCATGCGTTCGGCGAGCGCGGCGACCTGGGTCTTCTCCAGGGACACGCTGGTGACGCGTTGTCCTGCGGTGGCCTGCAGGAAGAAGGTCCGGCGCCCGGGCAGCCCGACCGTACCGGCCACGAAGCGGTCCGGGGGGTCGTAGAGGAACACCTGACGGGACACGTCCTGTCTCCATTGGAATCGACGTCGGGACCGGCCGCGTCGGCGGCTGAGTGGTTCAGCGTGCCGCCCGCGACCGCTTCACCCTACTGCGGTTGACGATCACGGTGCCCCCGCACCGCCCCCGATGGTCGCGTCACCGCTCGGGGGCTCCTCGCGCGGCGCCAGGGACGAGAAGTCCCCGGTGTCGCCGAGACGGACGAGAAACGGCCTCAGGCGTGTGTAACGGATCGCGGTGATGGAACACGGTTCGACGGCGATCCGCTGGAAGAGGTCCAGATGAAGTCCGAGTGCGTCCGCGACGAGCGACTTGATGACGTCGCCGTGCGAGCACATCAGATACACGGCGTCGGCCCCGTGCTCGCGCTCCACGCGCGCGTTCCACTCCCGTACGGCCTCGGCGGCCCGGTGCTGCATGGCCCGCATCGACTCACCACCGGGGAACTCGGCCGCCGTCGGATGCGCCTGTACGACCTCCATCAGCGGCTCGTCCTTCAGTTCGGCGAGCTTGCGGCCGGACCAGTCGCCGTAATGGCATTCGCCGATGCGTTCGTCGGTGTGCGGGCTGAGCTCGGGCCGGGCATCGAGGAGGGGACGGAGCGTTTCCTGGCAGCGCTGCAGCGGGCTGGTGACGACCTCGGCTATCGGCAGCCCGGCGAGGCGGCCGGGCAGCGCCGCGGCCTGCGCGGCGCCGCGCTCGTCGAGCGCGACACCGGGCGTCCAGCCGGCGAGCACTCCCTCGGTGTTGGCGGTGGAACGTCCGTGCCGGACAAGGATCAACGTGGGCATGCGGCCCAGCGTAGGCGCTCCGCTGGAGGCGCAGTGATGAACCTGCGGGCCGGTGGGGGCCGGTCGCGCCCACGCGGCGGAGCCGCATATCGGCAGAGCCCCGCGCCCCTTTGGGGCGCGGTACCGCGCCGGGGGGCGGAAGGACGCTCCCGGAGACCGGAGAAAGGAATCTCCCGTGATCGTCGACTGCGCCGTCTACCGCGACGGCCATCGCACCGAGGGCCCCGACGACCTTTCCGACGCCCTGGCCACCGCCCGTGCGTCCGGCGGCTTCGTGTGGATCGGGCTGCACGAGCCGACGGAGAAGGAGTTCGCCCTGGTCACCGAGGAGTTCGCGCTGCATCCGCTGGCCGTCGAGGACGCTCTGAAGGCCCACCAGCGGCCCAAGCTGGAGGTGTACGAGGACTCGCTGTTCATGGTCATCAAACCGGTGGTGTACGAGCCGGCCGGTGACACCGTGACCACCGGCGAGATCATGGTCTTCCTCGGCGACTCGTTCGTGGTGACCGTCCGCCACGGCGAGGGCTCGCCCCTGGGTCTCGTACGCCGCCGTCTGGAGCGGGAGCCGGAACTGCTGGGCGAGGGGCCGACGTCCGTGCTGTACGCGATCACCGACGCCGCCGTCGACCACTACCTGGACGTGGCGACCGAGCTCCAGACCGACCTGGAGGAGCTGGAGGCGGAGGTCTTCTCCCCGGACGTCGGCGGTTCACGGAACACGGCGTCCAGGATCTACACCTTCAAACGCCAGGTGCTGGAGTTCCGCCGCGCCACCGGCCCGCTCGCCGCACCGCTCGTCCGCCTCTCCGGCACGGGCAACCACAGCACCGCGGTGCCCTTCGTCGACGAGAAGGCCCGGCCGTTCTTCCGCGACGTCAACGACCACCTCACCCGGGTGAACGAGTCCGTCGAGGGCCTGGACCGGCTGGTGTCGGACATCCTCTCGGCGCATCTGGCCCAGATGAGTGTGCGACAGAACGACGACATGCGGAAGATCTCCGCGTGGGCGGCCATGGCGGCGATCCCGACGATGGTCGCCGGGGTCTACGGCATGAACTTCGAGCACATGCCCGAGTTGCGCTGGGTGTGGTCGTATCCGGCGCTGGTCGCGCTGATGGCCGTGGCGGAGGTGTTGGTGTACCGGCTCTTCAAGCGGCGGGGGTGGCTCTAGGGGGTGTTCTGAATGCCCCCGCACGCGCGCGTGCGGCGGTGTTCGGCCGCACGCGCGCGTAAGGACGGTCGGGGTGCGGGCGGGGGTTCAGGCGAACTCGGGTGCCGTCGTCGCCGGGCCGCCCAGGGCGTCGCGGCGTTCCGGCATCGACAGGGTGACCATGCGGCGCCAGCCGAAGGCCCGCTCGTAGGCGTACATGGCGCGGATACCGGCGGCGAGGACGGCCGCCTTGGCCTTCGGCCAGCCGAGGATGCGCCCCATGTGGTCCATCACGGCGAGGCTGACGTCCCGGTAGATGCCGATCTCCGCGAGGGCGCACTCGCGGAGCGTCCGCTGGATGAGGCGGCCATGCCCGGCGGCGGCGAAGCGCAGCAGTTCCTCGTGGGTGTACGCGAGGTGGTTGTCCTCGTCGTCGGAGATCATCCGGACGGCCTTGCCGATCTCGGGGTGGCTCGCGAAGTGCTTGCGGAGCATCACCATCTGGTCGGCGGCCCGCTGTTCGGTGACCCGGCTGTGGGACAGGTAGACGATGATGTCCCGCACCGTGAGCGGCTGGTCGGCCTTCAGCTTGTCGTGTGCGAGGCCGATGCCGTGGCGCTCCAGGAGCATGGTGTAGTCGGTCTCGGGCGGGACCTCCATGGGCTGGAGGCCACGCTTCTTCATGAGGGCGTTGAAGATCCGCCCGTGTTTGTCCTCGTCGGCGCCGTGCCGGGTGATCTTGGGCGCGAGTGCGCGCTCGCTCTGCGGGACGAGCGCGGCGATGCGCGCGTTCTCCCAGCCGCCCTGTTTCTCCCCGCTGGCGGCGATGGAGCAGAACAGTCGGAACGACTCGTCGTTGTCGACGATTTCCTGGAACAGACTCTTGGCCGAAAGCATGTGAGGCACCTCTCTGCAGGACCCTGCAAAACGAGTCAAATGGGGTGCCAGGAGCCCGGCAACAGCTGTGTCGGACAAATCCGCCAAACGAAGGACGGCGGGCTCCGCGGGCGCGTAACCGAACGGGCCGGTGCCGCGTTGTCCCCCGTGACGGCCGTGGCGGGGAAGACCCCCGAGCCCCCACCACGGCCGTAGGGCCTGTCGTCAAATTCCCGTCGTCGCCCGAAGGGCGGCCCCGCGGCGTCTGGTGCGTGCTCTCGGCGTGCCGGGCGGAAGGCCCCGTAGATGGACTGGATGTACTTGGGCTTTCGCCCGGTGCGGCGGTGGGGCCCCTCCCGCTCATGGGGCCCCTCCCGCTCGAGCGAAGCCGAGAGTGGGGGAGAAGCCGAGAATGAAGGAGAAGCCGAGAGTGGGGGAGCATGCCAGGCGTCGCGGGGCAGACGGGAATTTGACGACAGGCCCTGCTTCGCCGGATCCCGCAGGGCCTGTGCCGTCCCGTTACGCGAGTCCGGCCCGCTCCAGGGCCTCGGAACCGGCCCGGAGCGAGGCGACCCGCTCCTCCAGCGTGAAGCCGGCCGGGGCCAGCGTGAGGGTGGTGACACCGGCCTCGGCGTACGCCTTCATCCGGTCGGCGATGCGCTCCACGGAACCGAGCAGCGTCGTCTGGTCGATCAGCTCGTGCGGGATGGCGGCCGCGGCCCCGGCCTTGTCACCGGCCAGGTACTTGTCCTGGATCTCGGCGGCCTCCTTCTCGTAGCCCATGCGCTGGGCGAGCTGGTTGTAGAAGTTCTGCTTGCGGCTGCCCATGCCGCCGACGTACAGCGCGGTGTACGGCCGGAAAGTGTCGGCGAGCGTCGTGACGTCCTTGTCGTCGCCGACGGCGAGCGGCAGCGTCGGGCAGACGTCGAAGCCGTCGAGGGTCTTGCCGGCTTTCTCGCGGCCGACGCGGAGGTACTTGATCGCGGTGTCTTCGAGGTGCTCGGCGGAGGGGAAGATGAGCAGGGCGCCGTCGGCGATCTCGCCGGTCTGCTCCAGGTTCTTCGGGCCGATCGCCGCGATGTACAGCGGGATGTGCTCGCGGGTGGGGTGCACGGTGAGCTTCAGCGGCTTGCCGGGCCCGCCGGGCAGCGGCAGCGTCCAGTGCTCGCCGTCGTGCGACAGCCGTTCCCTGGTCATCGCCTTGCGGACGATCTCGACGTACTCGCGGGTGCGGGCGAGCGGCTTGTCGAACTTGACCCCGTACCAGCCCTCGGAGACCTGCGGCCCCGAGACGCCGAGGCCGAGCCGGAAGCGGCCGCCGGAGAGCGAGTCCAGCGTCGCGGCGGTCATGGCGGTCATCGCGGGCTGGCGGGCCGGGATCTGGAAGATGGCCGAACCCACGTCGATGCGCTCGGTCTTGGCGGCGACCCAGCTGAGCACGGTCGCCGCGTCCGAGCCGTACGCCTCCGCGGCCCAGCACACGGCGTATCCCAGCCGGTCGGCCTCCTGGGCCACGGCCAGATTGTCCCCGTCCATTCCGGCACCCCAGTACCCGAGGTTGATCCCGAGCTTCATATAGACCAGCCTTCCCCTTACCGATCAGTAACGTCCCTTGTGTGGCCGACCCTACCGGCAGACCGCCGCCTTGGAGCTCGGGTGGTGCGGTGGTCGGGCGACCGCGGGTGAGTGGGCGATCGACCATGAGCGCCCCGCACGTACTCACTGACCGCAGAAATCGGTTATCCACAGGCACCCCCGTGGCGAACTCTGGACAGTAATGTCGGCGTTCATGGAGCAGAGGCATCTCGGCCGTACCGGCCTGCGTGTGTCCCGGATCGGGCTCGGCACCCTGACGTGGGGCCGCGACACGGACGAGCACGACGCCGCGGACATGTTGAAGGTGTTCTGGGAGGCGGGCGGCACCCTCGTCGACACGGCGGACGTGTACGGCGACGGGGAGGCCGAGTATCTGCTCGGGCAGTTGATGGACGGTCTCGTGCCCCGCCGCGACCTGGTCATCTCCACCAAGGCCGGCAGCGTCCCGGACCCCGACCGCCGCTTCGACGGCTCCCGCGGCCATCTCCTAGCCGCCCTGGACGCCTCCCTCGCCCGCCTCGGCACGGACTACGTGGACCTCTGGCACATCCACGCCTTCGATCCCGAAACCCCGCTGGACGAAACGCTGCAGGCCCTCGACCTGGCCGTCAGCAGCGGCCGCGCGCGTTACGCCGGCGTCTCCAACTTCTGCGGCTGGCAGCTCGCGAAGGCGGCCACCTGGCAGCTCTCGGCGCCAGGGATACGCACCCGCCTGGCCAGTACGCAGATGGAGTACTCCCTGCTGCAGCGCGGCGTCGAGCGCGAGGTGCTGCCCGCCGCGCTGGACCTGGGCGTCGGTCTGCTGCCGTCCTCGCCGCTGGGCCGTGGGGTGCTGACCGGCAAGTACCGACACAGCACGCCCCCGGACTCGCGGGGCGGCTCGGAGCACATGGCGCCGTTCGTCGCGCCGTACCTCGACGACACGGCGACCGGCATCGTGGACGCGGTGCAGACCGCCGCGGACGGCCTTGCCGTGACCCCGCTCCAGGTGGCCCTCGCCTGGGTGCGCGACCGGCCCGGCGTCGCCGCGCCCATCGTCGGCGCCCGCAACGCGCTGCAGCTCACGGCGGCGTTGTCAGTGGAGACCCTTAGTCTTCCTGACGAGATCTGCCGGGCGCTCGACGACGTGTCGGCGCCCGTGCACCACTATCCCGATCACGACTGGAGCACGCTGTGAGCACGGAGCCCGCGACCACGGAGCCGGAAGAGCCGGCGGGACGGGGCGACGGGACCCCCGACGGCGGGACCCCGACGACCGAGGGCGCTGGGACCCCGACGACGGAGGGCGCTCCCGGGTCCGGTGACGCCGAGGCCGCGCCCGAATTGTCCGAGGTGCAGGCCGAGTTGGAGGCGCAGCGGCTGGAGCGGGAGCGGATCGAGCGGCGCAAGGCCGAGAAGAAGGGGCCGATCGCGAGCGGGGCCAAGCTCAGCGGTACGGCCGCGGATCTGCTGGCCGCCGTACGGGCCGTGGAGGGTGGGCAGAAGCCCGCGGCCACCGTTTTCAGCGAGCCGGAGCCCGCGCCGCGTCGGCCCGCGCCGGAGCCGGTGCGGCAGCCGCAGCCTGTGGCGCTCCCGGCCGGTGCGGCCGCGCCCTCGGGCGAGACCGTCGAGGCCGTGCGCGCCGTGCTGGCCGAGGGCGGTGCTCCCGAGGCGCTCGTGCCGCAGGTCGCCGAGGTGCTCGGCGAGGGGGCGGGCGGCCGGCTGCGTGAGGATCCCTGGCAGTTGCTGCGGGTTCCCGGAGTGCGGCCGGAACAGGCCGACGGGTTCGCCCGGGCACTCCTCGGCGCGGAGTGCGGCCCGGACGACGAGCGGCGGGGGCGAGCGGTCACCGTATGGCTGCTGGACCAGGCGGCCGTCGCCGGGCATACGGCCCTGGAGGCCCCGGCGCTCGCCGCCGCGCTCGCCCAGCGGTCGGTTCCCGACCCGGACGCGGCGGTCCAGAGCACCGTCGCCGAGGGAGAGGCCCTGGTCTTCCAGGACGCACTCGACGACGCGCCGCCCGCCGCAGCGGCCGGCGATGCCGAGGACGACGAGGCGGAGCAGGAGCGCCCGGTGCGCGTCCTGATCGGCCTTGAGCGTTACGCCCTCGCCGAGGAGAGCCTCGCCGACGGTCTCGCCCGGGTCATGAACTCCCTGCCCAAGGACGAGCCGACGGACTGGGCCTCGGCGGCGGCGTCGGCGCCGAGGCCCGCCGCGGAGCTGATCCGCGCCGTCGCCACGCACGGGCTCGTGCTGCACACCGGCGGCGAGGCCGCACGCGCGGAACCGGCCGCCCTGATCGCCGCCGCCCGGGCGCTCGGGCTGCGGGCGTACGCGGCGACGCACAGCGCGGACGGGAGACTCCGGTTCGCCTCCCTCCTCGCCACCGCCGAGGCGGGCGACGGCACCGCCGTGGCCACCGTCGCCGGGCTGCTCTCCGGTGCGGAAGGGCCCGGCCGGGACGCCGACGGTGCGCTGGACATCGACCTCCTCGTGGTCCTGGACGCGCCGCAGCTCGATGTCGAGACGGCCGCCGTGCTCGCCGAGTCGCTGCCCGACGGTGCCCGGCTGGTGCTCAGCGGCGACCCCGGTGTGCTGTGGTCCGCCGGGCCCGGCCGAGTCTTCGCGGACCTCCTCGCCGCTCGCGCCTGTCCGCAGGTCGCCTCGCGGACGCCCGACCCCGGGCCCATCGGCGAACTCGTCTCCGGGATCGGGATCGGGGAGCTGAACCAGGTCGACGCGCCCGGCAAGGAGGTCGTGATCGTGCCGGTGCGGGACGCCGGGGAGGCGGTGCACCGGACCGTGCAGCTCGTCGTGGACTCCGTACCGCGGGCCTTCGGCCTTCCCGACGATGACGTGCAGGTGGTCACTCCCGGTCATGGGGGCGCGGCCGGGACGCGGGCGCTCAACACCGCGCTCAAGGAGCGGCTGAATCCCGGCCCGGGGCGCTTCGGCGGCTTCGACCCGGGCGACCGCGTCGCCTACTCCCCCGCGCCGGGGCGTACGACGCCGGGGCGCGTGGTCGGGGCCGACGCGGACGGGCTGCACCTGGAGTGCGGGGGTGCGGCCGTTGTCGTGCCGAAGGAGCGGGTGGAGCGGACCGTGCGGCATGGGTGGGCCCTGACCGCGCACCAGGCCGTGGGGCACCGGTGGCCGGCCGTGGTCGTCGTCCTGCCCGGGGACGCCGCGCAGGCCCTCAGCCGGCCCTGGGTGTATACGGCCTTCGGGCGTGCGGAGCGGCACCTGTCCGTCGTGCATGGTGTGGAGCAGGCGCTGCCTCGTGCGGTCGCCGAGGTGTCGGCCAAGCCCCGCACCACGCGGCTGCCGACGTTGTTGAAGGCCCAGGTGCCGTCTTCCGATTGACCTGCTGCGGGGAGGGTGCTGGGCGGGGGTGGGTTCCGCGGCTCGGCGGTTACGAGGTGCCGCCTGCGCCCACCCTCCCCCAACGCCCCAGCGGCACGACTGCCCGCGGCTAAGCCCGAGGTTTCAGTTCCTCGTCCTCCTCCTCGTCCAGTTCGAGGTCGAGGTCGTCCTCCAGGTCGTCGTCCGGCTCGTCGTCGAAGACGGCGCTGACGTCGAAGCGGCAGACGACGCGTTGGGGATCGACCTGGTCGAACGGGGCCTCAAGCCATTCGCCGGGATCGGCGGTGTCGTCCGCGGCGGTCACCCATAGCGTGGAGTCGCCCTCCTCCAGGCCGAACTCCTTGTGCCGGGAGGCGATCTCGTCCGGTTCGAACTCACCGAACAGCACACCCAGTGCTCCATGGACCGTGCCGGACGCCCCGTTCGAGTCCGACGGCTCCTCCGCGGCCTCCACCCGCTGCGCCTGCGCCAGCAACCGCTGCGGCTCGACCACCGCGTAGTCCCGGCGGATCAGCACGCTCAGTGCGCTGGGTCCCTCGGGTCCGGTGTACGGCGGCATGTCCTCGGTGCCGGGGATCTCGAAGGGAGTGACCTCGTCATAGCGGTCGTAGAGCAATTCGTCGTACTCCTCGGCGGCCGCGGCCAGCTCGTTGAACGCCTCGTAGACGGCCGGGTCGTCCTCTCCCGTCCTCCGCTCGACCGCCGCGAGATGGCGGTCGAGCGCGGTCTTGACCGCCTCGGCGGCGGCGCGTACCTCGGCAGCGGTGGGCTGCGCAGCATCAGACATAGTGCAGACGCTATCCGTACAGGGCCCCAGCCCGCACAATAGATTCCGATGCCGGAATACGAATTTGTCGACGTGTACGTACCGCGCGGGGTCTCCCGTAAGGACGCCACACGCCTGCTGACGGACCATGCCGAGTACGGACACTGGGAGCTGGACCGACTGAGCCTGCTGCGCGATGGCAGCCGCAGGGTGCGGTTGCGCCGACGGATCATCCGCCAGGTGCGCGCCACGTGGTAGGTGGGCAGACCGAACGGAGCGGGCCCCGCACCAGCGGGGCCCGCTCCGTTTTCCGTACCACTACAGTGCCGCGGCCCGGGCCTTGCGGTAGATCAGGGCGCCTCCAAGCAGCGCGCCGGCGCCCACCGGCAGTGCCAGACCGAGCGGCAGCTCGGCGCCGGTCTGGGCGAGCTGTGCGGCGCCGCCGGGCTGGGTGACGTGCTGCGAACCCGGCTCGTTGGTGTCGCCACCGGGCTTGCCCGGCTCGTTCGGCTGCCCCGGCTTCTCGGGCACCTGCGGGGCCGGCTGTCCGGGCTCGCCCGGCGGGTTCTGCTGGCCACCGCCCGGGTTCTCGTGCGCCCCTCCGCCGCCCGAGTTCCCGCAGTCGTTGTCCGTGACCCCGTTGCCGATGCCGGCCACGCTGACGCCGTTGCCGCACACGTTGACCGGCACGTCCACCGGGGCCTGCACATTGTTCCCGGAGCCCACGCCCGGCGAGTTGCTCGTGTGGCCGTCGGCCTGGGACCCACCGTTCCCGGAGCCGTCGCCGTAGTGGCCCCCGCCGCCCGAGCCGTTGGAGCAGTCGTTGCCCATGGCCGTGTTGCCGACGCCGATCACGTTGACACTGTTGCCGCAGGCATTGACCGGCACATTCACCGGGGCCTGCACATTGTTCCCGGAGGCCACGCCCGGCGAGTCACTGGCGTGACCGCGGGCCTGGGACCCACCGTGCGACGAACCGGAGCCGTCGGCGTGCTGGCCGCCGCCCGATCCGTTGGCACACTTGTTGCCGGCCGCCGGGTTGAGCAGCCCGACCACGTTCACGGTGTTGCCGCAGACGTTGACCGGCACGTTCACCGGGGCCTGAACGTTGTTGCCGGACAGCACACCGGGCGAGTTGCCGGCGAAGCCCTGCGCTCCGGAGTCGGCGTGTGCGTAGCCGCCGGCCGCGGCGAGCACGCCGGACGCGGCCGCCACCGTCATGAGGCGCTTGCGGGTGACCTGTCGCATTGCTGATTTACCTGCCTTAACCAGATGTTCTGAACCAGATGTTCTGATCTTCTGCACCTTGCCGAGAGACCGATCGGCCCCGGAGTGCATGGCGCGCACTCCGGGGCCGACGGTTTTCAGACCCTCACCGGGTGAGGCACAACGTCACTTGTTGATGCAGGTGTTGCCGAAGGCGGGGTTCAGCAGCCCGATCACGTTGACCGTGTTGCCGCACACGTTCGTGGCGACGTCGACGGGCACCTGGACGACGTTGCCCGACGCGACACCCGGGGAGTGCACGGCGGCACCGTGGGCACCGGCGTCGGCGACAGCCAGACCCGCACCCGCGAGCACCAGACCACCGGTGGCAGCCGCAGCAGCGACGACCTTCTTGATCATTATTCCTCCTTGTTGGCAATGCGACCCCGAGTAGCGAGTCGCATCACCTGTAACGAGGAGGGAGTAATCGAGCTACGAGCTGATGGTCCGATTCACTCGCCACGGTCGATCGTCGTACGAGCTGCCGAATACTGGAGTGTCGTTTCAGCGCGCAATTCGGGACAGAACAAAGCCGGTTGAGGATCAGGACGCGTCGATGAAACGGTCGAGCACGCGCACGCCGAACTTCAAACCCTCCACCGGCACCCTTTCGTCGACGCCGTGGAACATGCCCGCGAAGTCCAGCTCCGGCGGCAGCTTGAGCGGCGCGAAACCGAAGCCACGGATGCCGAGGTCGTCGAAGGACTTGGCGTCCGTGCCCCCGGAGAGCATGTACGGGACCGCCTTCGCGGCCGGGTCCTCGGCGACCAGCG
Source organism: Streptomyces capitiformicae (assembly GCF_002214185.1). NCBI lineage: Bacteria > Bacillati > Actinomycetota > Actinomycetes > Kitasatosporales > Streptomycetaceae > Streptomyces > Streptomyces capitiformicae. The sequence continues at coordinate 5,066,652 of NZ_CP022161.1, read as the reverse complement.
CGGACTGCATCGCGTCCACGAGCGCCCCGTCGAAGGAGGTCTCCAGCGCCTTGTCGGAGTGCACGTCCTCGCGCCGCACGTTCGGGCCGAGGATCCGGTCGAGGTCGGCGAGGAACTCCTCCTCGAACCCGGGCAGGAACCGCCCGTCCACGTGCGCGGTGGCCTCGCCCGGGATGACGTTGACCTTGTAACCGGCGCCCAGCTGCGTCGGGTTGGCGGTGTTCCCGAGGGTCGCGCCGATGAGCTTGGCGATGCCGCCGAGCTTGGCGAGGGTGCCCTCCATGTTCTCCGGGTCGAGTTCGGTGCCGAGCGCGTCGCCGAGTTCGTCGAGGAAGGCCCGGGTCGTCTTGGTGACCCGCACCGGGAACGTGTGGCGGCCGAGCCGCGCGACGGCCTCCGACAGCTCGGTGATCGCGTTGTCCCGGTGGATCATCGACCCGTGCCCGGCCGTGCCGGCCACGGTCAGCTTCATCCAGTGCATGCCCTTCTCGGCCGTCTGGATCAGATAGAGCCGTCGCTGCTCGCTCACGGTGAACGAGAACCCGCCCACCTCGCTGATCGCCTCGGTGACACCCTCGAAGAGGTCGGGATGGTTCTTGACCAGGTACTTCGCGCCGTATGTACCGCCGGCCTCCTCGTCCGCGAGGAAGGCGAGCACGATGTCGCGCGGGGGCTTGCGGCCGCTGCGCAGCCGGTCCCGTACGACCGCCAGCGTCATCGCGTCCATGTCCTTCATGTCGACCGCGCCCCGGCCCCACACGCAGCCGTCCGCGACCTCGCCGGAGAACGGGTGGTGGGTCCAGTCCGCCGCGTTGGCCGGTACGACGTCGGTGTGGCCGTGGATGAGCAGCGCGGGCCGGGACGGGTCCTCGCCCTCGATGCGGGCCACCGTGGAGGCGCGGCCCGGGTGCGACTCGAAGATCCTCGGTTCGAGCCCCACCTCGGCGAGCTTCTCGGCGACGTACTCGGCGGCCTTGCGTTCGCCCGGGCCGGAGTGGTCGCCGAAGTTGCTGGTGTCGATCTGGATCAGCTCGCGGCAGAGGTCGACGACCTCGTCCTCGCCGGTCACGCGCCTGGCCGTGTCCGTCTCGCTCACGCTGGTTCCTCCCGCTGTCGCTGCTGGTGGTTCCCCCTCATCCTCCTCCTGCCCCACCTGCGGCATAAGAGCAGGACGGGCCCGTCACACGCCGTTCACGCCCGGCCGTCCCCGGAACGGGGCGTGATCGAGGGCCCTCGAAAGCCTGGTAATGTTTCCTTCGTCGCCGCGAGGGGAACCCCGCGCGACAGACACCTTGTCCGGGTGGCGGAATGGCAGACGCGCTAGCTTGAGGTGCTAGTGCCCTTTATCGGGCGTGGGGGTTCAAGTCCCCCCTCGGACACACTGTGGCGAAGGCCGCGACCATCAGGTCGCGGCCTTCGTTGGTTAACAGCGCCGAAATGTGGGGGACGTCTCTCCTTCCCGGAGAAACCCCAGGTCAGGGGGTATGCCCTGGAGGCTTCGGGTCGTCTCGCGGTTGCCCCCGCTTGGCCGTCTCAACAGGCCGTAGTCATCCGAGCACTAGAGTATTGGGCTTGTTCGGCGCCACAACGGAACATCCCCAGGCAGACCTGTGGGCCCGTCGGCGCCCCCGGATGGTCCGGGTTCGAGAGGCGAGGATCCGATGGCCGCCGTATACGACAGTCCCGACCTCACGCTGCTCGACGGCGAGCTGACGGAGGGAACGGGAGAGTCCGACGGCTCGGCCCGCTTCGCCGCGGGGCCCGCCGCGTCACCGCGGACGCTCGTCGACGTCTTCGAGGCGTCCGTACGGTCGTACCCGGACGAGCCCGCGCTGGACGACGGGAAGCGGAGGCTCACCTACCGGGAACTGGCCGTCGAGGTCGAGCGTCTGCGGCGGAAGTTGGGGTCCGCCGGGGTCGGGCTCGGCGACCGGGTGGGCGTGCGGGTGCCGTCGGGCACCAATGAGCTGTACGTGGCGATCCTCGCGGTGCTGGCCGCCGGTGCCGCGTACGTCCCGGTGGACGCCGAGGATCCCGATGAGCGGGCCGAGCTGGTGTTCGGGGAGGCCGAGGTGCGGGCGGTCGTCGGGGCCGGGCACCGGCTCACCGTCAACGGCACGTCCGAGGCCGCGGCCGCGCGGCCCGGGGTCGAGCACGACGCGTGGATCATCTTCACCTCCGGGTCCACCGGCAAGCCCAAGGGCGTCGCCGTGAGCCATCGCAGCGCCGCCGCGTTCGTGGACGCCGAGGCCGCGTTGTTCCTCACCGAGGAGCCGATCGGGCCCGGGGACCGGGTGATGGCCGGGCTGTCGGTCGCCTTCGACGCCTCCTGCGAGGAGATGTGGCTGGCCTGGCGGTACGGGGCCTGTCTGGTGCCGGTGCCGCGTGCGCAGGTCAGGAGCGGTGCCGATCTGGGGCACTGGCTGGTCGAGCAGGAGATCACCGTCGTCTCGACCGTGCCGACGCTGGCCGCGCTGTGGGAGCCCGAGGCGCTGGGCGACGTACGGCTGCTGATCTTCGGCGGTGAGGCCTGCCCGCCCGAGCTGGCGCAGCGGCTGGTGACCGAGGGCCGCGAGGTCTGGAACACGTACGGGCCCACCGAGGCGACAGTGGTCGCCTGTGCCTCGCTCATGTCGGGTGAGGAGCCCATTCGGATCGGGCTGCCCCTGGGCGGCTGGGAGCTGGCCGTCGTCGACGAGGCCGGGGAGCCCGTGCCGATGGGGGGCAGCGGGCAGCTGGTCATCGGCGGGGTCGGGCTGGCGCGGTATCTCGACGCCGAGAAGGACGCGGAGAAGTACGCGCCGCTCAAGTCGCTCGGCTGGGAGCGCGCCTACCGGAGCGGGGATCTCGTCAAGGCCGAGCCCGAGGGGTTGATCTTCCTCGGGCGGGCCGATGAGCAGATCAAGCTCGGCGGACGGCGGATCGAGCTGGGTGAGGTCGACGCCGCGTTGCAGGCGCTGCCCGGTGTCGCGGGTGCCGCGGCGGCCGTACGGACCGCGCGGAGCGGCAATCAGCTGCTCGTCGGGTACGTCGTCACCCAGGACGGGTGGGACCAGGCGGCGGCCGTCGAGAAGCTGCGGGCCGAGCTGCCGGCCGCGTTGGTGCCGCTGCTGGCGCCGGTGACGGAGCTGCCGACACGGACGTCCGGGAAGGTCGACCGGAACGCGCTGCCGTGGCCGCTTCCGGAGCTGGAGACCGCCGGTCCGGCCGAGGAGTTGTACGGGACCGAGGCGTGGCTCGCCGAGCAGTGGGCCGAGGTGCTCGGGGTGCCGGTCGGCGGCGCGGAGGACGACTTCTTCGCGATCGGTGGCGGCAGTCTGGCCGCCGCCCAGCTGACGACGAAGCTGCGGAGCCGGTATCCGAGCGTCGCCGTGCTGGACATCTACCAGCGGCCGACGGTGCGGAAGCTGGCCCGGTATCTGGAGGAGTCCGGCCAGGAGGACGGTGCCGAGCGTGCGGTGACCCCCGTGCCGGTACGGGCCCGTGTCGTCCAGTCGCTGCTGCTCGTCACGCTGTTCACGCTGCTCGGGCTGCGGTGGGTCGTCCCGTTGGCCGCGCTCGGGAATCTGCTCACTCCGTACGGCTGGCTGCCGACCGCGCCCTGGTGGGCGGTCGTGGCCGGGGCGGTGCTGTTCTTCAGCCCGCCGGGGCGGCTCGCGATCGCGGCGGGCGGGGCGCGGCTGCTGCTGCGCGGAGTCGAGCCCGGTCGGTACGCCCGTGGCGGAAGCGTGCATCTGCGGTTGTGGGCGGCCGAGCGGCTGGCCGAGTTCAGTGGCGCGACCTCGCTGACCGGGGTCTGGCTGGAGCGGTACGCCCGCGCCCTGGGCGCCAAGGTCGGGGCGGATGTGGACCTGCACACACTGCCGCCGGTGACCGGGCTGCTCAAGCTCGGGCGGGGTGCGGCCGTGGAGTCCGAGGTGGATCTCTCCGGGTACTGGCTGGACGGGGATCGGTTGGAGATCGGCGCCGTGAAGGTGGGCGCCGGTGCGGTGGTCGGGACGCGGAGCATGCTGCTGCCGGGGGCGCGCGTGGGCAAGCGGGCCGAGGTGGCCCCGGGTTCCGCCGTGGCCGGGCAGGTCCCGACCGGGCAGCGCTGGGCCGGGGCGCCGGCCGTCAAGCTGGGCAAGGCGAAGCGGAACTGGCCCAAGGAGCGCCCGCAGCGAGGCCTGTTCTGGCGGGCGTCGTACGGCGTGACCGGCGTCGGGCTGACCGCGCTGCCGCTGCTCGCCCTGGTCGCCGCGCTGGCCGTGCTCGGTCTGTTCGTGGACCCGGACGCCGGGCTCGGTGCGGCGCTGCGGGGCGCGGCGATCGGGCTGGTGCCGGCCACGCTCGCGTTCGGGGCGGCGTACGCGCTGCTGCTGCTCGTCGCCGTGCGGCTGCTGAGCCTCAGGCTGCGCGAGGGCACGCATCCCACGCACAGCAGGATCGGGTGGCAGGCCTGGACGGTCACCCAGCTGATGGACCGGTCGCGGGAGACGCTGTTCCCGCTGTACGCCGGGCTGGTCACGCCGGTGTGGCTGCGACTGCTCGGGATGCGGATCGGCAAGGGCGCCGAGGTGTCCACCGTGCTCGCGCTGCCGAGCCTGACCACGGTCGGGGACGGGGCGTTCCTCGCCGATGACACGCTGACTGCGCCGTACGAGCTGGGTGGCGGCTGGATGCGGATCGGGCGGGCGGAGATCGGGCGGCGGGCGTTCCTCGGGAATTCCGGGATGACCGCGCCGGGGCGGAGCGTGCCGGAGGGCGGGCTCGTCGGGGTGCTGTCGGCGACGCCGAAGAAGGCGAAGAAGGGCAGCTCGTATCTGGGGTTGCCGCCGGTGAAGCTGCCCCGGTCGACGGCCGGCGGCGACCAGAGCCGGACGTACGAGCCGCCGGCGCGGCTGTTGTGGGCGCGGGCGCTGGTGGAGCTGTGCCGGATCGTGCCGGTGTTCTGCTCGGCGGGGCTCGCGCTGCTGACGGTGGCGGCGCTGAGCGTGCTCGGCGGCTGGGCGTGGCTGCTGGGCGGGGTCGTGCTGCTGGGTGCGGGGGCCGTGGGAGCCGTGCTCTCGATCGTGGCGAAGTGGCTTCTCGTGGGACGGCATCGCAGTGGTGAGCATCCGCTGTGGAGCGGTTTCGTGTGGCGCAACGAGTTGGCGGACACCTTCGTGGAGGTGCTGGCCGTGCCGTGGCTGGCCGGGTCGGTGCCCGGTACGCCGGTGCTGAACCTGTGGCTGCGCGGGCTCGGGGCGCGGATCGGCAGGGGTGTGTGGGTGGAGAGCTACTGGCTGCCCGAGACCGATCTGGTCACGCTCGGCGACGGGGCCACGGTGAACCGGGGGTGCGTGCTGCAGACCCACCTCTTCCACGACCGGATCTTGCGGACGGATACTGTGGAACTCCGTGAGGGCGCCACCTTGGGCCCGGGCGGAATCGTCCTGCCCGGGAGTGTGGTCGGGGCCCGCACCACGCTGGGTCCGGCGTCGCTGGTCATGGCCGCGGAGTCCGTTCCCGACGACACCCGGTGGCTGGGCAACCCGATCGAGGCATGGCGCCGTTGACTGCGGCCCCGGCCGCGTCGGGGGACGATGGAGGTCGTACGAGAGCGGAGCGGGGAGCAGAAGCGGCAGTGGCGGTTCAGCAGTCAGTGGGTCCGGACCCGTACTTCCCGGCGAACGGTGATTCCCGTTACCGGGTGCACCGGTACGAGGTCGCCGTGGACTACCGCCCCGGTCCGAACCGGCTCTCCGGCACGGCGCGGCTGAACGCGATAGCGGGCCGTGCCGCGCTCTCCGAGTTCCAGCTGAACCTCGCCGACTTCAAGATCGGGCGGGTCCGGGTCGACGGCCGGGCACCGCACTACACGCACCGGGGCGGCAGGCTGCGCGTCCGCCCCGCCAAGCCGATCCGGGCCGGGGCCGCGTTCACCGTCGAGGTGCACTGGTCGGGCAACCCGAAGCCGGTGAACAGCCCCTGGGGCGGGCTCGGTTGGGAGGAGCTGACCGACGGGGCGCTGGTGGCGAGCCAGCCGATCGGGGCGCCGTCGTGGTACCCGTGCAACGACCGGCCGGCCGACAAGGCGTCGTACCAGATCTCGATCACGACGCCGTCCGCGTACCAGGTGGTGGCGGGCGGTCGGCTGCTGACCCGTACGGCGAAGGCGTCCACGACGACGTGGGTGTACGAGCAGTCGGCGCCGACGTCGAGCTATCTGGTCGGCCTGTCGATCGGCAAGTACCAGACGGTGCTGCTGGGCGACCCGGGTCCGGGTGGCGTACCGCAGCACGGGCACATCCCGGCGCATCTCCTCACGGAATTCTCCCGGGACTTCGCGCGGCAGCCCGCCATGATGGAGCTGTTCGAGGAACTCTTCGGGCCGTATCCGTTCGGTGAGTACGCGGTGGTGGTGACCGAGGAGGAGCTCGATGTCCCCGTCGAGGCACAGGGGTTGTCGCTGTTCGGCGCCAACCACGTGGACGGGGCGCGGGGTTCGGAGCGGCTGGTCGCGCACGAGCTGGCCCACCAGTGGTTCGGCAACAGTGTGTCCATCGCCGACTGGCGGCACATCTGGCTGAACGAAGGTTTCGCCAAGTACGCCGAGTGGCTGTGGTCGGAGCGCTCCGGCGGCCGGAGCGCTCAGCAACTGGCCGCCGCCGCGCACCAGAAGCTGTCCGCGCTCCCGCAGGACCTGCGGCTGGCCGACCCGGGCCGGAAGCTGATGTTCGACGACCGGCTCTACGAGCGCGGCGGGTTGACCGTGCACGCGGTGCGCTGCGTGCTCGGCGACGACGCCTTCTTCCGTATGCTGCGGGGCTGGGCGAACGTCCACCGGGGTGGTGCCGTCACGACAGCGGCCTTCACCGCCCACGCCGCGCGGTACGCGGACGGTTCGCTGGACGACCTGTTCAGGGCGTGGCTGCACGACACAGCCCTGCCGCCGCTGCCGTCGTTGCCGTCGCCGCCGGTGTCCAAGAGGGCCGCGGTGCCGGCGCGGCCGTCGTATCCGCCGACGAACGCGGGGTCCGCGTAAGGCGGGCACAATGGCAGGCATGTCGTCGCGCCGTCGCTCCAAGGCCACTCGGAAGCCAACGTCCGGGCCCTCCTCGACCGCCCCTCGGCCGTGCCCGTGCGGGCTCCCTGAGACGTACGACAGCTGCTGCGGCCGCCTCCACTCCGGTAACGTCGCCGCCCCGACCGCCGAGGCGCTGATGCGGTCCCGCTACGCCGCGTTCGTCGTACGGGACGAGGGGTACCTGCTGCGGACCTGGCACCCTCGTACGCGCCCCTCGAACGTCGACTTCGACCCGGGCATGCGGTGGACCGGGCTGGAGATCCTCGACACGCGTGACGGCTCGGCCTTCCACACCACCGGCACCGTCACCTTCCGCGCCTCTTTCCGGGGCGGCGCGCTGCACGAGCGGAGCCGGTTCGAGCGGGTGGACGGAGCCTGGGTGTATGTGGACGGGGAGTTTCTGACCTAGGCCAGAGTCTCCGACCTGGGTCAACCGGAGGCCGGGGCGTGGCCGTTGGGGGCCAGGACGTCCAGTTCCTGGAGGGCGCCGACGGTGATCTCGCGGGTGAGTTGTTCGGCTCGGGCCGCGTCGCCCTCGCGGATGGCTTCGGCGAGGTCGACGTGGAGGGTGACGGCGGCCGGGTCGGGGTCGTGGAACATGACCTCGTGGTGGGTGCGGCCCGCCAGGACTTCCTCGACCACGTCGCCGAGGCGGGCGAACATCTCGTTGCCGGACGCGTTGAGGATCAGGCGGTGGAAGGCGACGTCGTGGAGGAGGTAGCCCTCCAGTTGGTGGCCGCGTGAGTTGGCGACCATGCCGAGCGCGCACTCGGTGATCGCGGCGCACTGCTCGGCCGTGGCGTTACGGGCGGCGAGGCCCGCGGCGACCGGTTCGACGGCCGAGCGGAGCACGGTGAGCGAGCGCAGTTGGCGGGGGCGGTCGGCGCCGGCCAGGCGCCAGCGGATGACCTGGGGGTCGTAGACGTTCCACTCGGCGGACGGGCGGACGATCACACCCACCCGGCGGCGGGACTCCACCAGGTGCATCGACTCCAGGACGCGGACCGCCTCGCGCATCACCGAGCGCGACACCTCGAAGGTCTGGGCGAGTTCGTCCGTGCGCAGCACACTGCCCGGCGGGTACTCGCCCGCCGTGATCGCCGGACCGAGGGTTTCCAGTACTCGGCCGTGCAGCCCCCGGCCCGGTGTGGTCATGGGGATCAGGGTACGAGGCATGGAAGACGAAGGAAAAGTCTGATTTATTTATGCCTGGGGCTTGAAATCGTCGTATCTAATGAGCTTCAGTGTCGTCGTCGGGTGACGTCTCAGATGTCGACGAGGACAGCGAGGTAGTGATGGGTACCCCTCCCGTCGTCGTGGTGATGGGCGTGTCAGGAACCGGGAAGACCACGATCGGTCCCCTGCTCGCGGCCAGGCTCGGCGTTCCGTACGCCGAGGGCGACGACTTCCACCCCGAGGCCAACATCGCGAAGATGTCGGCCGGGATTCCGCTTGAGGACGTGGACCGGTGGCCGTGGCTGGACTCCATCGGCCGGTGGGCCCACGGCCGGGCCGGACTCGGCGGGGTGGTCAGCTGCTCGGCTCTCAAGCGCGGCTACCGGGACCGGTTGCGGTCCGCCGCGCCCGGGCTCGTCTTCGTGCACCTCACCGGTGACCGCGAGCTCGTCGAGGACCGGCTGTCGCACCGGCGGGGGCACTTCATGCCGACGGCGCTGCTCGACTCGCAGTTCGCCACGCTGCAGCCGCTGGAAGCGGACGAGGCCGGTGTCTCCGTCGATGTCTCGGGCGGCCCCGAGGAGATCACCGAGCGGGCGGTCGCCGCGCTGCGGGAGCTCGGTCCGGCGTCGTAAGCACCTTGCTCCTTGGCTCCTTGGCTCCTTGGCTCGTCCCAACTCCCCTTCCACACAAGGACTCATTCACCGTGCCCATACTCAACGTCGAGATGCTGGCAGCGGACCCCGTCGAGCCGATCACCTCGGCGGGCCACACTCAACTCGGCATCGCCGTGCTGGCAGGCATCGCCGTCATCGTCGTCCTCATCACCAGGTTCAAGGTGCACGCCTTTCTGGCGCTGACCATCGGCACGCTCGCGCTCGGCGCGGTCGCCGGAGCGCCGCTGGACAAAGCGATAGCCAGCTTCACCGCCGGGCTCGGGTCGACCGTGGCCGGGGTGGGCGTGCTCATCGCGCTGGGCGCGATCCTCGGCAAGCTGCTCGCGGACTCCGGCGGCGCCGACCAGATCGTCGACACGATCCTCGCGAAGGCCGGCGGGCGGGCGATGCCGTGGGCGATGGTGCTGATCGCCTCCGTGATCGGGCTGCCGCTGTTCTTCGAGGTCGGGATCGTGCTGCTCATCCCGGTGGTGCTGATGGTCGCCAAGCGCGGCGGCTACTCGCTGATGCGGATCGGCGTGCCCGCCCTCGCCGGTCTGTCCGTCATGCACGGGCTGATCCCGCCGCACCCCGGTCCGCTGGTCGCCATCGACGCGGTCAAGGCCAACCTGGGGGTGACGCTGGCGCTGGGCCTGGTCGTCGCGATACCGACCGTGGTCATCGCCGGGCCGCTGTTCTCCACGTACGCGGCCCGGTGGGTGGATGTTCCGGTGCCCGAGCGCATGATTTCCCTACGGGCCTCGGAGGAGCTGGAGAAGCGGCCCGGGTTCGGCGCGACCATCGCGACCGTGCTGCTGCCGGTCATACTGATGCTGGCCAAGGCGCTGGTGGACATCGTCGTGGACGACCCGGAGAACATGGTCCAGCGGGTCTTCGACGTCGTCGGGTCGCCGCTGATCGCGCTGCTCGCGGCGGTGATCGTGGGCATGTTCACGCTGGGGCGGGCGGCCGGGTTCGCCAAGGGGCGGCTGGCGTCGACCGTCGAGACGTCCCTCGCGCCGATCGCCGGGATCCTGCTGATCGTCGGTGCCGGTGGCGGGTTCAAGCAGACGCTCATCGACTCCGGGGTCGGGCAGATGATCCTGGACATCTCCGAGGACTGGTCGATACCCGCGCTCGTCCTGGCCTGGCTCATCGCGGTGGCGATCCGGTTGGCCACGGGGTCGGCGACCGTCGCGACGATCTCGGCGGCGGGGCTCGTGGCACCGCTGGCCGCGGACATGTCGACGACCCACGCGGCTCTGTTGGTGCTGGCCATCGGTGCCGGGTCGCTGTTCTTCAGCCATGTCAACGACGCCGGCTTCTGGATGGTCAAGGAGTACTTCGGGATGAGCGTCGGGCAGACCATCAAGAGCTGGTCGGTGATGGAGACGATCATCTCGGTGGTGGCGGGGGCGATGGTGTTGCTGTTGTCGCTGGTTATCTAGGGGCGCCGGAGAACTGGTGGGTGGTTGCCGGGAGTTCGGTTCGGCACCGCCGGAACCCGCCGTCGTGGCTTGGCGCCGCGGCGGCGGACTTCATCCGGGGACCCCTACGGCCGCCACAGCGGATGTTCCCGGTCCGCCCACTCCCGGCTCACCAGCCCTGTCCGCAATCCCCGCCTGGCCTCCGGGTCTCCGAGGGCCATGCCGATGTGGCCGGCCAGGACAATACCGATCGTCAGCGCGAGCCAGTCATGGACGAACGTCGCGCTGGTGCGCCACATCAGGGGGGTGAGGTGGGTGAACCACATCATCAGGCCCGTGGCGAGCATGACGAGGGTGGCGCCGGCGATCCAGGCGGCGTAGAGCTTCTGCCCGGCGTTGAACTTGGCGGCGGGGCGGGGCCCTGTCGCCACACTCCCGTCGTCCGCCCGAAGGGCGGGCCTCACGGTGTCAGGTGCGTGCTCTGGGCGTGCCGGGTGAAAGCCCTCGTACTGGATGTACTTGGGCTTTCGCCCGGTGCGGCCAGCGTGCGTGAATGGCGTCGTGAGGCAGCCGGGAGTGTGGCGACAGGGCCCAAGGCCCGGGACACGACAGCGGGCGGCGCGGAGCCAGAGGCGGTCGTGTGGACCCCAGCGGTTCAGGCGGCCGACGTCGGCGCGGAACGTGCGGGAGGCCAGGCCCGCGAGGACCGGGAGCGGGAGGAGCAGGCCCGTCCACTTGTGGAGCGTCACCACCAGGGCCCGGCGACCGACGAGTTCGGCGAGGGCGGGGACGTAGAGGCAGGCCGCCGTCGCCACGCAGACGCCCATCAGGGCGGCCGTCGTGCGGTGGATCCAGCGTTCGGCCGGTGTGAAGCGCCGGACGCGGGTCCCGGAGGCAACCGGCTGCGCCTCAAGTCGTTGGTTCATCGTCCCGCCCGTTCGATCGGCCCACCCACGCGTCGATGTCGTAGCCCCGCTTCTCCCAGTAACCCGGCTCGACCTTCTCCGTGACCTCGATGCCGGAGAGCCACTTGGCCGACTTGTAGAAGTACATGGGCGCGACGTAGAGGCGTACCGGGCCGCCGTGGTTGTGGCTGATGTCCTTGTCCTGCATGCGCAGGGCGACCAGGACGTCCGCGCGGCGCGCCTGTTCGAGCGTGAGGCTCTCGGTGTACGCCCCGTCGAAGCAGGTGAAGCGGATCGCGCCGGCCGTGGAGCGCACCCCGGCCGCGTCCAGCAGCTCCGAGAGCCGTACGCCCTCGAACGGGGTGTCCGGCACCCGCCAGCCCGTGACGCACTGGACGTCCTTCACCATCCGGGTCTGGGGCAGGGCCCGCAGATCGGCGAGGGTGTACGAGGCGGGCTTGTCGACCAGGCCGTCGACGGTGAGGCGGTAGTTCTTCGCGGACTTGCGGGGCACGGACGACGTCACCGAGTAGTAGCGGAAGCCGCCGCCGTTGGGGAGCAGACCGGTCAGGCCGGTGGGGTCCTTCTGAGCCGCCGCGCCGAGGAACGATTCCATGCCGCGCTGAAGAACGGGGGCGGCGACCACGCCCAGGGCGCCGAGGCCGAGAGTGCCGAGGAGGACGCGGCGGCCGATGGGCGCGCCGCGCTCCGGTTCCCTGTCCTGGTCTTCGGGGTCCGCCGGCGCTTCCCGCGCCTCGGGATGTTCAGGGTTCACATACCGATTCGAACATCCGCCACCCCGGTGGGGCCAGCGGCGGCGGAGGTTCGTCAGAATTCCGTCACTTCCGCGGAGACTTCAGGCCGTCGCCTTCGCCGCCGCCCGGCCCGCCATGCGGCCCGAGAACAGGCAGCCGCCGAGGAACGTGCCTTCCAGGGAGCGGTAGCCGTGGACGCCGCCGCCGCCGAAGCCGGCCGCCTCGCCCGCCGCGTACACGCCCTCCAGCGGGTCGCCGCCCTCGGTGAGGACGCGGGAAGAGAGGTCGGTCTCCAGGCCGCCGAGGGTCTTGCGGGTGAGGATGTTGAGGCGGACGGCGATGAGGGGGCCGGCCTTGGGATCGAGGATGCGGTGCGGGGTGGCGGTGCGGATCAGCTTGTCGCCGAGGTAGTTGCGGGCGCCCCGGATCGCCATGACCTGGAGGTCCTTGGTGAAGGGGTTGGCGACCTCGCGGTCCCGGGAGACGATCTCGCGGCGCAGCTCGGCCTCGTCGATCAGCGGTTCCTTGGTGAGCGCGTTCATGCCACGGACCAGGGAGCCGAGGTCCTTCTCGACCACGAAGTCGACGCCGTGGTCCATGAACGCCTTCACCGGGCCGGGGACGTCCGCGCGGGCCCGAATGAAGACGTCCTTGATGGACTTGCCGGTCAGGTCGGGGTTCTGCTCGGAGCCGGAGAGGGCGAACTCCTTGCCGATGATCTTCTGGTCGAGCACGAACCACGTGTAGTCGTAGCCGGTCTTCATGATGTGCTCGAGCGTGCCGAGGGTGTCGAAGCCGGGGAAGAGCGGGACCGGCAGTCGCTTGCCGCGTGCGTCGAGCCACAGGGACGAGGGTCCGGGCAGGACGCGGATGCCGTGGTTCTCCCAGATGGGGTTCCAGTTCTGGATGCCCTCGGTGTAGTGCCACATGCGGTCGCGGTTGATGAGGCGGGCGCCCGCCTCCTCGGCGATGGCGAGCATCTTGCCGTCGACGTGGGCGGGGACACCGGAGATCATCTTCTCCGGGGGGTTGCCGAGGCGCTCGGGCCAGTTGGCGCGGACGAGGTCGTGGTTGCCGCCGATGCCGCCGGAGGTGACGATCACGGCCTGGGCCTTGAGCTCGAAGGCGCCGGTGACGCCCCGGCTGCTGGCCTGGCCGCGCTCGATCGTCGAGGGTTCCAGGATCTCGCCGGTGACCGTGTCGACGGCGCCCGCGCTGCGCGACAGCCCGGTCACCCGGTGCCGGAACTTCAGCTGGACCAGCCCTCGGGCCACGCCCTCCCGTACCCGCCGCTCGAAGGGCGCGACGAGCCCCGGGCCGGTGCCCCAGGTGATGTGGAAGCGGGGGACGGAGTTGCCGTGCCCGTTGGCGTCGTAGCCGCCGCGCTCGGCCCAGCCGACCACCGGGAAGAACCGGACGCCCTGCTGGTACAGCCAGGACCGCTTCTCGCCGGCCGCGAAGTCGACGTACGCCTCGGCCCACTTGCGCGGCCAGTGGTCCTCCTCGCGGTCGAAGGCGGCGGTGCCCATCCAGTCCTGGAGGGCGAGGGCGTGGCTGTCCTTGATGCGCAGGCGGCGCTGCTCGGGCGAGTCGACGAAGAAGAGGCCGCCGAAGGACCAGTGCGCCTGGCCGCCGATCGACTGCTCCGGCTCCTGGTCGAGGAGGATCACCTTGCGACCCTTGTCGACGAGCTCCGCGGTCGCCGCGAGCCCGGCGATGCCCGCCCCGATCACGATCACATCTGCGTCGTACGACATGGAGGACGTCCTCTCGGGAACGGGGCAGGCAAGCGGGGCGGGGCATGACAGACAAGGCCCGCTCAGCGCTTTGTTACTGGCCGGTCAGCAGCTTTGGCATCTGATCCTTCGACAGAAGAGTGACCCAGTCAACTGCTCCGATGTGTCTCCTTTCACGGACAGCCCTCGGCCGGGTCGTTGGAGTCCCGCGGGCAGACGCCTTGCCCCTTATGCCCCCTGTTGATCACCCGAGGTACCCGGTGTGTCGGTTCTCGTCCTGATCCTCGCTGTGAGCGCCGCGTGCTGGGCTTCGGTTTCGTCCTTCAGCAGCAGGCCGCCACGCACGCCCCGCTGGGCGACTTCCTCTCGCCCCGGCTGCTCCTCGACCTGATCCGTGTGCCGCGCCGGCTCGGCGGGATCGGGCTGGTGGTGTGCGGCAGGGCGCTGGGGGCGATCGCGCTCGGCCAGGGCAAGATCAGCCTCGTGGAACCACTGCTGGCCACCAACCTCGTCTTCGCGCTCGCGCTTCCCGTCGGCGGACCCGGCAGCCGCTGGGCCGGCAGGGCTGGGCGGGGCTCGTCCTGCTCGCGGGCGGGGTGACCGCGTTCATCGTGGCCGGGCAGCCGGAGGGCGGGGACATGGCCTCCGACCCGTTCCGGCAGTGGCTGATCATCGGCGTCATGGTGGGCCTCGCGCTGCTCCTCACGACCTGCGCGAAACGGTCCCGGCTCAGTGCCGGGCCGGTGCTGCTCGCTGTCGCGGCCGGTCTTTTGTACGGCGTCCAGGACGCGCTCACCAGGGTCAGCGGGCAGCGGTTCGCCGAGGACGGCTGGGGCGGGCTGTTCACCATGTGGCAGCCGTACGGGGTGCTGCTGCTCGGGGTGACCGGGCTGCTGCTCGTGCAGAGCGCCTTCGAGACGGCGCCGCTGCGGATGTCGCTGCCCGCGCTCACCGCGGCGCAGCCGCTCGCCGGGATCGTGTGCGGGGTGGGGTTCCTCGGGGACCGGCTGCGTACGGATGCGGGGGCGCTCGCCTGGGAGGCGGCCGGGCTCGCGGGGATCGTCGTCGGGGTTGTGCTGCTGGGGATGCATCCGGCGATGCCGTGCGGCTCCGCCGGGGGCCGGGCGGGAGTACTGCAGCAGGGCTGAGCCGTCAGCAGTCGGGGCGGGCCTGCTTGGATGGGGATATGAGCGCCGCCGACGAGATCCTCGACATCGTGGACGAGAACGACCAGGTCATCGGGCAGGCCCCGCGTGGGGAGGTGTACGCGCGCGGGATGCGGCATCGGGCCGTGTTCGTGCTGGTCCGGGATGGGGAAGGACGGATCTTCGTCCATCGGCGGACGGCCACGAAGCTGGTCTTTCCGTCTCTGTACGACATGTTCGTGGGCGGGGTGGTGGGGGCGGGCGAGAGTTATGACGGTGCGGCGTTGCGTGAGGCGGAGGAGGAGCTGGGGGTCTCCGGGCTGCCTCGGCCCGTTCCGCTGTTCAAGTTTCTGTACGACGACGGGGGCGGGCGGTCGTGGTGGTCGGCCGTGTACGAGGTGCGCTGCGAGGTGGCGGTGGATCCGCAGGTGGAGGAGGTCGCCTGGTACGGGTTCCTGTCCGAGGAGGAGCTGTCCCGGCGGTTGGGTGAGTGGGCGTGGGTGCCGGATGGGGTGGCGGCCTGGGAGCGGCTGCGGGCCCGCTGACCCGCGCCCCTGAAGGGGCGCGGGGAACTGCACGAGCGACCACGTCGGACCCGCGCCCGCCCACGGACCCAGCCCCCGAGCTCTCAGGCGGGCCGGAGGCCAACGGTACTGTCCTGTACGTGAGCGAATTTGTGCGGAACATCCGGCTCTGGTTCGTGCCGGAGGGGATTCGGGAGGAGGGCGGGACGCCCGACTATCGGTTCTCGTTGGCGAATGAACGGACCTTTCTGGCCTGGCTGCGTACCTCGCTCGCGCTCATCGGCGGGGGTTTCGCGGTGGACCAGTTCCTGCCGGACCTGCGTTGGGGCTGGCGCGTGGGGCTGGCCCTCGCCCTGCTGGCCGCCGGGGTGCTGTGCGCGTTCCGCGCGGTGAACCACTGGGTGCGCTGCGAGCGGGCGATGCGGCGCGGCGAGGATCTGCCGGTGTCGCGCTTCCCGGCACTGCTGGGCGTCGTGGTCGCCGTCGTGGCCATCGCCATGGTGGTGGTCGTGCTGCTCGGGTGGGAAGGGTGACTCCTCGGCGCCCGGACGTCGAGCGCGACCCCGGTCTGCAGCCCGAGCGCACCCGGCTCGCGTGGCGGCGTACGACCCTGACGGGCGCCGTGGTCGCCGTACTCGCCGTGAAGTCGGCGCTGCGCGGCGGGCCGTCCGTGGCCGGGCTCGCGGCCGCCGGCCTGTGCGCGGTGCTGTGGCTGGGCCTCCTCGCCCTCGCTCACCGGCGCATCGGCACCCTCGCGGCAGCCCGCCCGGCTGTCCTCTCGCCCCGGACCGCCGTCGCGGCCGTCCTGTGCACGGTCGCCCTCGCGGTGTGCGGCGCGGTGCTGGTGTTCTGAACCGGAAGGCGGAAGACCGGATCGCCTGGCCGAAAACGCCTGACCGAAATCTGGGCCGTCCTTGGAACGCGCATGGGGTTTCGAAAAGGAACAAGTTGCGCTTCTGTGACTAGCCTGGAGGCGTTTGCGCGCGCACCGCCGAAGTGTTACCCCCGCACCACTGAAGGTGAGCACCATGACCACGCTCCATCAGGAACACCCCGTTCACGACCACACCCACGGCCCGGCCTGCGGACACACCGCCGTACCGCACGGCGACCACACCGACTACGCGCACGACGGGCATCTGCATCGCGAGCACTCCGGGCACTGGGACGAGTGCGAGCCGAGCGGGCACGCCGCGCACGAGGGGCACGCGCACGAGCACGGCTCGGCGTGCGGGCACGAGGCGGTCACGCACGGGGACCACGTGGACTATGTGCACGACGGGCATCGGCACGCCGCACACGACGGCCACTGGGACGACCACTGACGACCCCGGGTTCCCGTTGATCGTCGCCGGCTGGCAGGCTCTGACCACCAGTTGGCGACGATCCGGGGGATGGGGGGCACTATGACCGCGGGAGAGCCGTACACCGTCGAGCTGGCGAGCGACGTGTACGCGTATGTGCAGCCGGACGGCGGATGGTGTCTGAACAACGCCGGATGGGTGAGCGACGGTGTGAGCACCCTGCTCGTGGACACCGCGGCGACCGAGCGGCGCGCCCGCGCGCTGTACCGGGCTCTCGAGGACACGACGGTTCCCGCGCCGATGCTGCTGGTCAACACCCACCACCACGGGGATCACACGTACGGCAACAAGTACTTCATGCCGGCCACGATCGTCTCGCACGCCGCCTGCCGCCGTGAGGCGCTGGCGAGCGGGCAGCATCTGCATCTGCTGTGGCCGCAGACCGACTTCGGGGACGTCCCCATCATGGGCGCGGACATGACGTTCACGGACCGTACGACCCTGCATGTGGGCGACATCGACGTCGAGGTGATCCACCCGGGCATCTCGCACACGGTGGGCGACTCGTTCGTCTGGGTGCCGCACCGCCGGATCGTGTTCACCGGGGACCTGGTCTTCGAGGGCGGGACGCCGTTCTTCCTGATGGGTTCGCTGAGCGGTTCGCTACGCGCACTGCACATGCTGCGGGAGCTGGGCGCCGAGACCGTCGTACCGGGGCACGGGCCGGTCACCGATCCCTCGGCGTTCGACCGGGCCGAACGGTACATACGGTTCGTGGCCGACGTCGCCGAGAAGTCGCACGCGGCCGGGCTGACCCCGTTGGAGGCGGCCCGGATGACCGACCTCGGGGAGTTCGCCGAACTGCGCGAGAGCGAGCGGCTGGTGGCGAACCTGCGTCGGGCGTACGCCGAGCTGGACGGGGAACCAGAAGGTGAGGGCGTCCACCCGTTCGCCGGGTTCATGGACATGGCCGCCGTCAACGGCGGGGAGATGATGGCCTGCCACGCGTGAGGCGCGTGAGCGGCGAGAGTCCGATCACTTTTGCGGCGCCTACTGGACGACATACCGACCGGTCGGCATCATGAGGCGGGTACCGTTCATCCGCCTGTAGGAGCGATGATGCGCCCAGACCACCCACCCGGTCTCGATCCCGACCGGCTCCGCGCCCTCCTCGACGCCGAGCGGCCCGGACTGGTGGCCGGTCCGCTCACCAGCCGGCTGATCGAGGGCGGGCGGTCCAATCTGACGTACGAGGTCACGGACGGTGTCGCCAAGTGGGTCGTACGGCGGCCGCCGCTGGGCCATGTGCTGGCGACCGCGCACGACATGAAGCGCGAGCACCGGGTGATCAGCGCGCTGCACCCCACGAACGTACCGGTGCCGCGTCCCGTGCTGCTGTGCGAGAACCCCGAGAACGGGGCCGTGCCGGGCGCGCCCTTCTACGTCATGGACTTCGTGGAGGGCACTCCCTACCGCACCGCCGAGCAGCTCGCCCCGCTCGGTCCGGAGCGCACCCGGGCCGCCGTGCTGGGCCTGGTCGACACGCTCGTGGAGCTGCACGCGGTGGACCCGGCCGAGGTGGGCCTCGCCGACTTCGGGCGCCCGGAGGGGTTCCTCGACCGGCAGCTGCGGCGCTGGGGCAAGCAGTTGGACGCGTCCCGAAACCGCGAGCTGGCCGGCATCGACGAGCTGCACGCGGCCCTCGGGCGCCAACTGCCGCACTCCCCCGCCCCGGCCGTGGTGCACGGCGACTACCGGCTCGACAATGTCCTGCTGGGCGAGGACGACGAGATCAAGGCCATCCTCGACTGGGAGATGTCCACGCTCGGCGATCCGCTCACCGACCTGGGCCTGCTGGTCATGTACAGCGTGCCGCTCGCCATGCCCGACTCCCCCGTCTCCACGACCGCGGCGGCCGCCGGGCACCCGGAGCCGGACGAGATCGTCGAGCGGTACGCGGCCCGCTCCGGCCGCGATGTGTCCGCCGTCGCCTGGTACACGGCGTTCGCGTGGTTCAAGCTCGCCGTGATCCTGGAGGGCATCCACTACCGGTACACGCTCGGCCAGACGGTCGGCCGCGGTTTCGACCGCATCGGCGACCTGGTCCCCGTCTTCATCGAACACGGCCTGACGACTCTTCGTACCGGCTCCCAGGAGGGCTGATCGCCATGGACTTCGCATTCGACGCCCGTACGGAGGAGCTGCGTGCCAAGCTCCTCGCCTTCATGGACGAGTATGTCTACCCGGCCGAGGCGGTGGCCGAGGAGCAGCGGGCGGAGCTGGCCTCGCCGTGGGACACGCCGGCCGTGGTGGAGGAGCTGAAGGCCGAGGCCCGCCGCCAGGGCCTGTGGAACCTCTTCCTGCCCGACTCCGAGTACGGGGCCGGGCTCACCAACCTCCAGTACGCGCCGCTCGCCGAGATCACCGGCCGTTCCCCGCAGTTGGCGCCGACCGCGCTGAACTGCGCGGCGCCCGACACGGGCAACATGGAGGTGCTCACCCAGTTCGGGGACGACGCCCAGAAGAAGCAGTGGCTGGAGCCGCTGCTGGCGGGTGAGATCCGGTCGGCTTTCGCGATGACGGAGCCCGAGGTGGCCTCGTCCGATGCCACGAACATCACCACGCTGATCGAGCGAGCCCCCGAGGGCACGGACGAGTACGTCATCACGGGGCGCAAGTGGTACATCTCCGGGGCCATGAACCCGGACTGCCAGATCTTCATCGTCATGGGGAAGACGGATCCGGGCGGTTCCGATATCCGGCGCCAGCAGTCGATGGTGCTGGTTCCCCGGGACACGCCGGGTGTGACCGTGAAGCGCGCGATGCGCGTGTTCGGCTACGAGGACCACTACCACGGTGGTCACGCCGAGGTGATCTTCGACCACGCGCGCGTGCCGGTGTCGAATCTGATCGGCGAGGAGGGCGGTGGCTTCGCCATCGCCCAGGCGCGGCTCGGTCCCGGGCGCATCCACCACTGCATGCGGCTCATCGGCATGGCCGAGCGGGCGATCGAGCTGATGTGCCGGCGGGCGGTGGCCCGGGAGGCCTTCGGCAAGGCACTCGCCCAGCAGGGGGTCGTGCACAACTGGATCGCCGACGCGCGAGTGACCGTCGAGCAACTGAGGCTGCTGGTCCTCAAGACGGCCTGGCTGATGGACACCGTCGGCAACAGGGGCGCCCACACGGAGATCCAGGCCATCAAGATCGCGACACCGCGCGCCGTCGTCGACATCATCGACCGGGCGATCCAGCTGCACGGTGCGGGGGGTGTCAGCCAGGACTTCCCGCTGGCCGAGCTGTACGCGGGGGCGCGGACGCTGATGATCGCGGACGGGCCGGACGAGGTGCACCAGCGGTCTCTGGCTCGGCGGGAGTTGAAGCGGTACGTGTAGCGCGCGGCGGGGCGGGGGGCGCCTGACAGCTCGGGGGTCGGCGCGTTGGCGGGTGCGGGTGAGTGGGGGTTGTCGCGCCCACGCGGCGGAGCCGCAAATCGGCACAGCCCGCGCCCCTGAAAAGCAGGGCGCGGGGAACCGCGCGAGCAACCCCTACGGGCGCAGTGCTCGCAGTAGCAGGTCCGCCAAGTGGTCCGCGACCTCCTGGGGGGTCATCGGGCCGTCCGGGCGGTACCAGGTCGACAGGTGGTGGACCGAGCCGAAGTGGTAGTCGACGACCAGGTCCGCGGGGGTCGCCTTGGAGAAGACGCCCGCCTCCTGGCCCTCCTCGATGAGCGCGCGGAAGCGTTCGTGGTAGCGGCGGCGCTCGGCGCGGACCTGCTTGTTCTTCTCGGGGCTCAGATGGTGCATGGAGCGGAAGAAGATCATCGCGTCGTCGAGGTTGTCGATCGTGGTGACGACGACATCGGCCGCGGCCCCCCGCAACCGCTCCTCGACCGGCGCGTCGGCCCCCGCGAACGCGTCCAGCCGCTCCTGCTGGATGCGCAGCACGCGCGCGTACACCTCGTGCAGCAGATCGTCCTTGGAGCCGAAGTAGTGGTAGAGCGCCCCCTTGGTGACGCCCGCCGCCTCGACGATCTCCTGCACGGAGGTGCGGTCGTAGCCCTGCTCGGCGAAGAGCCGGGTGGCGGCGGCCAGCAGCCGCTGCGGGACAGGAGTACCGTCCCCGTCCGTCGTCCTGGGCACTGCCGCCACCTGCCTTCCGAGGTTCTGTTGTCGCCTGTCGCCCACTGGTCGTCCGTCGACCGCAGATCGGTTCCCGACCTGGCGGAATTGCGACTCCCGCCGAACGATCATCCCACCCTCCGGGCCCGGACCGCCGCGCAGGGCGGTCAGCCAGTCGCCTCCCACTTCTGCTGAATGTGGTTCATGTTCGTCAGCCACCGCTCCGGATCCGCGGCGCGCGCCTGGTAGAAACCGGCCACCTCGGGGTGCGGCAGGATCAGAAAACGGTCCTTCTCCATGCCCTCGACGAGCGCGTCGGCCACGTCCTCCGGCTCGATCGCGGTCGGCGCGAGCACCAGGTCGCCCGCGCTGCCGGACGCCGTCAGCATGTCGGTGCGCACCCCCTGGGGGCAGATCGCGTGAACCTTGAGGCCGCGGTGGCGGTACGTGAGCGACAGCCACTCGGCGAACGCGTACGCCCCGTGCTTGGTGACGCTGTACGGCGCGGCGCCGATCATCGTGAGCAGCCCGGCCGCCGAGACCGTGGACACGAAACGCCCACTGCCGCGCTCCAGCCAGTCCGGCAGCAACTCCTGCGCCGCCCGGACATGCGCCATCACGTTCACGTCCCAGGCGAGCGCCCACACCTTCTCATCGGCCGCCTCCGTACCCCCCGAGGCGACTCCGGCATTCGCGCAGTACACGTCGACCACCCCGCCGAGTGCCTCACGGGCCGCGCCGACAATCGTGGACGCGTCCCCGGGCACGGCGATCCCACCGATCTCCTCGGCCACCGCCCGCGCCCGCTCCGCGTCCAGGTCATTCACGACGACCCGAGCGCCCTCCGCCGCGAACCGCCGAGCCAGAGCCGCCCCGATCCCACCCCCGGCCCCGGTGACGACCACTCCCGCACCCTGCACGACTCCCACGATCGGTCTCCTTCGACACGGCGACGTACTTCGAATGGCTCCGGCCAAGCAGTCAGACTAACCGGTCGGTATGTCGCTGAGAAGGGCGCCCGGAGTACAAGCGACACGCGGAGCGCTTAGCTTGCATAGACACCGCTTCCCGCGTTGACGGAGGTCACCCCCATGCACCTCTCCCGCCGCACTCTGCTGGCCGCAGCCCCCGCGGTCCCCCTGACGGCAGCAGCCCCCACCAAGTCGGCCACCCCGAAATTCCACACCGGCTTCGAGCGCCTGGCAGCCACCGGCTACAAAGAACTCGGCGGTCAAAAAGTCGGCATCGTCACCAACCCCACCGGCATCACCAAAGACGCCCGCCACATCGTCGACGTGATGCACACCGACGACCGAGTGGACCTCAGGGCCGTCTTCGGCCCTGAGCACGGCTTTCGCGGCACAGCGCAGGCCGGCGGCTCCGAGGGCCGCCACGACGACCCGGCGACGGGGCTGCCCGTCTACGACACCTACCTGAAGAGCGGCCGCCCCCTCGCGGACATCTTCACCGCCTCCGGCGTGGACACGATCGTCTTCGACATCCAGGACGTGGGCGCCCGCTTCTACACATACATCTGGACGCTGTACGACTGCATGGAGGCGGCCCAGTCGGCGGGCAAGCGCTTCGTGGTGCTGGACCGCCCGAACCCGATCACCGGCCGCTCCGCCGAAGGCCCCGTGCTGCACAAGGAGTTCGCGACTTTCGTCGGCCGGCAGCCCATCTCGCAGGCGCATGGGATGACGGTGGCGGAGCTGGCGCGGCTGTTCAACGAGGAGTTCCTCACCACGCCCGTACCGCTGGAGACGGTGCTGATGTCCGGGTGGAAGCGGTCGCGGTTCTACGACACCTCCGGGCTGCCCTGGGTGCCGCCGAGCCCGAACATGCCGACGCCGGACACCGCTCTCGTGTACTCCGGGACGGGCCTCTTCGAGGGGACGAACCTGTCGGAGGGGCGCGGCACCACCCGCCCGTTCGAGCTGCTCGGCGCCGAGGGGATCGACCGGCGCTGGGCGGCCGCCGCGAACGAACTCGGCCTCCCCGGCGCACACTTCAGGGAGGCGTACTTCGCGCCCACGTTCTCCAAGTTCCAGGGGAAGACCATCGGCGGCGTACAGATCCATGTCCATGACCGGGCGGCGTACGACCCCGTACGCACCGGTATCGGCCTCCTCGTGACCGCGAGGAAGGTGTGGAGCGGCTTCGCCTGGCGCTCCGACAACTGGATCGACAAGCTGACCGGCTCCGCGCGTGTACGCACGATGATCGACGCGGGGGCGGACACGGACGACGTGGTGGCGGGCTGGCAGGAGGAGTTGGCGGCGTTCCGGAGAGTGCGGAAGGAATATCTGCTCTATCGGTAGCTACGTGGTCGTACGCACGCGTACGTGACGTATGGCCATCCCTCGCCGTTGGCAGGACCATGCGCGTGAGCGCACCACCAACGGGGGCCGAAGGGGGCTCGTCATGGCGGATCCGGAAATGAGCGTGACTCCCTACTGGGAACTGACCTTCGACGCGGACGGAGACGTGGACACCGGGCAGCGGGACCGGCTGTTCGAAGGGGTCGGGCGGCGCGGGATCGGGGACCTGGTCGTCTTCGCGCACGGCTGGAACAACGACCGGTCCGGCGCGACCCGGCTCTACAGCCGCTTCCTCGCCCCTTTCCCGACGCTCGCGCCGAAGGCGAAGCTGGGGTACGTCGGGGTGCTGTGGCCCTCCATGCGGTTCTCGGACGAGCCGATCCCGGACTTCAAGCCGGTCCCTGCCATGGCGCCCAGCCGTCCCGCGCTGGACAAGCACACCCGGCACGCGCTCCTCGATGTCTTCCCCGGGCGGGCAACCGTCGTCGAACAGCTGGCGCGGCTGCTCGACCAACGCCCGGACGAGGGCGCCTCGTTGGAGGAGTTCGGGCGGCTCGTACGGCTGCTGGTGGAGGTGCCGCCGCAGGGGCCGCAGGGCGCGTTCACGGCGGACACGATCGCGGAGGGGGTGCCGGAGGGCACGCCCGGGATGCTGTGCGGGGACGCGGTGACGGTGTGCGCGGACTTCGCGGCGGCGCTCGCGGAGGTAGAGACCGCGGGGGTGATGACCGGGATCGCCGTCGCCCCTCCCCAGGCCTGGGACGGCGCCCATGAACTTCTGCGGCAGGCCACCTACTTCGCGATGAAGCGCCGGGCGGGGACGGTCGGCGAGCGGGGGCTGGGGCGACTGCTGGGGCAGCTCGCCCGGACGGCGCCGAAGGTACGGGTGCACCTCGTCGGGCACAGCTTCGGGGCCCGCCTGGTGTCGTTCGCGCTGCGCGGTCTGCCGGAGGGCGTGCACACGGTGAAGTCGGTGACGCTCCTTCAGGCGGCCTTCTCCCACTACGCCTTCGCCGCCCGGCTCCCGCACGACACCCGCGCGAGCGGTGTGCTGAACGGCCAACAGAAGCGGATCGACGGCCCGTTGGTGTGCTGCCACTCCAAGCACGACTCGGCGCTCGGCACGATCTACCCGCTGGCCTCCCGGATGGCGGGCGACGCGCGGACGGTGCTCGGCCTGAGCGTGAACAGTCTGCTGGGCGCCAAGTGGGGCGCGCTCGGTTACGGCGGCATCCAGGCCGTCGCGGGCACCCGGTCGTTCAAGCTCGCCGACGCTCTCAAGGCCCAACTGCCCACCTCCGGCTGCGTGAACATCGACGCCGCGGCGGTGGTGAAACGCGGCGGCGCGCCGTCCGGCGCCCACAGCGACATCTGCCACAAGGAGCTGGCCCGGGTGGTACTGGCGGCGGGCCGTGTCGTCTGAGACCGGCCCGCCGCCGGCCGTCACCTGTGTGAGGTGAACTCCACGACCTGCTGGTAGGTCGGGCGGTTCTGCCAGCTGATCTTGTTGTGCTTGATGCCTCCCAGGGTCCGCTGGATGATCGAGTCGGCGCACCACTGGTCGCCGGCCGAGCAGTTCGCGTCACCCGGGTAGACCTGGGCGGCGGTCTTGCCGGCCGCCTCCTTGAGGGTGTTGATCAGGAGGGTGCGGCAGGCGCTGAGGCTGCCGCCGCCGCAGTACCGATTCGCCAGCGGGCCCTGCACCGTCTCACCCAGCACCGAGCGGATGTCCTTGTCGACATAGCTCCACCAGCCGTACTGGAAGGAGCTTCCGGCGTGCGAGCCGGTCGGGCCGTGCGCGGCCGACGGCGACTCGTCGATGGGGAGGTTGGCGGTCATGGCGGTGTAGAGGTCGGTACCGAGGCCGGGTTCGAACTGGGCCTTCACCAGCAGCGGCCACCAGGCGTCCAGGATGCGGATCGCCTCGGCGTGGGCGTAGGTCTTCGAACCGGCGGAGGTCTCCGTGCGTTTCGAGCCCGACGACACCCAGGTCTGGAGCTTGCTGACCGCCGCCGCTGCCGTGGAGTCGGTGACCGTGCTGCTGTTGATGACCTTCAGCAGGTCCGGCACGACGTCCTCGGCGCGCAGGTCGGCGAGGCCCGCCTCGGCCATGGCCTTGGTCAGTGAGGCCCTGGTGACGCCGCCCGCGGCGACGAGTCGCTTGACCCGGTCGTCGAGGAGGTTGCCTCGGTGGACGGAGCCGTTGCCCCAGGGGGCGGTGGTGTAGTCCTTGGCCTGCTTGTTGTTCCAGGAGATGTAGTAGTCCTGGTCGATGGAGTTGGGGTGCTGGGCGGGCGGCGTGTAGTCGGCGACGTTGGTGGCCGGGTTCCAGTTGCGCCACTCGTACGCCGACTGTGCCCAGGCCGGGAACTCGGCGTCGACGTTCGCGGCGCGGACCGGGTTGTCGCCGCTGTTGTAGTACGCGGTGTGCTCGGAGTCGGCGTAGAACCAGTTGAAGGTGTAGTTGATGTTCTGGACGGCCTTCTGGAAGTCCTCGGGGCCCTTCACGTAGTCCGGGTCGTTCAGCATCTGGAAGCCGATGATCGACTCGGCCTCGTTCAGGTACGAGGAGCGCAGGGTGGTGTAGGCGACCTTCTTGCCGCCGACCGTGGCGCGGTGGGTGACAGGGCCGTACTTGGTGCGCCAGATCTGCATGCGGTACGAGCCCGCCGGGGTGTTGTCGGCGGTGGTGGGCTTCCAGGCGTTGGTCTGCTCGACCTTCTCCATGGCCGTGCAGGTGCCGTGGTAGAGGTAGTGGACGTCGTCCTGGCACAGTTCGACTGCGTAGGAGTCGATGATGTCCTGGCCGGAAGTGGTGGCGCTCCAGGCGTAGTCCTGGCCGCGGCCGAGTTCGACGTACATGCTCAGGCCGGCGAAGGAGGCGCCGCGGGCGCTGATGCCCGGTCCCTGGATCTCCTGGAGCATGAGCAACTGCGGGGCGAAGTAGCCGGTCTGGGGCCCGAAGACGGCGATGGGGTGGCCGCTCGCGGTGTGCTTGCCGCCGACGACGAGGGCGTTGGACATACCGCGCCGGGCGGAGCTGAGGGCACTCTCGGTGGCTTCGGACGAGACGCCCTTGGAGGCGGTGGTGGCCGCGCTGCCGGTGCGGTCGTACACCAGGGGTTCCTCGGTGACGGCGCCGTTGTCGGGCAGGGCCATGCCCTGCGGGTTGGCGGGCTTGGTGGCGTACGGGAAGCTGCCGTCGTGGACCGTCAGGGCCGCCTCGATGTCGTTGCGCTGGCGGAAGGACTCCCAGACCTTGGCGCCCTCGGTGACGCCGTACTTCTCCTGGGCGGCCAGCAGGGACAGGGCGTTGTTGACCTCGCCGCCGCCTCCGGAGCCGAAGAGGGCGCCGATGACGGAGGCCAGGGCGACCAGGTCGGTGGGCTTGAACTTCTCGATGGTGCCGGCGTTGGTGATGGAGTCCTTGTGGCCGGTCAGCACGTACTCGCCGGGGAAGTAACGGCCGCTGTCGGAGGCGTCGATGTAGGCGTTGATGCCGTCGATGTAGGCCTTGACGTCGGCCAGGGCCAGTCGGCCGCGGTCGCCGTTGGCGGCCACCGCGTTGTCGATCTGGGCCTGGAGGTCGGCCTCGGTGTACGGGGCGTGGCGCCAGAACTCCTGCTCCAGGCCCTGGTTGGACGCGGCGCCGCCCGCGAACGGGGTCAGCTTGCCGCGCCCCACGTGCCGGAAGACGTCCATGAGCCACAGCCGGTCCTGGGCGGCGGCGTACCCCGCACCGAACTCGGTGCCGTAGCGGGTGGTGCCCGTGATGTGCGGCACCCCGGTCTTCTTGTCGCGGACGATGGTGACGTCGGTGCGGCCCGCCGGCTTCAGGGTGGAGGCCACCTGGTCGGAGGCGACACCGAAGGACGCGTCGTTGAAGAAGGTGTTGATGGTGGCGTTGGTGAGCCCCGAGTAGCCGGTGGCCAGGTTGTTGTAAGGCCCGAGCTGGTTGCTGGCGTTCTCCGGCATGCTGCCGAAGGCCTGGTTGAGAAGGACCTGGGCGAGGGTGGCGTTGCCGTTCTGGCCGGGCGGCAGGATGTCGGAGCACTGCCCGCCGCAGTGGTCGGTCACCGCGGCCGCCTCGACTGCCGTCTCCTCGGCGGCAGCCGTGTCGGCGGCCGCTGCGGGGGAAGTCGGGGAAAGAGGTGACAAAAGACCGGCAACGAGTGCGCATATGGAAGCGGCCTTGAGGAACTCCGGGAATCTGCGGGGAGTTCTCAGTCTGTCGAGTGTGTTGCGCGAGGTGCGTGGGGTGCGCCGTGGCATGGCAGCTCCTTGCGACGGGTGTGGGGCGGACGTTACCGCCGGTATCCCCGAGTTTGAAGATGAACATGCGTCACGTTTTCTGGATCTTCTCATCCCACGGCGCAGGGACAGGTGACTGACAGCGTGAACAGGTACTCAGAAGCAGTCGTAAGCAGACAAGAAGAAGCGAGAGACAGTCAGACATAGGCAGGAACGGTCCATGAACGGCTCAGCAGACGACTTATGGAGGTCATCGGAAATCGGATGGAGCCGAATCGCGTGTCGATACGTCTATTCGGCGACGTCGCGCGATGTCGCGACGGACGACGCCGAAGTGACCGAAGTACAGGTGCAGGTGTGACGGAGGTGCAGGGCGATGGCCGGTTTCCGGAGTCTGGCAAGACAGGTGCGCGACCCGAGGTGCGATCTGGCACTGCGGCGTTATTCGCTGCGCAAGTGCCTTGAGAGGTTTGCCCCTTACGGGCATCGGGCGACCTGGGACCACTTGTGCTCCCGGGCCGGGTTCGGTTCGGAGGACCGCAACCCCGATCCAGCGCGGCTCGTGGCCGCACTGGACGAACTGGAGGAGGCCCGCTCCGTCTGGCTCGACTATGAAGTGCAGTTCGCGCAGCGCCGCAAGAAGGAGAAGCACGACGGGCTGCGCAGGCCGGGCAGTGTCGACGACTGGCACCGGCTGACCTGGGGCGGTTTCGGTGTCGCGTGGTGCGACAACCCCAGGGTCCACCCCCATGAACCACTGGCAGAGGTGCTGCGCCGGCTGATCGCCGCGCTGGAGCGCGAGCCGGGCTCGACCTGCCCGGTGTGCGACGGCGAGCGCCTCATCTGGAAGTACGACCTGGCCCATGAACCGTCCTCGGGCCCGGTGTGCACGGAGTGCGGAATCGTGGTGCCACGACCGGTGCTGACGTCCGAGGCCCTGGCCGAGTCCAGGCGCGTACGGCTGCTGGTGTCGGCGTAGCGCGGCGGGGGTGCGCCGGGGATGCCGCACCCCCGTGTAGGTACGGCATGACCGCGGAGTGATCGGCGTGGCCCGCTTGGTGTCCCCCACGCCGCGCGCCGATTCAGCGGGTCGCGTATGAAGCGGGCCCGGTACTCCAGGACGTTCTCCCATCCCGAAGAGCGCGACCCTACCAGTCGCAAATCCCCTCGCTCCAGCCCTTTCCCGCAGGGACAGTTGGGGGCGATGAAACAGCCCTGAGGGAACGCAGGAACCGAGGAGAACCCCGATGTCGACGCTGCGCGTCACCGCCGAAGTGCTGACGATCCATGAACATCCGGGCGCCGACGCGCTGGAGCTGGCCCAGGTGGGCCTGTACCGGGCCGTCGTCGCCAAGGGCGTCTATCGCACCGGTGACACCGCCGTATACATCCCGGAGCAGTCCGTGCTCCCGGCGGAGCTGGTCGAGGAGTTGGGGCTGACGGGCCGGCTGGCGGGCGGCAAGTCGGACCGGGTGAAGGCGGTACGGCTGCGGGGCGAGCTGTCGCAGGGCATCGTGTGCCGCCCACGGGCGCTGGCGGACGTGGATCTGACGGCTGCCGCCGCCGAGGGCACCGACTTCGCGGAGCGGCTCGGCATCGTCAAGTGGGTGCCGCCCATCCCGCCCACGATGAGCGGCGAGGTCGAGTCGGCACCGGATCTGCTGCCCTGGGTCGACATCGAGAACATCCAGCGCTACCCGGACATCTTCACCCCCGGCGAGCCGGTCGTCCTCACCGAGAAGCTGCACGGTTCGGCCTGCCTGGTGACGTACTTCGCCGAGGACGGCCGCGTCCAGGTCTCCTCGAAGGGCTTCGGCTCGAAGTTCCTCGCGCTGAAGGAGGACCCGCGCAATCTGTACTGGCGCGCCGTCCACGGCCACAAGGTCGCGGAGGTCGCCTCCCGGCTCGCCGCGCGGCTCGGGGCACGTCGGGTCGGGCTCTTCGGCGAGGTCTACGGCGCCGGGGTGCAGGACCTGACGTACGGCGCCGACGGCCGCCGCGACACCCTCGGCTACGCGGTGTTCGACGTGTCGGCGGAGATCGACGGCCGGGTCCGCTGGCTGGACTCGGCGGAGCTGTCCGACCTGCTCGACGGTGAGCTGCCCCTCGTTCCGAGGCTGTACGAGGGCCCGTACGACGTCGCCCGGGTGCTGGCGGTGGCCACGGGCCGGGAGACGGTCTCCGGGCGGGACCTGCATCTGCGGGAGGGTGTGGTGATCCGCCCGGCGGTCGAGCGGTACAGCCCGGTGACCGGCGGGCGGGCCATCGCGAAGGCGGTCAGCCCGGCGTATCTCACCCGCAAGGGCGGCACCGAGTACGAGTGAGAGCGGTGAGACCCCCCACGGGATCTTCGGGGGACCCGTGGGGCCGGGGAGCCCGGGAACCGCCGGTCAACGGTAGTTCCCGGGCTCTTCCTGTTCGGCCGTACCCGGCGACGGAGGCCGTGACTCCTGTCGTGACTCCTGTCGTACGTCGGCGGTACGGCGCTCGACCATGAGGCGGGAGCCGCTCTGCCGTTCGCCGAAGACGTCGTCGGGGTTGGACAGCACGCAGGTGGCGAGGGACAGACAGCCACAGCCGATGCAGTCGGTGAGATGGTCGCGCAGCCGGTTGAGCTGCTTGATCCGCTCGTCCAGCTCGGATCGCCACGCCTCGGAGAGGTGGGCCCAGTCCTCACGGGTGGGCGTGCGCTCCTCGGGCAGTTCGGCGAGCGCCTCGCGGATCGTGGCGAGCGGGATGCCGACGCGCTGCGCGGCCCGCACGAAGGCGACGCGGCGCAGGGTGTCACGGCTGTAGCGGCGCTGATTGCCCGTGGTGCGGCGGCTGCTGATCAGCCCCTTGGACTCGTAGAAGTGCAGGGCGGAGACGGCGGCACCGCTACGCGCGGACAGCTGGCCGACGGTCAACTCGTGGATCTTCTCAGGAATCTGCGGCACCCCTCCGACCTTACCCACACCGAGTGGCGTCGCGGTCCGTTGACAGGAGCCGCGCACCCGACCATGCTAAGCAGTTGCTTAGACATTGACGCGCGGGACATGCGGGACATGCGGGAGGCCGGAACATGGCAGAGCCGAGGATCTTCACGTCCGCCGATGAGCTGAAGGCGGCGGTGGGCGAGCAGCTGGGACACAGCGACTGGCTGGAGATCGACCAGAAGCGGATCGACCTCTTCGCCGAGGCGACCGGTGACCACCAGTGGATCCATGTCGACCCCGAGAAGGCGGCGGCCGGCCCCTTCGGCACGACCATCGCCCACGGCTATCTGACCCTCTCCCTGCTGCCGCTCCTGGTCCCCCAGGTACTCAAGGTCGACAACGTCAAGATGGGCGTCAACTACGGCACCAACAAGGTCCGTTTCCCCGCACCCGTGCCGGTGGGCTCACGCCTGCGCGCCACGGCGACGCTCCAGGACGTCACGGAGGTCGGCGGCGGGGTGCAGGTCACGGCCGCGGTGGTCGTGGAGCGCGAGGGTGGGGAGAAGCCGGTCTGCGTGGCGGAGTCGGTGTCCCGGTACTACTTCTGAACCTCGTCTCCCGGTACTACTTCTGAACTTCTCGGTACCGGGTGTGGCGCGGCACCGTGGGCGCCGCGCCACGGGTGCGTGTTCCCTCGTCAGGACTTGAGGGCTGGGGTGACCGACACCGCCGTCGGAGCCACCGCGCGGCCCGTCTGAGGGGAGATCGTCCCGGCGCACAGGCCGCGACTCGCCAACCCCTGAGCTATGCGCGGGATCGCCGCGCGGGCGTTGGCCGACCAGTCGTGCATGAGCATGATCTGGCCGTTGGTCAGCCGGGCAGCGGCCTGCACGATCGCGTCCGCACTGGCGCCGTTCCAGTCCTGCGAGTCGACGTCCCAGATGATCTGGGTCAGTCCGTACCTCGCCGCGACCGCCTTCACCGTCGCGTTGGTCTCACCGTACGGCGGACGGAAGAGCCTCGGAGTGCCGCCACCCGCGCCCGCGATGGCCTGCTGGGTCCGGGCGATCTCCGAGTCGATCTGCGACTGGCTCAACTGGGTCAAGTGCGGATGGGTGTAGCTGTGGTTGCCGACCCACATCCCGGCGCTGACCTGGGCCCGGACCAGAGACGGATGGGCGGCGGCGTTACCTCCCTGGTTGAACATCGTGGCCCGCAGCCCGTTCTGCCGGAGGGCACCCAGCAGGGCCGAGGTGTTGCCGGACGGGCCGTCGTCGAAGGTGAGCCCGACGTAGCCGTTGCAGGCGGCGGCACGTGGCGGGGCTGCCGCGGCAGGGGTGAGCGTGAGGGCGACGGCGCCTGCGGCGGCCACCGCGACGACCACCGACCTCACGCCTGGGGCACGGATCGAGTAGCGCTGTGTGGCCCTCATGACTAGCGCACCGTGATGTTGGAGTTGCCGCTGCTGCGATAGCCCTCGGTCGCCATGATCATGTAGTAGCGGAAGCTGCCCAGGGGCATCCCGGCGCGGGTCCAGGCGTCGAAGTGGTTGCCGGTGGTGATGGTTCCGCCCGTCCGCTTCGACTGGCGGACGCTCCAGTACTGGTCGAAGGTCCTGGTGCCCTCGACGGACGGGGCGTTGTACCGCGTCGTCTTGTAGATGTCGTACGTACCGCCGTCGCTGGTGACGGTGCCCCTGTACGCTCCCGTGGGCCGGTACGTGCCCCAGTTGTCGACGATGTAGTACTCGATGAGCGGGCTCGACGTCCAGCCGTAGAGCGTCAGGTAGGCGTTGCCGGACGGATTGAAGGAGCCCGAGTAGGTCACGGTCCTGCGTGAGCCGGTGCTCCAGCCCTTGCCGCATACGAAGTTGCCGGTGTTGCTCCAGGAGGTCCGGTAGGCGCCGCCGGAGGCCAGGGTCATGGAGACCGTTCCCGGTGCGTCGGTCCAGAACGAGTAGTAGTA
Organism: Streptomyces capitiformicae; assembly: GCF_002214185.1. Lineage (NCBI taxonomy): Bacteria > Bacillati > Actinomycetota > Actinomycetes > Kitasatosporales > Streptomycetaceae > Streptomyces > Streptomyces capitiformicae. Next base: position 5,034,406 of record NZ_CP022161.1, on the reverse strand, counting down.
GCCGTTGTTGGTGCCGGTCTGGTTGGTCGTGACGACGGTGTCGGCGTGGGCGGTGCCGGGAAGGGCCACCGCCGTCGCGGCGGCCAGCGCGGTCGTACAGACACCGGTGACGAACAGCCTGCGGCTCGGCGAGCCGGGTGCGGGTGCGGGTGCGTCGGTCATGGGCGTGCTTCCTCCTCGTCCACGTGAGGTCGTGCCCTGTCAACGCGGAGTGTTGGCCTGCCCCTGTCAACTGTCAATAGTTTCGGCGGGAGAACCGAAACATTCGATCATCGAGGAGATCCGTGAGAAGGCGGCAAGAAGATATAGGGCCAGTTCAATGCGTGCGCTTGGCAAATCGGACCAGTCTGACCACAGCGAGCACCGATGAGGCCCCGAAGGGCCGCAGGATACTTCTTCGAATGTTTCGAAGCTTGTCCCGATCATGTCGGGAGAGGGGGCGAGGCGATGCCCCGCCGAGGCGCTACTTCTTCGCTCCCACCATCCGCAGTACCAGGTCCGCGTACAGGGCGCCGACCTCGTCGGGGGTGCGGGAACCGCCCACGTTGAACCAGCGGGCCACGTCGATGCAGAGGGAGAGGACGGCGACGGTGGTGCCCTTGATGTCAGGGACGTCGAAGTCGCCGGTGCCGACGCCGTCCTCGATGATGCCGCGCACGGCCGCCTCGTTCTGGCGGCGCAGGGTGACGATCTCGGCACGGGCCTCGGGGCCGAGGGCGTCGAGTTCGTACTGGACGACGCGGGCGACCGTGTGCTGGCCGGCATGCCAGCGGACGAAGGAGCGTACGGCCTCGGCGAGGCGGTCGGCCGGGCTGCCCTCGGAGTCGGCTGCGGTGCGCAGGACGTCGAGGGCCTTCTCGTGGCCGATGCGGCTGATCCGGTGGAGCAGCTCTTCCTTGGTCTTGTAGTGGATGTAGAGCGCGGCCGGGCTCATGCCCGCGCGGCCGGCGATGTCACGGGTCGTCGTCGCGTGGTAGCCGCGCTCGGCGAAGGCCTCCACGGCGGCCATCAGCAGCCGCCGGGCCGCTTCCGGGTTCACCTCGCCCCACGGCTGCGGCTCGCCGCCGGCCGTCTCCTCCGCCGCACTCATCGCTCGTTCGCCCCTTCCCATGGCCTGGCACCACCATACCGCCGAGGGTGAGCGAGCGCTTAGAGTGCCCGCTCAGGGCGGTACGGGACGGGGTCAGAACGTCTGGACGTCTGGACGTCAGAGCTTCTCGAAGGGGTCGTGTTCGGCGAGGAGCTTCTCCAGCCTCGCCTGGTCGACCCGGCTGACGATCTGCCCGGCCTCCTGCCGGTCGCGGATCACCTTGGCCAGGGTGAACGACGAGGTCACCAGGTAGAGGACCGCGATGGCCAGGAAGGAACGGACCCAGATGTCGGCGTCCAGGTTGTAGATGCCGATGGTGGTGGCCGCCATGGCCACGATGAAGGATGCGACGGCCTGGCCGTAGAAGGCGGCCGTGTTCTGCTGTTTGACCGGTGTCTCACTCATGGGGACAAGGGTCGGCGCGTTGTGGTCCGGGCCACATCCGTTCGGATACTCACATCAGGGGCGCGCGGACGCCCGCGTACTCAGAACGCCGATACACCCGTCAGCGCGCGGCCGATGAGCAGCTTCTGTATCTGGCTGGTGCCCTCGTACAGGGTCATCACGCGGGCGTCACGGAGGAGTTTGCCGACGGGGTACTCGTCGATGTACCCGTAGCCGCCGAAGACCTGGAGGGCGTTGTTCGCGGCGCGGACGGCGGCCTCCGAGGCGAAGAGCTTCGCCTTGCCGGCCTCCGTGGTGAAGGGCAGGCCGCGGTCGATGAGGTCGGCGACGCGCCAGGTCAGGAGGCGGGCCGCGTCGACGTCCACGGCGATGTCGCTGAGGAGTTCCTGGACGAGCTGATGGTGGGCGATGGTCCTGCCGAACTGCTCGCGCTCAGTGGCGTATCGGACTGCCGCGTCGAGTGCGGCCTGGGCGATGCCGACGCAGCCGGCCGCGACCGACATCCGCCCCTTGGCGAGCGCGGACATGGCGACGCCGAATCCCTTGCCCTCCGGGCCGAGCATCGCGGAGGCGGGGACGCGGACGCCCTCCAGGGCCAGTTCGGCGGTGGACTGGCCGCGCAGGCCGAGCTTGCCGTGGATGGTGCGGCGGGTCAGGCCGGGGGTGTCCGTGGGGACGAGGAAGGCGGAGACGCCCTTGTGGCCGGGGGCGTCGGTGGAGCGGGCGAAGAGGAGGACGACATCGGCCCAGGTGCCGTTCGTGATGAACATCTTGGTGCCGCTGATGACGTAGTCGTCGCCGTCACGGATCGCGCGGGTGGTGAGGTTGCCCGCGTCGGAGCCGGTGCCGGGTTCGGTGAGGCCGAAGCAGCCGATGCACTCCCCCGCCGTCAGGCCCGGCAGCCAGCGGCGCTTCTGTTCCTCGTTCCCCCAGGCCGCGACGGTCTTGGCGACCAGGCCGAGCGAGACGGAGACGATGCCGCGCACGGAGGAGTCGCCGCGGCCGAGCTCCTCCGTGACCAGGCAGTACGCGAGGTGGTCGCCACCGGAGCCGCCGTACTTCTCGTCGATCGTGAGGCCCAGGAAGCCGACTTCGCCGAGCTTCTTCACGACGGAGCGGTCGACGTTCTCGGCGCGGTCCCAGTCGATGACATGCGGGGCGATCTCGCGCTCCACGAAGTCCCGGGCGAGTCCGCGGACGGCGGTCTGCTCGTCGCTGAGCTCCAGGTTCACGCCGGATCACCTCGCGTTCACGGTTTAATTATCACTGCTAGTTTTATTGTCCAGCCCTACTATGTGCGCCATGGCCCGACCGCGCAAGCCCCTGTTGAGCACCGACCGCATCGTGGAGACGGCACGCGGGCTGGTGGACGCGGAGGGGCTGGCCGCCGTCTCGACGCGGCGGCTGGCCGCCGAGTTGGGCGTGAGCGGACCGTCCCTCTACAACCACTTCCGCACCAAGGACCAGATCCTCGAGGCGGTCGCCGACTCGGTGAGCGCGCAGGTCGATCTGTCGATGTTCGAGGACGGACGGGACTGGCGTACCGCGCTGCACGACTGGGCCGTCTCCTATCGGGCCGCCCTGCGCGACCATCCCAACATCGTGCCGATCCTCGCGCGCGGGCCCGGGCGGCGGCCGGCGGGGCTGCGTGTCGCGGATGTGGTGTTCGGGGCCATGGTCGACGCGGGGTGGCCCGCGGCACAGGCCACGTCCATCGGGGCGTTGATGCGGTACTTCATCATGGGGTCCGCGATCGGTTCGTTCGCCGGGGGGTTCGTGGACGACGAGAGCGCGTACGACCCGGCCGACTACCCGCATCTCGGGCAGGCCCATCTCCTGGCCGAACAACAGGAGAAGGTGGACGAGCGGGCGTTCGAGACGGGGTTGACGGCGTTGCTGGATGGGTTGGCTGTGCAGTACGAGCGGGTCGTGCGGAGGGGTTCGTAGGCGCCCGGGCGCAGCGGTCCGCAACGGCTCTGTCCGAGCCGTCACCTGCATACGCTCACCGAGATCAGCATCGTCAGCGGAGGGAGACTGTGCGTGGCAGGGAACATTGTGAGACGTGTGTGGTGGTTGGTGCCCGTCTCGGTGGTGGCGGCGGCGGTGGTGGCGGTGTCGGGCATCTCCTACGCCTTCGATGTGAAGAACAAGGCGTGCGCGGAGGACTTCGAGTCCGTGGCTCTGTCGGTGTCCGGCGTGGTCACCGCGGATTTCACATGCTCATCTTCGTTCGGCAACCCGTCAGAGAAGGGCACGATCACTCTCGACGCGAAGACCGAGGAGGAGGCGGTCGCGGTCATGGAGTCCGTCCTACGTGCCTACGCGGAAACGGACATGGATAACGCGACGACGCCGTTCGTCGACTATGTGAGCGAGGACGGCACCATCGCGGTGGGGCCCCCGGACGCGGGCTTCAACGGGCTCCCGAGCCTGAGGCAGATCCGCGATCACTACGGCCTCCAGGAGCACGTCGGGTGAGCAGTTCACTGACCATGAGGGTCTCCCGGGAAGGGATCCGGGCCGCCGCTCCCGTCGGCGTTCCGACCCCGGTCAAGGATGTGGTCCAGTTCTCCGACGGATCCGGACCGCCCCGGGTGGTCGCGTATGTGGAGCGCGAGCTGCCGCCGGGCGGCATACCCGCATACCTCGCGGCACGCGGCAGCGGCGCTCGCTCCTTCGTCCTGTGGGCCGACGAACACCGCCGAGAGCGGGTGGCCACCTTGTCGACTCCGTCGGCCACCGGCGGGGTCGCGACGTTTCAGGTGCTCGGTGCGCACGGCGAACTCATCGGCACGTTCGTGCGCGAGAAGGCGCTCCGCGGCAGGGGCCTGCGCACCCGCTGGACCGTGACGCAGGCCGGCGGCCCCGAGGCGGTGGGCTTCAAGGGCCGGATCTTCTGGTGGTGGGTGTGGTGGCTGTTGTTGCCCCTGCAGGTGCTGATTCTCGTGTTCGCCCTGTTCGACAGCAGCCCCGGCAATGAGGGGGTCGCGCGCGGCCCCCGGCGCATCGTGTGGCGCGCGGGTGGGCAGATCCCACTGGAGTTCAGATCCAAAGACGACAAGCTGCATGTGCACGCGCCGGAGTTGGACTGGCGGCTTGGGGCCTCGCTGGTCGTCCTGCTGCGCGCCTTCGGCCCCAACTCGTGGGACACCAGGAAGAAGTGACCGGAGTCGCTCCGCCGGTCGCGCCCTCGGCCAGGGCGCGACCGGCCCTGATCGGGCGCAGGCATGCGCAAGAACGGCAGTAGTCACGGCCGGCGGCGCGGTGTGCCTTGGTCAGGCACCGCCCGGGGCCGCCGGCCGCGCCAGGACGTTCAGCGAGGTGGTGCCGGCCGGCAGCGGTCAGGGCGCTTCTGATGGATCTCCGTGGGAGAAGGAGCGGCGTTCGGTGCATGCTCCCGGCGTGCCGGGCGGAAGCCCTCGCAGCGGAGCTACCAGGGCTTTGTCCGGTGCGGCGGTGGGGGCAACTCCCGCTCATGGGGGCACCTCCCGCTCATGGGGCCCCTCCCGCTCGAGCGAAGCCGAGAGTGGGGGAGAAGCCGAGAGTGGGGGAGCGTGCCGGGCGTCGCGACGCCGCGGAGATCCATCAGAAGCGCCCTGAGTGCCGCTGTTCACCGCCTGGCAGTCGAGCGCGCCCGCCGGACCCTGAACAGGACTGCCAGAGCGACGAGAGCCAATGATCCGGCCACCGTCAGCGCCCAGGCCGGGACACCGCCGACCCTCGTCACACCGCCCTCGTGGTACCACACGCGCTGGTACGGCTTGTCGGCCTTCGCCCTGCGCAGTTCATGGTCGCCGCTGATGCGATCCGGCTCGGGGAACCTCTGCTGGTACGCCGTGAGGAAGAGATCCCCGGAACCCGCGAAGTCCCGTACCGCGTCCTCGGGAACGACCTTCCCGGCGTAGAGCAGCTCCGGCTCCTGCCCCCCGATCGCCGAACGCGGCTCCATCCGGTGGTCGGCCAGCACATACAGCCCCAGCGACTGAGGGGTCTTCGCCAGCCGGGACAGCCGCATCGGGTACACCAGTTCCTCGCTGGTGAAGCTGAGCAGCAGCGGATCGAGGCTGCCCGTCAGCACCTCACCGCTCTCCTCGGGGGCCAGCCGGACCGCCACGTACTCCCACTCCGCGTCGACATACGGCTTCAGCTCGGTCGCAAGGGCGTCCGGGAGCTCGAAACCGTTGTCGGCCAGCCAGTCGCGCAGGGCGTCGGGATCGGTGGCGGTCAGCCGGGCAACGTCGAAGGGGCCGAAGCGCTCGCGGCCGACCACGCCGACGGAGTCGGAGTCCGGCGGGGCGGCGCCCGCGGAGTCGTAGCCGGAGAGCCAGTCGAAGGGCCAGTCGTCGCTGTCCGGCCAGAAGTGGGTGCGGGTGCGCACCACGGGCCTGATCTCGTTTTCCAGGGCGTCGAACAGCGAGGAGTCGCCCAGCTCGACCGTCGCCCGATCGGGTACGGGCATGATCCACGCGGCCTCCGGGGCGTTCCCGTCGACCGTCAGCCGCATCGCGATCTGCTCGGTGCGCCCGTCCCAGTGCACCGCCGAAACCTCCCGGTCCACACTGACCTGCATCGCCTCGTCGACCACCATCGCGCCGCAGCCGCACGCGTACGCAGGGTTGATCAGTGAGCCGAACTGGAGTCCGACCAGCATCAGCACGACCATCAGCAGCTTCTGTTTCACGTACTCGTCCCCCGATGTTGTTCCGCACGTACGGACGACGCGCGGACCCGGCCGGTTCCGGACCCGGTAACGGGATTGTGCCAGTGGGCGGTTCGGCGAGTTTCGGCTTCGGGGGCCCGCCCGGCATGTCGCGAATCAGGTCAACTACCCCTTTCTGCATGTCACTTGAGCGCATCCAATGACTCAATTCAGTCAAGTCTTGGTCGAATACGTTCTTGTGTGGCGTGCTCTTCCGGAACCATGCGGCACGGGCCGCGTACCTCGCGGACCTGAACCCCCCTCACCGTTGCGAGAGAACTCCATGAGAAGAAGCGCAGCCGTGTTCTGCGGCGCCACCGTCGTCCTGGCCGGGACGCTCACAGCCGTTCCCGCCAACGCCAGCGCGTCGCACTCCACGAACACCGTCCAGGCCGCCGCCGCGAAGGTCACCTGGAAGAAGTGCGCCACGGCCGACTACCCGACGCTCCAATGCGCCTCGGTCAGGGTGCCGCTCAACTACGCGAAGCCGAGCGGGAAGAAGATCACGCTGGCGCTGTCCCGTGTGCCGCACACCGCGAAGAAGTACCAGGGCCCGCTGCTGGTCAACCCGGGCGGCCCCGGCGGCAGCGGTCTGACACTGGCCGGATTCGTCGCGTCCTCCCTGCCCAAGAAGGTCGCGGCCCAGTACGACGTCATCGGCTTCGACCCGCGCGGAGTGGGCAAGAGCACGCCCGCCCTGGACTGCAAGCCCGGTTACTTCAACCCGGTGCGCCCGGACTCCGTGCCCAGCACGTCCGCGATCGAGAAGGCCAACCTCAAGCGCGCCCAGTCCTTCGCCAAGGCATGCGGCAGCAAGTACAAGGACGTCCTGCCGTACATCAACACGATCAGCGCCGTGAAGGACCTGGACTCGATCCGGAAGGCCCTCGGCGCGAAGAAGATCAACTACTTCGGATACTCGTACGGCACCTACCTCGGCGCGGTCTACGCCAAGTTGTACCCGGAGCGGGTGCGGCGCCTGGTGCTGGACTCGATAGTCGACCCGACGGGAGTCTGGTACGAGGACAACCTCGACCAGGACTACGCCTTCGACAAGCGCCACAAGGCGCTCATGGCGTGGATCGCCAAGCACAACTCCACCTACAAGCTCGGCACCGACCCGGCCAAGATCGAGGCGAAGTGGTACGCCATGCGGGCCGAACTCGCCAAGAAGCCGGTGGGCGGCAGGGTGAAGGTGGGCGCCTCCGAGCTGGAGGACACCTTCACCCCCGGCGGCTACTACAACGGCTACTGGCCCTTCCTCGCCAAGGCGTTCGCGGCCTACGTGGGGGACAAGAACGCCGACCCGCTGGTCGAGGCGTACCAGAACTTCGCCGCCGTCGACGCCTCCGGCGACAACGGCTACAGCATCTACACCTCGGTGCAGTGCCGTGACGCGTCCTGGCCGCGCGACTGGAAGAAGTGGACCAAGGACAACTGGGCCGTGTACAAGAAGGCGCCGTTCATGACCTGGAACAACGCCTGGTACAACGCGCCGTGTGCGTTCTGGCCGACCAAGTCGCTGAAGCCGGTGAACGTCGCCAACTCCAAGCTGCCGCCGGTGCTGCTGTTCCAGGCGACGGACGACGCGGCCACCCCGTACCAGGGCGGCGTCACCCTGCACAAGCTGCTCAAGAAGTCGAGCCTGGTGGTAGAGCAGGGCGGCGGCAACCACGGCATCACGCTGAGCGGCAACACCTGCCTCGACAAGTATCTGGCGACGTACCTCGACAAGGGCAAGGTGCCCCGCGGCAGCGGCAAGGTCGACGCCGTCTGCAAGAAGCTGCCCGACCCGAAGCCGCAGGCCGCGCAGCAGAACTCGGCACAGTCGACGCTGAGCACGGCACCGGGGGCCGCCGCGACGGGCGGTGACACCCTGCACGGCATCCTTGGCTTCCGCGGCTGAGTGTGCCTGCCTGAGCACCACCTCGTACGGCGATGACAAGGGCGCCCGGTATATCGCCGGGCGCCCTTGTCATTTCGCGACAGGACCTAGCCCACGGGCTGCCCCTCCTGTCGGCCCACCTGTTCGGCCTCGCGGGAACTCGCCCTGTTCGCGAGGACCTTGATCGAGACCAGGGCGATCAGCGACAGGCCGATGATGTACGCGGACACCGCCATGGACGTGCCCGTCGCCTCCAGGAGCAGGACCATGAGGAACGGGGCGAGGCCGCCGCCGAAGACCGCCGCGATCTGGTAGCCGAGGGAGGCGCCCGTGTACCGCATCTCGGGGGTGAACAGCTCGGCGAACAGGGCGGCTTGGGGGCCGTACATGATGCTGAGGAAGCAGCTCGCGACGAACGTGGCGACCGCCAGCCACAGCAGCGAGCCGGTGTCGATGAGCAGGAACAGCGGTACGGCCCACACGGCGATGCCGACCGCGCCGAACGCGTAGATCCTGATGCGGCCGATGCGGTCGGAGAGGGCCGCGGCGGCGGGGATCAGCACGAGTTGGGTGAGGCTGATGCAGAGGGAGACGGTGAGGACCGCCTCGCGCTTCATACCGAGTTCACGGGTCGTGTAGTCGAGAATGCCGGTGATGAGGATGTAGAACGTCGCGGTGTTCACGGCGAAGGAGCCGCCGGCGAGGAGGACCGTGCCGAGGTGGCCGCGGAGGATGGTCCTGAGCGGGGAGCTCTTCTCGCCCTTCTCCTGTTCCGCCAATGCCTGTTCGGCGGCCCGGAACTCGGGGGTCTCCTCGACGTGGCGGTGGATGTACCAGGCGAGTCCGAGGACGAACAGGCCGACCAGGAAGGGCACGCGCCAGCCCCACGCGGCGAAGGCACCGTCGCTGGTCGCCGCGCCCACGACGAGGAACATCGTGTTGGCGCTCACCACCCCGATGGGGACGCCGAGTTGGACGAAGCTGCCGTACACCCCGCGCTTGCCCTCGGGGGCGTACTCGGTGGCCAGCAGCATCGCGCCGCCCCACTGGGCGCCGACGGCGACGCCCTGGGCGGTCCGGAGGAGGACGAGCAGGACCGGAGCGGCGATCCCGATCGTCTCGTACGTGGGGAGGAGGCCGATGCCGGTGGTGGCCACGCCCATCAGGGTGAGCGCCAGGACCAGCATCGGCTTGCGGCCGCGCTTGTCGCCGAGGTGTCCGGCCACGATGCCGCCGAGCGGGCGGGCCAGGAAACCGACGGCGAAGGTGGCGAACGCGGCGAGGACTCCGGCGGAGGAACTGCCCGCCGGGAAGTAGAGGTCGCCGAGGACGAGCGCCGCGGCTATGCCGAAGACGAAGTAGTCGTACCACTCCACGGCCGAGGCGAGCGCCGCGGCGGTGGCCACCTTGCGATGGCTCCGGGGGCGGTCGGTGGCGGCGGAGGCGGAGTCGGGCTGCTCGGGACGCGATGCGGAAGGAGCGGTGTCCATACGTGCACACTCCGGTCGGTGCGGGGACGTTCCCGGGAACGTACTGACCGGACGGTATGCAGTCAACGGTCTTGCAGGGGTTGAATTCACGTGCTCGTTACATGTGGTTACACGTGTCCATACGTCCATGCGTCGCGGCCCGCCGCTCCCTGGCGGAAGGCTCGCCTAGAACACCACCAAGGCCCGGCCGCCCTTGCCCGCAAGCATGTTGTCGAACGCGGCGGGGATGCCCTCCAGGGTGATGCGTTCCGTCACCAGGGCGCCGAGGTCCAGGCGGCCCGTCCTGATGTGCTCGGCGAGGACCGGCAGGTCGCGGGCCGGGTCGGAGTTGCCGTAGACGCAGCCGGAGAGGGTGCGGCCCCAGTGGAAGATCTCCAGCGCGTTGAAGGTGACCTGCTGGTCCTTGCCACCGATGCCGACGACGGTGGTACGGCCGCCGCGCCGGGTGGATTCCCAGGCCGTGCGGATGGTGACCGCGCGGCCCACGCACTCCACGGCGACATCGACGCCCTGCTTGCCGGTGAGGGCGCGGATCTCGCGGGCGGTGTTCTCTGAGGCGACGACGTACTCCGTGGCGCCGGCCGCACGGGCCAGCTCCTCCTTCGCCGGGGAGACGTCCACCGCGATCACCCGGGACGCGCCCGCGATCCGCGCCGCCTGCAGCGCGGCCAGCCCGACCCCGCCGGCCCCGAACACCGCGACGGTCTCGCCCGGCTGGACCCGCGCCGAGTGGTGGACGGCGCCGTAGCCGGTGAGGACGGCGCAGCCGAGCAGGGCCGCGTCGGTGAGCGGGACGCCGGCCGGGGCGGGGAGTACGCAGCCGACGGCCACGACCGTCTCCTCGGCGAACGCGGCCACGTTCAGCCCGGGGTACAGGTCGGTGCCGTCGGAGGCCCGGTGGGCGTACACGTTCCCGGCGCCGGTCAGCGCGTTCGCGCACAGCCACACCTCATCCAGCGAGCAGGCATGGCAACTGCCGCAGGAGGGCGCCCAGTTGAGGACGACACCGTCGCCGGGCGAGACATGGGTGACCCCTTCGCCGACAGCGACGACCGTCCCCGCGCCCTCGTGCCCGAGCACGGCGGGCACCGGCACCCGCATGGTCCCGTCGGACAGGGACAGGTCGGAGTGACACACCCCGGCGGCGGCGAGCCGGACCCTGACCTGCCCCGGCCCGGGATCCGGCAAAGCGATCTCGGTGATTTCCAACGGGGCACCGATGGCGGGCAGTACGGCGGCGCGGACGGCAGCGGCCATGATCGTGCGACTCTCCTAGAACTGAAGGGACTTGGTCTGCAGGTACTCGGCAAGGCCGTGTGCGCCCAGTTCGCGGCCCACACCCGACTGCTTGTAACCGCCGAACGGGGCCCGCGGGTTGAAGCGGCCGCCGTTGATGTCGACCTGGCCGGTGTCCATACGGCGGGCGAAGGCGACCGCCTCGGCCTCCTCCCCCGCCCAGACGGCGCCGCCCAGCCCGTAGACCGTGCCGTTGGCGATCCGCAGGGCGTCCTCCTCGTCCTCGTAGCGCAGGATCGACAGGACCGGGCCGAAGATCTCCTCCTGGGCGATGGTCATCCCAGGGGTGACGTCGGCGAAGACGGTGGGGCTGACGAAGTAGCCCTGCTCACGTGGGGATTCGGGGCCGCCGGTGACCAGACGGGCGCCCTCGGCGACGCCCTTCTCGATGTAACTCCGCACCCGTTCCCGCTGCTTGGCGTTGACCAGCGGGCCGATGCGCTCGCCGTACTTCGCGGCGACCTCGGCGGCCAGCTCGACCGCCTGCTCGTACTGGGAGGTGTGTACCAGCATGCGCGTCCAGGCGCTGCACGTCTGGCCGGAGTTGGACATGACGTTCGCGACGCCGACGTTCACGGCCTTGGCGAGGTCGGCGCTCGGGAGGATCACGTTCGCGGACTTGCCGCCGAGTTCCAGGGCCACCTTCTTGAGGGCGCCACCGGCGGTCGCGCCGATGCTCCGGCCGACCGCCGTGGAGCCGGTGAAGGAGACGAGGTCGACGTCGTCGTGGGCGGCGAGCGCCTGCCCGGCGACCGGGCCGAGCCCGGTGACCAGGTTGAACACCCCGGCGGGTACGCCCGCCTCGTCCGCCGCCTCCGCGAAGAGCTGGGCGACCAGCGGGGTGTCCTCGGCGGGCTTGAGGACGACCGTGCAGCCCGCGGCGAGCGCCGGGGCGACCTTGGCGACGATCTGGTGCAGCGGATAGTTCCAGGGGGTGATCGCGCCGACGACCCCGATGGGCTCCAGGTGCACGGTCGAGTTGCCGACCTTCTCCTCGAAGGCGTAGGTCGCGGCCAGTTCCGCGTACGAGCCGGCGACCGCGACCGGCAGGTCAGCGTGCACCCTCTGGGAGAACGGCAGCGGCGAGCCGAGCTCCGCCGTCACGGTCTCGGCGATCTCCTCCCGGCGTGCGGCGAGCGCGTCGCGCAGCGCGCCGATGACCGCGCCGCGCTCGGCGGGCGAGGTCGCGGCCCAGCCGGGAAGGGCTGCGCGGGCGGCTTGTACGGCCGCGTCGACGTCCTCGGCGGTGCCCGCCGGGACCCGGCCGATCACCTGCTCGTCGGCCGGGTTCACGACCTCTGTCGTGTCGGTGCCGGCGGCGGGCCGCCAGGCGCCGTCGATGTACATGCCGTCATGTGCCTTCATCGTGCTGCCTTCCGATGCGGGTCCCGGCCGAGGCCCGGCGAGCCGTGTCGTACGCACCAAAAACTAGCCCTGATAGTTTTCCGGCACCAGAGTCTCAGGTTGTGGGTTCAGCCTCACTACCGGTGGGTTGATCTCAGAGGGCAGTTCTCAGAAGTTCACCCGCCCCGGGTCGTCGATCCTGGCCACCGCCTCCTGACCGAACGCCTTCTGGTAGTCGCCGCGGATCTCCTCGATCGTCCGGTCGCTCTTCCGCGCCGCCGTCACCGGATACAGCAGGATCAGCTCGTACGACCGCTCCTTCTCGATGGCCCCACTCGCGTCCCGCCACTGCCCGCGCCCCTGCTGCACGGTCAGCCCGTCCGGGAAGCCCGGACTCCGGCGCCGCCACGGAGCCGGTGAGGGCGTCGTCGGCGAGGGTGGCTTACGCGGTCGGGGCGCCGGCCACGAGCAGACAGGCGGCCGCGGCGAGGGCGACCCGGGTGCGGGTGACTCGGGCTGGGGCGGCGGGCGAGGTGCGGGTGGAGTGTCCGTTCAGGGCTCCACCTGTAACGGCAGCACCGGCCCCGGGGCCGTCGGCCGCGCCGGGGCCTCACCTCGTGTGCGCCTGTACGCCCCCGGTGCCCACAAGGGCGCAATCGCCGTGCCCGCTCGCTCGTTCAGGGTGTGCGCGCTGGGCCGCGGGTCGCTGTGAGGTGGGCGAAGACGACTACGTTGCTCTCGTAGCCCTTCCTCCGGTCGTACGCCCCACCGCAGGTGATCAGGCGCAGTTCGGGGCGGTTGCGGGTGCCGTACACCACCGTGTTGGGGAAGCGGGACTTCTCGTACTTCTTCACGGCGTCCACGGTGTAGACGGCGGTGCGGCCGTCGGCGCGCCGGACCTCCACGACGCGGCCTGGCTTGATCATCTCGAGCGCGGCGAAAATGGCGGGCCCCGTCCTGGTGTCGCGGTGGCCGACGGCGACCGCGGTGCCGGGGCCGCCGGGCGCGGGCCCCGCCGAGTACCAGCCGACCAGCTTCGGCTTGTCCTCCGGAGGTGCCGGGAGGCGCCCTTCACTGTCGAGGCGGAGCCCGATGACCGGGACCGCCTTGATGCCGAGGTAACGGATGGTGAGGCCCTTCGCCGGGGAGGGCGGGAGGGGACGGGGGGAGGCGGGTCCCTTCGGCTTGGCCGGCCTGGTGGGGGTGGGCCTTCGAGGCCCGGTCCGCCCGGTGGGCGTCGACCTCGGAGTCGCGGTGCGTGAACGTGTGCTCGATGTGGGCGTGGGTCTGGGTCTGGGTCTGGGTGTGGTTGTGGGTGTGGGTGTGGCGGGCGGGGGCGTGAAGTACAGGGGCTCCCGGGTGCGCGGTGCCCCCGCACCGCGCACCCGGGTGTCGGCGTCGGCGTCGGCGTCGGCGATGCGGGCCTCGGCGGGGTCGGTCCGCTCGTCGTGCTGCGCCCAATGGACGCCGCCCACCACCAGCGCGACAGTCATCGCGATCGTCCGCGTCAGGCGGTAGGCGCGCGTCCGGTGCCAGGGCCTCGGGGCGCGTCTACGCGGCGCCATCGGGGCGGCGACGGCGCAGCCGGAGGTAGACCACCCCGCCGACCGCGGCGAGGCCCACGGCAGCCGCGCCGGCGACCGGTGTGAAGTCCTGGGTCATGGCGAGACCGCCGCCACCGGCCGGGGGGCCGCCGTGGGGGGCGGTGGGCGGGCAGTTGACCGTGAAGTCCCTGGTGACCACGCCCGGGCTCGGGCTCGGGCTCGGGCTCGGGCTCGGGATCGGGTCCTCGACGATCTGCCAGGTCAGCCTGTACTGCCCGTTGGGGAACCGCACCTGGCCCCTGGGCATCACGGGCTGGGTGTACCCGTTACCCGCGTTCGGATTTGTGCCGTTGCCCGCAACCGTGATGGAACCCGTGGCAACGGGACCGGCGTCGCCCGGGAGGGGGGGCTGATTGTCGATCCTCCAGCTGATCTCCTGGCCCGGTTCGAAGTTGAACGCGGCGAGGTAGAAGTCGCAGACCCTATCCCGGTGGTTGTCCGGGTCGTTGAAATCATCGCGGCCCACCCGGTGGATCTCGACGACGTCGGGGTCCTCCGGCGCGGCGACGGCCGCCGGTGCCGTGATCAGGCCGGCTCCCGTGACGGTGAGTGCCGCGAGGGCGGCGGCACTCACGCGCGCTCCGGCACGGCGTGGACGGGACGAGGTGGACATGCGGGACCTCCGAGTCAGATGATTTTCATACAAATCACGCTGTTGTCTGACTCTCTGTCACATCACCTGACGTGCGATGGAAGCCACGCCTCACACCCCGTCAGATTTCCCTCTTCCGGCCCAAGGACGCACCGGACCGGGAGCTGTCTCCCCTTCCCGCGTCATCCTGGTCCCCCTTCTCCCCCTTCTCCCCCTTCTCCCCCATCTCGCCCCTCCCCCGCTTCGGCGCGGCGGTCGAGCGCAGGGCTATCCCCGACGACACCAGCAGCAGCGCGCCGAGCATCACGAACGGCGCGGCCACACCCGCGACACCGGCGACCAGACCGGCGGCGGCGGGCGCCGCGGCCTGTCCGAGACGGTTGCCCGTAAGCCGCAGCGCGAGGGCGGTGGAGCGGGCCTCCTCCGGGGCCGCCTGCACGACCGTCGTCATGGACAACGGCTGCCCGACGCCCAGACAGAACCCGAGGGCGGCGAGCATCAACGCCAGCCCCCACACCGGCACCGGGAACGCGATCCCGGCGCAGATCAAGGCCCCCAGCCCACAGGTCACGGTGAGCAGCGCGGTCCTGCCGAGCAGCCGCAGCATGGGCGTCATCACCAGACGGCACGCGATGGTGGCGGCCGCGCGCAGACTCAGCAGGACGCCGATCACCGACGGCGCGATGCCCCGGTCCTCACCGACCACCGGAAGGTACGCGGTGAGGATGTCGGTCGCCGACAGCACGGCGAGGCTGATGAAGATGCCGCCCGGCACCCCCCGGGTGCGCAGTATGCGGTGCACCGGGACCCGCTTGCCCTGCTCCGTACGGGACTTGGGCTCGACCGGAAGCTCAATGCGCCACAGCGAGGTGAACGCGACCGCCGCACCCGCCCCCGCGACCACCAGCGCGAGGGCACTCGTACGCGCCATGTCCGGGCCGCCGATGAGGACACCCGCCGCGATCGGGCCGACCAACTGGCCGAGCGAGGCGCCGATGGTGAAGTGGCCGAAGTTGCGGTCGTGTTCGTGCGGTGCGGACTGGCGGGCGACCAACGACTGGGCGCCGATGACGAAGGAGAGATGCCCGAGCCCCATCACACCGCTCCAGACGGCCATCGCCACCAGGGAGTTCGCCAGGCCGCTCAGCGCGCAGCCGCCGGCGATGAGGACGACGCCCGCCGGCAACAGGGGCGCGCACCGCCCCTGGTCGGTACGGCGGCCGAGCGGTACGGCGGCGAACAGCGGGAGCAGGGCGTAGACACCCGCGATCACACCGACCGCCCGCTCGTCGGCGCCCAGCGCGAGGGCCCGGTAGGAGACGGCGGGGCGGGCCATCGACACCGCCCCCTGCGCGAAGCTGAAGGCGATGACGAGGCGGAGCAGCCAGCCGCGGTTCCTACCGGGCCTCACGATGCGTTCCTCCTTGGGGAGTTGGGGCTCTTCCCGAGTCCGATACCCAGGAGGTCGGCTCAGATGATGCCCATCAGGATTCCGGCGCCCAGGATCACCAGCGAGGTGAGCGCCGCCCACTTCACGACGAACTTCGTGTGGTCGCCGAACTCGACCTTCGCCATACCCACCAGCACGTACACGGCCGGGACGAGCGGGCTGGACATGTGCAGCGGCTGGCCGACGAGCGAGGCGCGGGCGATCTCCAGCGGCGAGACCCCGTGCGCGGCGCCGGCCTCGGCGAGCACCGGCAGGACACCGAAGTAGAAGCCGTCGTTGGACATGAAGTAGGTGAGCGGCAGGCTCAGGAAGCCGGTGACGAGGGCCATGTGCGGGCCCATGCCGGATGGGATGCCGTCGACGATCCACTTGGCCATCGAGTCGACCATGCCGGTGCCCTGGAGGACGCCGGTGAAGACGGCGGCGGCGAAGACCATGCCGGAGACGTTGAGGACGTTGTCGGCGTGGGCGGCGAGGCGGGCCTTCTGGTCGGGGATGTGGGGGAAGTTGACCGTCAGGGCGAGCGCGGCGCCGAGCAGGAACAGCACCGGGATCGGCAGCCACTCCATGATCATCGCGGTGAGCAGCGTGACCGTGAGCAGCGCGTTGAACCAGTACAGCTTGGGGCGCAGCGTCGGGCGGTTGGGGTCCAGGCCCTGGAGGCGGACGTCCTCGACGTCGTCATCGTCGGCGTCGTCCGCGTCGGTGTCGGCGTCGGTGCCGGAGCCCGCGCCGCCGGTGGTCTTCTTCGTACGGACCTTGCCGTCACCGGAGTTGCCCGCGCCGACGAGGACCGTCTCCTCGGACTCCTGCTTCTCGCCGGCGTCTGCGTTCCCGTCCTTGACGATCTTCTGCTGCTCCAGGACGTCGTCGAGGCTCAGCACACCGAGGCGCTTCCGCTCCCGGATGCCGAGGAAGTAGGACAGGACGAAGACGAAGAGCAGGCCGACGAGGAGCGCCGGGATCATCGGGACGAAGATGTCGCCGGCGTCGAGCTTGAGCGCGGTGGCGGCACGGGCGGTCGGGCCGCCCCAGGGCAGCGTGTTCATCACGCCGTTGGCGGTGGCGGCGACACCGGTCATCACGACCAGGCTCATCTTCAGGCGCTTGTACAGCGGGTACATCGCCGAGACCGTGATCATGAAGGTGGTCGAGCCGTCGCCGTCCAGCGAGACGATCGCGGCGAGCACGGCCGTGCCGACGACGATGCGCAGCGGGTCGGCCTTGCAGAACTTCAGGATGCCGCGAACGATCGGGTCGAAGAGGCCGACGTCGATCATGAGGCCGAAGTAGACGATGGCGAACATCAGCATCGCGGCGGTGGGCGCGAGATTGCCCACCCCCTCGATGACGTAGTCGCCGAGATGGGCACCCTTTCCTACGAACACGCAGAAAAGTGCCGGAATCAGCACGAGCGCCGCGATCGGCGACATCTTCTTCATCATGATCAGGACCAGGAAGGTCGCGATCATGGCGAAGCCGAGGATGGTCAACATGTGTGGATACCTAACGTTCGCCCTTGAACTCCCACCAGGGCACCGGCGGTGCGACGACGTTAGGGCGGCTCCACAAGCGTTAACAAGACGTTGACATACGAGCAATAAGCGCAAAACTCCAGGTCACAGCGTTGCGCCTGCTCGGGACAGGTCCACGGGGACGCCATTCAGGACCGCGTTTCCGGACAGCGGGTCGAGCAGCGAGCCGTCGAGGAGCTGGTTGACGTTGACGCCGGGGTCGAGTGCGGCGTGGCTCAGGCGGGTGCCGGGGCGGTCGTGGCCCCAGCCGTGCGGGAGGCTCACCACGCCCGTGCGGACGCCGTCGGTGACCTCGACGGGGGCGGTGACCTCTCCCCCCGCGCCCTTGATCCGTACGGCGTCCCCGTCGGCGAGGCCGAGGCGGGCGGCGTCGTCGGGGTGGATGTGCAGGGTGCAGCGGTTGGTGCCGCCGGTGAGGGCGGGGATGTTGTGCAGCCAGCTGTTGTTCGACCGCAGATGCCGTCGGCCGATGAGGACGAGGCCGTCCGGGCGCTCCCGCAGGGCCGTCCGGAGCCTCGGCAGATCGTCGACGATCGGCCGCGGCAGCAGCTCGACCTTGCCGCTCACCGTCTTCAGCGGCTGCGGCAGACGCGGCCGCAGCGGCCCGAGGTCGATGCCGTGCGGGTGCGCGAGCAGTTTCTCCAGGGTCAGGCCGTCCGGGTCTGCGCCGAATCCCTCGCCGTAGGGGCCGAGGCGGAGCATCATGTCGAGCCGTCGCTCGGGGCCGGTCTCGCCCGTCAGCAGGCCGGCGAGTTCCTTCGGGTCCCGGCCGTGGACGGGCGAGTGGGCCTCCTTGACGGCCTTGCCCAGGGTCTGGCCGATGACCAGGTCGTCCACGGCGGAGGGATCGGCGCCGTGCATGCCGGTGGCGGCGAGGGTGAGCCGCGCGAGGATCTCCGTCTCGGCCATCCGCCCCTCCTCCAGGGGCACGGCGGCGCGGTTGTAGCGGACCTGGTTGCGTACGGCGAAGGCGTTGAACGCGAAGTCGAAGTGCGGGGCCTGGGAGGGCGGGGGCGGCGGCAGGACGACGTCGGCGTGGCGGGCGGTCTCGCCCAGATACGGGTCGACGCTGACCATGAAGTCCAGCGAGCCGAGCGCCTTGTCGAGGCGGTCGCCGTCGGGCGCGGAGAGCACGGGGTTGGCGGCGACGGTGATCAGGGCGCGGACGGGGCTGCCCTCGGGGGTGGCGGTGTCGATCTCCTCGGCGAGCGAGGACAGCGGCAGCTCGCCCTTGGCCTCGGGGTGCCCGCTCACCCGGCTGCGCCAGCGGCCCAGACCGAAGCCGCGGCCGGGCCCGGCGGGCCTGGGCGTCTTGTCGGTGGCGGACTGGGGGAAGAGCGCGCCGCCGGGCCGGTCGAGGTTGCCGGTGAGGATGTTGAGCACGTCGACCAGCCAGCTCGCGAGGGTGCCGTGCGGAACGGTGCAGCTGCCGATGCGGCCGTATACGGCGGCGGTGGGCGCGGCGGCCAGTTCCCGGGCGAGCGCGCGGATGGTGCCGGCGTCGACGTCGCAGGCGTCGGCGACGGTCTCGGGGGTGAACTCCCGTACCGCGTCGGCGAGTTCCTCGACGCCCAGCACATGCGGGGCGAGGTCCCCGAGGTCGACGAGCCCCTCCTCGAAGAGGACATACGCCATCGCCGCGAGCAGCAGCGCGTCGGTGCCCGGCCGGATGGCGATGTGCCGGTCGGCGAGCTTGGCCGTGCGGGTCAGGCGGGGGTCCACGACGGTCAGGGTGCCGCCGCGGGCCTTGAGGGCCTTGAGCTTGCCGGGGAAGTCGGGGGCGGTGCACAGACTGCCGTTGGACTCCAGGGGGTTGGCGCCGAGGAGCAGCAGGTGGTCGGTGTGGTCCAGATCCGGTACGGGGATGGCGTGGGCGTCGCCGTAGAGCAGTCCGCTGGAGACGTGTTTGGGCATCTGGTCGACCGTGGAGGCGGTGAACAGGCTGCGGGTGCCGAGGCCGGCGAGGAGGATGGGCGGGTAGAGGGCGCCGGCCATGGTGTGGACGTTCGGGTTGCCGAGGACGACGCCGACCGCGTTCGGCCCGTGCGCCTCGACGACAGGCCGCAGCCCGGCGGCGACGGCGTCGAAGGCCTCCTCCCAGGTGGCCTCCTTCAGCTCCCCGTCCTTACGGACCAGCGGGGTGCGCAGCCGGTCGGGATCGCCGTCGGCCGCACCGAACGAGGCGCCCTTCGGGCAGATGAACCCCTTGCTGAACACATCGTCCCGGTCACCGCGCGCCTTGGTCACCCGCGTGCCCTCGATGGTGAGGGTGAGGCCGCAGGTGGCCTCGCAGAGCGGGCAGATCCGCAGTGCGGTGCGGGAGTCGGTGGTGGTGGACACGGGTCCTCCCGGAGGGCGGCGGCGATGGCGCTGGGACGGGGTGCCGCACGCGTGGATTCGCACGGCACCGAGGCCGAGCATACCGACCGGTATGCACCAGCGGGAGGGTCAGCGGCGAGGTTCCGGCCGCCGCCCCCACCGGGGCCGGTGCCGGCCACCGCTCACATTCGGTCCAGGACCCGCGCCAGATACGCCCGCAGCAGTTCCCGCATCTCCTCGATGATCCGGGCGTCCCCCTCCGGGGAGACCCGGAAGGCGAGGTGGACGAGGGTGTCGGCGGTCTCGACGGCGACAAGGAAAGCGCGGCGGAGATCCTCGTCGGGGGCGCGGTCGAGGTAGGCGGAGAGCAGCTCGGAGAGGCGGTCGGCGACGCGGTGGTTGGGCTCTTGGCGGTGGCCGCCGACGGGGATCTGGTTGCCGAAGTCGATGAGAGCGAAGCCGGGTGTGTTGCGCTTCATGTCCAGGTACTCGTCGAGGACGGCGTCCATGGCGGTGCGCCAGTCCCCGCCGCCGGTTCCCTGGAGGCGATGGGCGACTCCCTCGGTGAAGCGGTCGAGGTTGCGTTCGGCGAGCGCGTCGGCCATCGCACGCTTGTTGCCGAAGAAGCGGTAGACGGAGCCGATGGGCACACCCGCGCGCAGCGCGACGGCGCGGGTGCTCAGCGCGTCGTAACCCACCTCGTCGAGGAGGTCGGCGCAGGCGTCGAGGATCCTGGTCAGTCGTTCGGCACTGCGGCGCTGCACGGGGGCGCGGCGCAGGGAGGTCGCCTGGGGCACGGGCTTCATGATGCCTTTCCGCCGAGGTCCGATGAGGTCATGAGTTCCGATGAGGTCCGATGAGCCTTCCGTTGTCTGTACGGCCGGCGCCGTCGCTCCCGCTCGGGTGTGGAGCGCGGCGGAGGGCGAACGAACATCCGCACGCCCATGGCCTGCCGGGAGAGTAGAGCACCGCACTGACAGACGGATCCGCGCCGGATCTGGTTCGGGGCATTTTCTCGCCACCGCCGCTCCTACCCGCCCCATCCCCAGGGACTGCGCCCCTTCGACCCGTGGCGGGTACGGGTTTTGTGTGGTTGCTCGCGCGGTTCCCCGCGCCCCTTTGGGGCGCGTCTGGTGCCCTCTTGCGTCGGGCCACCCTCATTCCTACGGTTAAGCATAGGAATCAGCTTGGCGAGGGAGCCGACATGAGCGAGGACCTGCGGAAGAGGGCCGAGGGGCTGGAGTATCTCTCCGGGTTCGGCAATGAACACGCCTCGGAGGCCGTCCCTGGCGCCCTGCCGCAGGGGCGCAACTCCCCGCAGCGTGCGCCGCTCGGCCTGTACGCCGAGCAGCTCAGCGGGACCGCGTTCACCGAGCCGAGGGCCCATAACCGCCGCTCGTGGCTCTACCGGATCCGCCCGTCGGCCGCCCACCCCGCCTTCGCGCGCACCGACAACGGCAGCCTGCGCACGGCCCCCTTCACGGAGACGGTCCCCGACCCCAACCGCCTGCGCTGGAACCCCCTCCCGGAGCCCCCACCCGGCACGGACTTCCTCGGTGGCCTGTGGACTCTCGGCGGCAACGGCGACGCGGCCCAGCGCACCGGCATGGCCGTGCACCTCTACCACGCCAACGCGTCCATGGACCGGGTCTTCAGCGACGCGGACGGCGAGCTCCTGATCGTGCCTGAGCGCGGCGGTCTCCTCCTGCGCACGGAGTTCGGCCCGCTCCACGCCGAACCCGGCGAGGTGGCCCTGATTCCCCGAGGCGTCCGCTTCCGCGTGGACCTCCTCGACGCCTCCGCCCGTGGCTACGTCTGCGAGAACTACGGCGCTCTCTTCCGCCTCCCCGACCTCGGCCCGATCGGCGCCAACGGCCTCGCGAACGCCCGCGACTTCCGGGCCCCGGTGGCGGCGTACGAGGACGTCGAGGGGCCGGTGGAAGTGGTGAACAAGTTCTGCGGCAACCTCTGGACGGCCACGTACGACCACTCGCCCCTGGACGTGGTCGCCTGGCACGGCAACCTCACGCCGTACGTCTACGACCTGCGCCGCTTCAACGTCATCGGCACGATCTCGTACGACCACCCGGACCCGTCGATCTTCACGGTGCTGACCTCGCCGTCCGACACCCCGGGCCTGGCCGGCGTGGACTTCGTCGTCTTCGCTCCGCGCTGGCTGGTCGGCGAGGACACGTTCCGGCCGCCGTACTTCCACCGGAACGTGATGAGCGAGTACATGGGCCTCATCGAGGGGGCGTACGACGCCAAGGCCGAGGGCTTCGTGCCCGGCGGGGGCTCGCTGCACAACATGATGTCGGCGCACGGACCGGACCGGGAGACGTTCGAGAAGGCGAGCGCCGCCCAGCTGAAGCCGCAGAAGGTGGACGACGGGCTGGCGTTCATGTTCGAGACGCGGTGGCCCGTCCTCACGACCGAGCAGGCCGCACGGGCCGAGCACCGGCAGCAGGGGTACGACGACGTGTGGTCGGGTCTCCAGCGCCACTTCGGCCCGTTGCACTGAACGCGTGACGCCGGGTACGGATACCGTCGTGACCTCCTTCGCGCCGGACTCGATCGTCCTGAACCGCAAACTGCCCCTCTGGTATCAGGTCTCGCAGTCCCTGCGCGCCTCGATACTCGGCCGCTCGCCCCAGGACCCGCTCCGGCTGCCCACCGAGGAGCAACTGGCCGGGCACTACGGGGTGAGTGTGCTGACCATGCGGCAGGCGCTGAAGGAGCTGGAGGACGAGGGCCTGATCTCCCGGCACCGCCGGCGCGGCACCTTCATCGAGCAGGACGCCCAGCGGGGCTCGCCCGTGCGGCTGCTCGGCTCGGTGGACGCGATCGTGGCCCAGCAGTCGGGCATGACGACCGAGCTGCTGGACCATGGCAAGGCCCCTCTGTCGGGTGAACTCTCGGAGTACTTCCCGGACTTGACCGAGGTGGCCACGTACCACCGGCTGCGCGGCGACGAAAGGACGGGCGAGCCCACGAACCACGCCCGCAACTACGTCCGCCCCGACCTGGCCGAACGCATCGACCGGCAGGACCTGATCCGCTGGCCGATGACCAAGGTGCTGCGCGACGTGGTCGGCGTGGCCATCAGCCGCATCACCGACACCGTGGAGGCCCGCCTCGCGGACCCCGAGACCGCCCGCCTGCTCCACGTCCCGCTGCTCAGCCCGATCCTGCACTACACGGGCGTCACCTACGACGAGGACGGCCGCGTCCTGGACGTGGCGGTCATCCACTACCGCGGCGACCGCTTCTCCTTCACGGTGACCCTCGATGCCAACGGATGAGGTCGTACGATGCCGAGCGTGACGCACGACGACGCTCCGCCGCTCGCGGACCTCATGCCGTGGTCCGTCGCACCGCCACGGCTGGGCCGGGGGTGGCCGACGGGCCCCGACGCGGCATCCCTGAAGTCCCGCTGGGACGCCCTGATCAAGGCCGAGGGTCCGGACCGCGAGACCCTGTTCGAGCCCAGTCGCTCACGTACGCTGCGGTCGGCGGTGGGACAGCTGCCGGGACAGTCCAGCGGCACGGAGAAGCTGGCCCGCGCGTCCGGCCCCTGTTCCGAGCCGGTACGGGTGCTGGCGGCGCCCTTCGACGAGCAGTGGCTGATCCCCGACCACCGGCTGATCGACTCCGCCCGCCCCGAGCTGTGGAGGGTCACGGACGAACACCAGGTCTTCGTCGTCGAGACGCCCACGGAGGGCGACGGCCCCCACCTGCTCGCCACGTCCTGCCTCCCGCTCCTGCGCCCCGGCCGCGTCCGCCCCCTCTACCGCCGCCCCGGCGGCACCGAACCCAACCTGGCGCCCGGCCTGCTGGACCACCTGAGCGCCCGCCTGGGCCTCACCCCCACCGCCCCGGACGTCCTCGCCTGGACCCTGGCGACAGCCCGCCCGCCCCTCACCGTCCCCCTCACCGACGACCCGGAACTCTGGTCCGAGGGCGTCGAGTTGGGCCACCGCCTCCTCTGGCTGATGCGCCGCCACGGCGACCGCCCCAAACTCCCCGGCGGCCGCCGCCCCTACGTCCGCGCCCCACTCCCCTCCTCCCCCCTCGAACTCCGCTACGACCCCGAGGAAGAGGCCCTCCTCATCGACGCGGGCCGCATCTCCCCCGTACCGGCCGAGGCCTGGGACTTCCACGCGGGCGGAGTCCGGGTCCTCGAGGAATGGTTCACCCGGCGGACCGAGCCCGCCGAGCCGGGAACGCTGGCAGCCATCCGCCCGGCAACCTGGCCACAGCCGTGGACATCGGAACTCCTGGAGCTGATCACGGTCCTGGCCCTGCTGGCCGAACTGAGGCCCAGGCAAGCCGAACTGAAGGTGGAGAACCAGATCACAACGGCCGAGCTGCGCGAGGCAGGAGTACTCCCCGTACCGGACGCGTCCCGCAGGCCGGCCTCAGTCCTGGACCACCCCGAGGAGGGCCCGGAGGGCCAGTTCGCGCTGTTGTGAGAAGGGGGAACCGTCGCAGCCGCTCCCGAACCGACCCGCCCTACGGCGAGAACGAATCCAGCACCCTCCCCACCATCCACTCGAACACGGCCTCCAGATCGATCGGCCCCGAATCCTCCATAAAAGCCGCCGCCAACCTGGGATAGGCCCCGGACGCGATCTGCCCACCCAAGTAGGCGATCCGCACCGCGTTCTCCTGCTCCTCCGACCACGGCAGCGACCGCACCCGCTCAGCCGTGGCCAACTCATTCGCGACATAAGTCGTCACGCACCCGTTGAGCATCCCCAACAGCTGCATCTTCGTCCCGTACGACGCCTCAAGCGGATCCATGCACGCCAGACAGTGCTCCAGATACCGCATCGCGTTGGGGCTGAACCCGTACACCGGCGACATCAGCCGCGGCATCCACGGATGCCGACGCAGGGCGTCCCGCGTCTGGTAAGCCACCCTCCGCAGATCGGCCCGCCAGTCCCCACTCAGCTCCCACAGCTCGTGCTCACCGCCGACCGCGTCGACCATCAGCTCGTACAGGTCTTCCTTGCGCGGCACGTAGTTGTACAGCGACATCGTGCCGCAGCCCAGCTCGGCCGCGACATGCCGCATGGAGACCGCGTCCAGCCCGCCTTCGTCGGCGAGCCGCACCGCTGCCGCCGCGATGTCCGCACGGCTGAACGCGGGCCTCGGCCCGCGCCCGGTGCGCTCGGGGCGCGCCCAGATCACTTCGGGTACGGCCGGTCGGACAGTCATCGATCATCACCTCGGCCACCATCCTAGTTACGTACAGCGTACGTAATGCGCTATGGTCAACTCATGACTACTACGTACGCTGTACTTAGTGAGGGTCTGGAGAAGCGCTTCGGCGACGTCCACGCGGTCCGCGGTCTCGATCTGGCCGTCGCGGAGGGCACCGTCTGCGGCATGCTCGGCCCGAACGGGGCGGGCAAGACGACGGCCGTGCGCCTGCTGACGACGCTGCTGCGGCCGGACGCCGGCTCGGCCCGTGTCGCGGGGCACGACCTCGTACGGGAGCCGGGGGCCGTCCGGCGGGCGATCGGGGTGACCGGGCAGTACGCCTCGGTCGACGGGGATCTCACCGGGCGCCAGAACCTGCGGCTGTTCGCCCGGCTGCACCGGGTCCGGGACACGGCGGCGCGCGCGGCCGAGCTCCTTGACCGCTTCGGGCTGGCCGAGGCCGCCGACCGGGCGGCGTCCACGTACTCGGGCGGGATGCGCCGCCGTCTCGATCTCGCCGCGAGCCTGATCCGGCACCCGGCGGTGCTCTTCCTCGACGAGCCCACGACCGGCCTCGACCCGGTCAGCCGCAACCAGATCTGGGACGCGGTGGGCGAGCTCAAGAAGGAGGGGACGACCGTGCTGCTGACCACGCAGTATTTGGAGGAGGCCGATCAACTCGCCGACCACATCGTGCTGATGGACCGCGGCCGGATCGCGCACAGCGGTTCGCCGCCGCAGCTCAAGGCGCTCATCGGCTCGTACGCGGAGGTCGTGGTCGCCCACGCGGACGCGATGGTGAAGGCGGCGGGGGTGCTCGATCAACTCACCGGCGCGGAACCGTCGTTCGACCGGGAGCGGCACGCGGTCGGTGCCGTCACCACCGACCCCACGCTGACGCTCCCGAGGCTCGTGCGCGAACTCGACGCGGCGGGTGTGCCGTTGATCGACGCGAGCCTGCGTCCGCCGACCCTCGACGACGTCTTCCTCCGTCTGACGAGCGGCAAGACGAGCGACAAGGCGAGCGACAAGGAGCTGGTGAAATGAGCGCGTTGGCGTACGACGGCACGGCGATGCTCGGCCGTCAGCTGCGGCGGGTCAGGAACAACCCGGGGTTGCTGATCCTGACGCAGACCATGCCGATCTCGATGCTGCTGTTCTTCGGCTACGTCTTCGGCAGCGCCCTCGCGGTGCCGGGCGAGGCGTACCGTTCGTTCCTGGTGCCGGGGCTGCTGGTGGCGACAGCCGCCGGCGGGATCATGACCGGGATGTTCCAGGCCGCGCAGGACACCCATCGGGGCGTGATGGACCGCTTCCGCACGCTGCCGATGAGCCGGGCGGCCGTGCCGCTCGGGCAGGCGGCGGCGGACGTGGTCGTCACGGCCGCCGGGACCGTGCCGTTCCTGCTGGTCGGGCTCGCGGTGGGCTGGCGGATCGAGGGGAGCGCCACGGCGGCGGTCGGTGCGTTCGCCCTGTTGCTGCTGTTCCGGTTCACGGCGGTGTGGATCGGCATCTTCCTGGGGCTGCTCACCCGGAACGAGGAGGCGGCCGGGCAACTGGGCGGCGCGACCTTCCTGCTGCCGCTGCTGTCCAACGCGTACATCCCGACCGAGGGCCTGCCGGGCTGGCTGCGCACCGTCGCCGAGTGGAACCCGATCAGCGCGGTCACGACGGCCCTGCGCGACCTCTTCGGAAACGCGCCCGTGCCGGAGGGCGCCGCCTGGCCGGTGAGCCATCCGATCGCCGGCTCACTGGCCTGGTGCGCCGTACTGCTCGCGGTGTTCGTGCCGCTCGCGGTCCGGCGGTACGCGGCCGGGGGCGAGTGACCCTCGGCACGCCCCGGTGACAAGGGCGCCGCGTGGGCGACATGATCCACACCATGGACCGTCTCCCGGCGCCCCTGGAGGGCATCACCGTCGTAGCCGTAGAGCAGGCCGTCGCGGCGCCCTTCGCCACCCGGCAGCTCGCCGATCTCGGCGCGCGGGTCATCAAGGTCGAGCGGGTGGACGGCGGTGACTTCGCGCGCGGCTACGACACCGCCGCGGGCGGGCTGGCCTCGCACTTCGTGTGGTGCAACCGGGGCAAGGAGTCCCTCGCGCTCGATCTGAAGGACCCGCGTGGCCTGGACGTCGTACGGCGGCTGATCGCGGACGCGGACGTGTTCGTGCAGAACCTCGCGCACGGCGCGGCGGCTCGGCTCGGTCTCGACGCCGCCGCGCTGTGCGCCGCGCACCCCCGGCTCGTCGCGGTGGACATCTCGGGGTACGGGGCCTCGGGGCCGTACGCGGACAAGCGGGCCTACGACATGCTCGTGCAGTGCGAGGCCGGGCTGGTGTCGGTGACGGGGACCCCGGAGCAGCCGGTGAAGGCGGGCATCCCGGCGGCGGACATCGCCGCCGGGATGTACGCGTTCTCGGGGGTGCTCGCCGCCCTCGTACGGCGGGGCAGGACCGGGCGGGGCGGGCCGGTGGAGGTGTCGATGCTGGAGGCGCTGGCCGAGTGGATGGGGCATCCGCTGCACCATGCGATGCACGGCGGGACTCCCCCGGTGCGGACGGGGCTGGCGCATGCGGTGATCGCGCCGTACGACGCCTATCCGACGGCGGACGGTGGGCGGGTGCTGCTGTCGGTCCAGAACGACCGGGAGTGGCGGCGGTTGGCCGAACTGGTGCTGGGGCGGCCTGAGTTGGCGGACGAACCGGCGTTCGCGACGAACGCGGCCCGCGTCGAGCACCGGGACCGTACGGACGAGGCGGTGGCGAGGGCACTGGGTGTGCTGGACGCCGACGAGGCGGTGGCCCGGCTGGAGGCGGCCGGGATCGCGTGCGCACGCCTCAGGGACGTACGGGAGTTGGCGGAGCATCCGCAGTTGGCGGCCCGGGACCGGTGGCGGGAAGTGGGTTCGCCGGTGGGGCCGCTCAAAGCGCTGCTGCCCCCCATCACGCTGCCGGGCGGGGACGAGGCGCGGATGGGTGCGGTGCCCGCGCTCGGGGAGCACACCGAGTCGCTGCTGCGTGCCGTGGGGATGACGGACGATGAGATCGCAGCGCTGCGCCGGGACGGTGTGATCGCCTGAGCGCGGGCTTCCTCCAGGAAATCCGTGGTGCTAGCGGCTGCCGAAGAGCGAGCGGCGCAGACGCTTCAGGGGTGCGAACAGCGAGACCCTGCCGACGCGCGTGTCCTTGCGGGCCTTGCGCTCGTGCGGGGTACGGGCTGTGATCTCGCGCATCAGCGAGGTCGCCTCGGCCGCCTCACGCTGTGGCACGGCTGGGCCGCTCAGCACCGAGAGATGGCGGTCGAGGCGCGAACTGGCCGCGCTGCTCCCATGGGTGATCGCAGGGACTCGCGCCCTGCGTACTGTTATCTGTTCCATGTCACTCCCCACCCGTACGAGTCCACCCGGCCCGGGCAGCGTAACCATATCGCTCCACCCGAGCACTCGGGAATCACCGCCCTGCTATTCCCCTTCCCTGTAACAGGGTTGTTGATTACTCTCCGAATCCGACCGATTCCAGGGCGAGTTGGACAATTGGCTGGCTGGTTGGTTGCGGTGATCCACCGTCGGGTTCGACGGTCACGGCGAGTGACGTCGCGTCGGTGTTCATTCCGCTCGTGACCAAGGGCGTGTCGCCGTCGAACAGGCCCAGGGAGCGCGGTTGCACGTCGGGGCGCATGAGCCAGAGCTGATGCACCCGGTCCTTGGGGAGGTCCTCGAACCCGCTGAGGGTGACGATGGCGCTCCCCTCTTCGGCGGAAGCGATCACTCCGATTCCATTGCCCTCCGCGTCCCGTTCGCTGGTCGCCTCGGCGTCCGGCGCGGTGAGAACGTGGGCGATCTCACGTGCCCGGTCGCGCTCGGCGGCCAGTTGGTCCTGGGTCCGGTTGGCCTGGACGGCGAAGAGCGAGGCCACGACGAGCGCGGCGGCGGCCGTCGCGGTGGCCAGCGGGGCGAGGAAAGGGCGCGAACGGGGCGCACGAGTACGCGACTTCGGCGGCGGCTCGGTGCCCCACACATGCGCCGGCAGATGCTGCTGGGGGCGCGCCTGCGCCGGAGCCTCCTGGGGTGTGTTGCGTACGGCGGCGAACACCCGGTCGCGCATCGCGGCCGGCGCCGGGGCGGCCGTCGACCACGCCAGCCGCACCGCGTCCTCGGACAGGGCGCGCACCTCGGCCGTACAGCGGTCGCAGCGCTCCAGGTGCTTCTCGAAGCGGCGCCGCTCGCCCGGATCCAGGGCGTCGAGCGCGTAGGGGGCGGCGAGCGAGTGCAGGTCCTCGCGGCGGAACAGACTCACGCGACTCCTCCCAGGCATTCGCGCAGCCGTGTGAGTCCGTCGCGCATGCGGGTCTTGACCGTGCCGAGCGGTAAGGAGAGCCGCTCGGCCACTTCTCGGTAGGTGTAGCCGTCGTAGTAGGCGAGGGTGACGGACTCGCGCTGGATGCTGGTGAGCTTCTCCAGGCAGTGGCGCACCCACTGGCGTTCGAGTCCGGCCTCGACCTCCTCGGCGACCTGGTCGAAGGCCGGGTTGTGGGCCTTCCAGCCCTCGCGCTGCTCACGCTCGGTGGCGGCGCGGGCGCTGCGCACGCGGTCCACCGCGCGGCGGTGCGCGAGGGTGAGGATCCATGACAGGGCGCTGCCTCGGGCGGGGTCGAACCGGCCCGCGGAGCGCCAGAGTTCGAGCAACACCTCCTGAGCCACCTCCTCCGACTGCGCGGGATCCCGTACGACCCGGCGGACCAGCCCGAACACCGGGCCGGACACCAGTCCGTACAGCTCCTCGAACGCTCTCTGGTCGCCTCCGGCCACCCGGACCAGAAGCTTGTCCGCCTCCACTCGCTCCCCCTCGCCTCCCGCTGAGCACGGCCATCCCCGCGCGTAAGGCATTCGCAACGAACCCACCTCCGGATGGGGTTACGGATGAGCCTGCCCAAAACGCGGGTGCCCCGTCGAGGAATCGGTTCGACGAATCACGTTCGTCACTGAAACAACTCGTCAAACGCGCCGTAAGAACGTTTGGGATTCGACCAATCCACCCCGGCGACCGCTCCGAATGGCGTTCGTCAGGCAAGTTGGGACAGAGGACGGACGGCATGACACCTACTTCCAGGAGCGGCGCGGGACGCAGGAGCATCGCGTCCCTCATCTGTGGTTCGCTGGCCGCCGGAGGGCTCGCAGCCGCCGGCGTGACCGCGCTGGAACCGGGGGCGGCCTCCGCCTCCAGCCATCGCGAGGCCCCGCTGATCTCGGGGCAGCCCCAGTTCGACAACACCGACGTGTACGCCTTCGTGAGCCCGGACAAGCCGGACACGACGACGATCGTCGCGAACTGGATCCCCATGGAGGAGCCTGCGGGCGGCCCGAACTTCTTCACGTT
Source organism: Streptomyces capitiformicae (assembly GCF_002214185.1). Taxonomy (NCBI): domain Bacteria; kingdom Bacillati; phylum Actinomycetota; class Actinomycetes; order Kitasatosporales; family Streptomycetaceae; genus Streptomyces; species Streptomyces capitiformicae. The sequence goes on along the minus strand of NZ_CP022161.1, from coordinate 5,004,120 downwards.
CGCCGAGGACGCCCAGTACGACCTGCGGATCGACCAGGACGGCGACGCGCAGGAAGACCTCATCTTCCGCTACACGTTCAAGACGAAGACGAAGAACAAGGACACGTTCCTCTACAACACGGGCGTGGTCGAAAGCCTGGACGACCCGGACCTCAACATCACGCAGACGTACGACATCGAGCTCATCAAGCTCAAGAACCGCAGCGCGGTGTCCAAGACGAAGCTCGCGGACGATGTGTGGGTGGCGCCGTCGAACGTCGGCAAGGCGTCGATGCCGGACTTCAAGAAGCTGCGCGACGAGGCCGTGTACGAGACCGCCAGCGGTGTGACGACGTACGCCGGTCAGGCCGACGACCCGTTCTTCCTGGACCTGCGCGTCTTCGACCTGCTGTACGGCGGTGACCTGTCCGAGGTCGGGCGGGACACGCTCAAGGGCTACAACGTCAACTCGATCGCCCTGCAGGTGCCGAGCGAGGCGCTCATCGAGTCGAAGGACCAGCCGATCCTCGGCATCTGGTCCACGACCCAGCGCAAGGGCGCCAACGGCCAGTTCCGCCAGGTCTCGCGCCTGGGCATGCCGCTGGTCAACGAGGTCGTCAACCCCATCAAGGACAAGGACACGTTCAACGCGTCCGCGCCCGTGGACGACGCCCAGTTCCTGAAGAACGTCACCGAGCCCGAACTGCCCAAGCTCATCGAGGCGATCTACAAGATCCCCGCCCCGGCCGAGCCGCGCAACGACCTCGTCGACGTCTTCCTCAAGGGCGTCGAGGGTCTCAACCAGCCCGAGCACGTGACGCCTTCGGAGCAGCTGCGCCTCAACACCTCCATCCAGCCCACCAAGGAGCCGAAGCGGCTCGGTGTCCTCGACGGCGACAACCAGGGCTTCCCGAACGGCCGCCGCCTCACCGACGACGTGATCGACATCGCGCTCCAGGTCGTCGAGGGTGAACTGGTCGGCGCCAAGAACGACCTGGGCGACGCGGTCGACAAGAACGACAAGAAGTTCGGCAAGTCCTTCCCGTACGTGGGTCTGCCGACGGCCGGTTCGCGCGGCAAGACCGTCAAGGGCAACAGCACGAACAACGTGCGCAGCGCCATCGGCACCGGGGTCGCCGAGTCCGGCATGGACGACACCACGCTGATCGCGGCCTCGGCCGGCGCCGGCGCGGCCGGTGTCCTGCTCGTCGGCGCGGGTCTGCTGTGGTGGCGCCGCCGGATGAACGACCGGGCGTACTACTAGGCCCACTCCGACCGGGCCCGTCCCCAGGGGCCCGGTCCACCGACCGGCGCGGCCCGCTCGTACCCATCCCCCACGGCGCGGGCCGCGCCTCACCACCGTAACTCGGGTTCACGGCACGGAATTTGAGGAGAGGGAATGTCCCCGCGTACGAACGAGAGCGCGCCGGAGGACCGGCGTCCGCGTCCCGACGAGGGGGCTCCCGCAGACGATCGACGCGACGACGGTCGCGACGACGACAGTCGGAACGACGACAGTCGGGACGACAACGGTCGGAACGACAACGGTCGCGACGACAACGCTCGGAACGACAACGCTCGGAACGACAACGGTCGCGACGGGGACGGTCGGGACGACAACGGTCGCGACGGCGACGGTCGGAACGACAACGGTCGGAACGACAACGGTCGCGACGACAATGGTCGGAACGACGACGCTCGCGACGACGAAGTGCACGACCACGAGGGCCGTGACGACGCCGGACGTGACATCGCCGCGTCCGGCCCCGCCCCGGCCCGTGCCCCCGAGTCGTTCCGGCGGCGGGTGGTGCGGTACACCGCGTGTGCGGCGGCGCTGGCGGTCGCGTTCACCGGGTTCGCGGTGGCGCTGGGGGCCGGGGAGGACGAGCGGACGGTGATCACGTCCACCTCGCCCGGGGTCTCGGCGGCGCAGCTCGCCGGTGGTGATCTCGACACGGCGGTCACGGCGTTGCAGGCCCATCTTCGGGAACAGCCGAAAGACTTCGGCTCCTGGTCCACGCTGGGTCTCGCGTACGTCGAGCAGGCCCGCACGAAGGGCGACCCCTCCCGCTATCCGCAGGCCGAGAAGGCGCTGAAGCGTTCACTGAAGCTGCGGCCGGACAACGACCCGGCGCTCGCGGGCCTCGCCGCACTCGCCGCCGCGCGGCACGAGTTCGAGGACGCGCTGCGCTACGCGGACCGGGCGCTGAAGGAGAACCCGTACAGCGAGCGGGCCTTGTGCAGCCGGATCGACGCGCTGGTCGAACTCGGCCGCTACGACGAGGCGTTGAAGGCGGCGCAGCTCGCCGACACCCGGCGCCCCGGGATCCCCGTCTTCACGCGGTACGCCTACGTGTACGAGCTGCGCGGCGACGTCAAGACCGCCCGGCGGGTCCTGGAGCAGGCGCTCAACTCGTCGGTGACGCGCGGTGACATCGCCTACGTGGCCTCCCAGCTCGGCCAACTCGCCTGGAAGCAGGGCGACTACAAGACTTCCCTCGACCACTACGCCCGTGCCCTCGGCGCCGACGACACCTACCTCCCCGCACTGGAGGGCCGCGCCCGCGCCCAGGCCGCGAGCGGTGATGAAGGCAAGGCGATCCGCGGACTTGAGCCGGTCGTGGCCACCTACCCGCTGCCGGGCCCGCTGGTGGTGCTCGGCGAGCTGTACGAGGCGAAGGGCGACAAGGCCGCGGCACGCGAGCAGTACGCGCTGGTGGACGCCTACACCGCCATCGCCCGCGTCAACGGCGTCAACGCCGATCTCGACACCGCGATGGCCGCCGCCGACCACGGCGACAAGAAGGCCGCGCTGCGGGCCGCCGAGGCCGAGTGGAAGCGCCGGGAGACGGTCCACACGGCGGACGCCCTCGCCTGGGCGCTGCACGTCAACGGCCGTGACGACGAGGCCCTGCCGTACGCCCGCCGCGCGACCAGGACCGGGTACCAGGACGCGACGGTCCTGTACCACCGCGGCATGGTCGAGTACGCCGCCGGCGACAAGAAGGAGGCGCGGGCGTCGCTGAAGGCGGCGCTCGACCTCAACCCCGGCTTCTCCCCGCTCGGCGCGGCGGAGGCCCGTAGGACCCTGAAGGCTCTGGAGGCCGCCAAGTGACGTCCCGTCGGCGCGTGTTCGCCTCCTGTGCGTCGGTCCTCCTGGCCGCCTGCGCGCTCATCCTCGTCCCCACCGGGACGGCGAGCGCCCATCCTCTCGGCAATTTCACCGTCAACCGCTACGACGGCCTGGTCGCCGCCCCCGGACAGCTCAAGGTCTTCCACGTCGAGGACCTCGCGGAGATCCCGGCCACCCAGGCCGGATCCGCCATCAAGCGGCAGGGCATGGGTGATTGGGCCCGCGAGCGGTGCGAGACGGCCTCCGAGGGCACCGAGGTCACCGTCGACGGGAGTACCGTCGAGGTGACGCTCAAGTCGAGCCGTGCCGTGGAGCGGCCGGGCCAGGCGGGGCTGAAGACGCTGCGCGTGGAGTGCCGGCTGACGGCCCCGCTGCCGGACCGGGCGGCCGACGTACGCTTCCACGCCGCCGTGGAGTCCGGTCCCGGCTGGCGTGAGGTCACCGCTCAGGGCGACCGGATGACGCTGACCGGTTCGGACGTGCCCGAGGAGTCGGTGTCCAGGCAACTCACCAGCTACCCCGAGGAGTTGCTGCAGTCGCCGAAGGACACGGCGAAGGCCTCCCTGCAGGTCCGGCCCGGCGGCCCCGCCCTGGCGGAGGCGGAGGAGCGCGACGCGCCCGGTGCCTCGATCCTGCCGCGCGGCGCGGACCGCTGGACCCGGGCCCTGGACGACCTGGTCGCCGGCAACGACCTCACCTTCGGCTTCGGCGCCCTGGCCTTCGGCATCGCCATCTTCCTCGGCGCGATGCACGCCCTCGGCCCGGGCCACGGCAAGACCCTGATGGCCGCCACAGCCGCCGCCCGGGACCGGGCCCGGATGCGTGACGTCCTGCCCATGGCCGCGTCGGTGACGGTCACGCACACCCTGGGCGTGGTCGCCCTCGGCCTCCTGGTCCTCGCCGGTTCGGCCGCCGCCCCGGCCGTCATCACCTGGCTGGGCATCGCGAGCGGCCTCTTCGTCCTGGCGGCGGGCGTGACACTCGTACGCCGCGCATGGCTGAACCGCAAGCTCGCGCTCATGCACGAGCAGGCACACGGGCACGGAGATGCGCACGACCACAACCACGATCACGGGCACAGCCACAATCATGACCACGATCACGGGCACAGTCACGATCACGGGCACTCCCACGAGCCCAAGCGTGAACTCGTACTCGCCCATGCCCACACGAACACACAAGGCGAAGCCCACTCCCCCACACACGCCCACGCGTCGACCGAGGCGCACACCCACGAGCACAAGCACGACCACGGTCACGGCCACAGGCACGACCACGGTCACGACCACAGGCACGACCACGACCACGGTCACGACCACGACCACGACCACGGTCACGACCACGACCACGGTCATGACCACAGGCACGACCACGACCACAGCCACGACCAGAAGCGCTCCCTCTTCGGCGGCGGCATCACCCACACCCACGGCGGTTTCACCCACACCCACCCCACCGCGCCCACCCTGCGCGGCACGATCCTGCTCGGTTTCGCGGGCGGCATGGTGCCGAGTCCCTCGGCCGTGGTCGTGCTGGTCGGCGCGGCGGCGCTCGGGAAGGCGTGGTTCGGGCTGCTGCTCGTGCTGGCGTACGGGATCGGGCTGGCTCTCACTCTGACGGCGGCCGGGTACGCCGTGGTGAAGGCGGGCGGCTGGGTGACGAGGGTGCTGGACAAGGGCCAGGGCAGGCTCGGCGGTCCGACGGCGGCGCTGGTGCGGCGGACGGTGCCGCTGGCGTCGGCGGCGATGGTCGTCGTCCTGGGGGCCGGTTTGGTGCTCAAGGGGGCGGCATCCGCGATCGGCTGAGCTACTTTTGGGGAGAAATCACACGGAGTGGAGATTTCACGCGGATGCGAATGGGGGACGCCCGTGTCCGAAGAACCGGGCAGTGAACGTGTGATCGCGGGCCGCTACCGCCTGCTGACCCCGCTGGGCGAGGGCGGCATGGGAACGGTGTGGCGGGCCCGCGACGAGGTTCTGCACCGCGAGGTCGCCGTCAAGGAGGTGCGCGCGCCGGGCGGGATCGCGACGTCCGACGTGGAGCGGATGTACGCCCGGCTGGAGCGGGAGGCCTGGGCCGCGGCCCGGGTCGCCAACCGCAATGTGGTCACGGTGTACGACGTCGCCATGGAGGACGGCCGCCCGTGGATCGTGATGGAGCTGGTCCGGGGGCTGTCGCTCGCCGACCTGCTGGACGCCGAGGGCCCGCTCTCCCCACAGCGGGCCGCGCACATCGGCGCCGAGGTGCTGGCCGCGCTCCGCGCCGCGCACGAGGCCGGCGTTCTGCACCGGGACGTGAAACCGGCCAACGTGCTGATGTCCAACGAGGGTCGGGTCGTCCTCACCGACTTCGGTATCGCCACGGTGGAGGGCAGCTCCGCGCTGACCATGACCGGCGAGGTCATCGGCTCACCCGAGTTCCTCGCCCCCGAGCGGGCGCTCGGCCGGGCGTTCGGCCCCGAGTCGGACCTGTGGTCGCTCGGTGTGCTGCTGTACGCGGCGGTCGAGGGCAACTCGCCCTTCCGGCAGAACACTCCGCTGAGCACCCTGCGCGCGGTCGTCGACGAGGAACTCCCGCCGCCCCGCCGCGCGGGGCCCCTTGCCCCGGTCATCGAGGGGCTGCTGCGCAAGGACCCGGCCGAGCGGATCTCCGCCGAGGACGCGGAGCGGGATCTGCGGATCATCGGGTCGGGCGGCACCCCACGCGCCGACACCGTCACCTCGACCCCGTACACCCCGACGGTGGCCGCCCAGCCGACACCGGCCCCGACGCCGAGCCGGGCACCGGCCCCGGGCGCGAACGGGTTCGGGCCGCCGACCCCGCCGCACCCCTCCCCGGCCGCCGCCTCGACGCACCCCTCGGCGGTGCCCGCGGGCGAGCCGGACCGCAATCGCCGAGCCCTGCTCTTCCTGGTCGCGGGGATCGCCGCGATCGCGCTGGCGGTCGCCGGACTGACGTACGCCCTGGTCAACCAGAACGACGGCGGGAAGAAGAACGACACCACGAACGGCGCGGGCACGAACGGCGGTGCGGGCGGCGGGACGGGCGAAGAGAGTTCCGGCGGGAGTCCGGGTGACGACGAGAGCACGGACGACAGCACCGACGACGGGGACGACAGCGAGTCGCCCTCCGACGACCCGCCCGACGACGGCACCGGCTCTCCGCCGCCCGCGAGCCAGACCGTGCAGGTGAAGGTCACGGGATCCCACACCGACTACTCCGGTGCCTGTCCGCCGCCCGACGGCGAGGCGCCCGCCTTCACCGCGACTTTCACGGTGGGCCGTGCCCCCGTGGATGTGCAGTACCGCTGGGTGACGAAGAGCGGCGGGATCTCGGATCCGGGCTGGCAGACGCTGTCGTTCCCCTCGGGTGGCGGGACGACGAAGGAGGACCAGGTCGTCGTCACCACGGACCAGACCTCCGGAACCTTCGAGGACGAGATCACCGTGGAGGTGCGCGGCCCGGTCGAACTCTGGTCGAACTCCGTGGCGTTCTCGGTCACCTGCGAGACGGAGGCCCCGACCACGGGCGGGGCCTCCCCCACGCCTTCCTGAACGCTTTTCAGCACGCCTTCCTGACGGTGACGGTGCGGGTGCGGGTGCCGGGGCCGGTGCCGGTCAGGCGACCTGGCGGAACACCGGCAGATAGCCACCCGACTGCCCCGCGGCCTTCGGGTGGTACGACTCACCGATGTTCAGCAGGTTGAGACCGTGCAGCCACGCGCTGCCGGAGCACAGTTCGTGGCCGGTGAACACGGAGCGGACGTCGCCGAAGGTGAAGCCGTGGTCGGCGGCGCGTTTGGCGATCGCGCTGTTCAGGTAGTCGGCCGCGTTGTTGATGGCGGACCGCTTGTTCTGGGACAGCCCGGGGCAGGTGCCGCCCAGTTTGTAGAACCGTGGGTAGCCGAGCACCACCACATGGGCGGCGGGTGCCTTCGCCCTGATCGCCGAGTAGACACTGTCGAGCCGGCCGGGCAGAGTCGAGTCGACGTACGCCTTCGCGGTGTTGATGCGGGAGGCACAGGCGCTGTCGGACTTCAGGACGCAGGTGGTCATGACGTCGGCGAAGCCGGCGTCGTTGCCGCCGATGGTGAGGGAGACCAGCCCGGTGTTCGGGCCCAGCGGGCCCAGTTGACTGGCCAGAACATCACCCGTTCGGGCGCCCGAGCAGGCCGTGAAGTTGAAGGACGAGGGTGAGTTGGCGGCCGCCCAGAGGTGCGGGTAGGCCTTCGTGCTGCGCTTGCAGTCGCCGCTGGAGGAGATGTAGCTGCCCGCGCCGACACCCGAGGAGTACGAGTCGCCGAGGGCCACATAGCCGGTGGGGGCGGCCTGTTGGGACGCCTGGGCCGTTGTCGCCCCGGTGAGGGCGGTACCGGCGGCGAGGAGGAGTGAGGTCGCGTATGCCGCAAGTCGGGAACGTCTCATGGAACCTCCCTTTAGCAGGATCTCTGCCTCAACCGTCGTAGCAACTACGCGGGTTGATGGGAAGTGTTCATGTCAATACTTTCCCGGCCCTACCGGAACGTACCCACCTTCCTCAACCTGTGTTCGATTACGGATGTGTGACAGAAACATGACAAGGCCTCAACTCTCTTGAGCTACCTGCCCGGATCGATCAATCTGCTTACAGCCGTGAGCGGAACGCGACGCTCCTGGTCGTGAGTGCGAGCACGCACACACCCCCCACAGACGCGCGCCCCACCCAGGCGCGCGCCGCCTATGAGGAGGACTCCCTCGTAATGGCAGAACTGCGTAGCAAGAAGACCCGTGTCGCCGCCGTCACCACCCTGGCGACCGCCGCCCTGCTGGGCGGCCTCACCGCGATGCCCGCCCAGGCCGCCCCGGCCGAGGGCAAGGTACTCGCGGCCGACTCCCCCACCGCCATCAAGGACAGCTACATCGTCACGCTCAAGAAGAGCGCGGGCCTCAAGGCGGCGTCGAGCCAGGGCAAGGACCTGATCAAGGAGTACGGCGGCACGGTCAAGCGGACCTTCAAGACCGCGCTCAACGGCTACTCGGCCGAGCTCTCCGCGACCGAGGCGAAGAGACTCGCCGCCGACCCGGCGGTCGCCTCCGTCGAGCAGAACCAGGTCTTCACGGCCGACGCCACCCAGACCAACGCCCCGTGGGGCCTGGACCGTTCCGACCAGGCGTCGCTGCCGCTCTCCGGCACGTACACCTACCCGGACAGCGCCGGCAGCGGCGTGACCGCGTACGTCATCGACACCGGCGTCCGTATCTCGCACTCCCAGTTCGGCGGCCGGGCGGTCAACGGCTTTGACGCGGTGGACGGTGACAGCGTCGCGCAGGACGGCAACGGCCACGGGACCCACGTGGCGTCCACCATCGCGGGCTCCACGTACGGCATCGCCAAGCAGGCGAAGATCGTGGCCGTGCGTGTGCTCAACAACTCCGGCTCCGGCACCACGGCCGGTGTCGTCGCGGGCATCGACTGGGTGACCGCGAACCACAGCGGCCCCTCGGTCGCCAACATGTCGCTCGGCGGCGGCGCGTCCAACGCGCTCGACACGGCCGTCCGCAACTCCATAGCCAGCGGCGTCACCTACGCCCTCGCCGCCGGCAACAGCAGCACCAACGCCGCCTCGACCTCCCCGGCCCGGGTCACCGAGGCGATCACGGTCGGCTCCACCACCAGCACCGACGCCAAGTCCAGCTTCTCCAACTTCGGCTCGGTCCTGGACATCTTCGCCCCGGGTTCGTCGATCACGGCCGGCTGGCACACCAGCGACACCGCGACCAACACCATCTCGGGCACCTCGATGGCCACCCCGCACGTCGCGGGCGCGGCCGCCGTCTACCTGGCCGGCCACACCTCGGCCACCCCGGCGCAGGTCGCCTCGGCACTGACCGCCGGGGCCGTCACGGGCAAGGTCACCAGCCCGGGCGCCGGTTCCCCGAACCGTCTGCTCCAGATCGTCCAGTAACACCAACCGGCCCGTTCTGAACGGGAGTTCCCCGGAGGCGCAGCCCGCCTCCGGGGAATCCTCGTATTCGGGCGTCTTGACTGCCCCTCACCCCCTGCGCGACATTGAAGCCCGGCATCCGGCGCTTCGGGGGGCAAAGTCGCCAATGCAGACCATAGGTATCAAGCCGTCTCCCTCTTCGTCGAGCGGTGCGGGGCCGCCGCGAGGGGAAACCCGGAGGGATCTGTCGCCGCTGTTCGCGGGCGCGGCCGCGGCCGTCGCGGGGGTCGGCGCGGTGCTCGCGTTCGCCGACGCGGACTCGGTGCTGCGCGGCCCGTTCACGCTGTTCTTCCTCCTCGTCGCGCCGGGAGCCGCCATCGGCACCGGCTTGCGCGGACTGGCACCGCTCGGCCGCATCGTGGCGTCCGCCGCCGGTGCGATCGCGGTGAACCTCCTCGTCGCGCAGGGCATGATCGCCACGCATTCGTGGTCGATGCCCGGCGGAATCGCGGCCGTGACCGTGATCAGTTCGCTCGTTCTCCTGCTGACTCCACTGCGGCGCCTGCGCGGCCGCACGGAGAGAAGACGGACCTGACGTGGACATCAGTGTGTACCGCCCCGGCGAACTGACCGCCGCCGACCGGGCGGCCTGGACCGCTTTGCAGTCGAAGGCCCATCTCCACGGCGCGCCCGAGCTGGCGAACCCGTTCCTGTCCCCCGAGTTCGCCCTCGCGGTCGGCCGCTGCCGGCGCGGGGTGCGGATCGCGGTCGTACGCGAGGACGGTGAACCGGCGGCCTTCTTCCCGTTCCAGAGATCCGCCGTCGGTGTCGGCAGAGCCATCGGCCTCGGCCTCTCCGACTGCCAGGGCGTGGTCCACCGCCCCGGCTTCACCTGGGACGCCCACGCGCTGCTGCGGGCCTCGGGACTGGCCGTATGGGAGTTCGACCATCTGGCGGCGGGCCAGACGCCGTTCGCACGCCACGTCACCGGCACCTTCCCGTCGCCGGTCATGGATCTGGAGCAGGGCTACGAGGCCTATCTCGGCCAACTGCGCGCCGACTCACCGAAGTTCATCAGGACGACACTCGCCAAGGAACGCAGGCTCGGCCGGGCGGTCGGCGAGGTGCGCTATGTGCACGACGAGCGCGACCCGAGGGTCCTGCGCACCCTGATGGCCTGGAAGTCGGCGCAGTACCGCAGGACCGGGCGCAGCGACCGCTTCGCGCACCCGTGGATCACCCGGCTCGTGCACCAGCTCTTCCACACCCGCTCCGACTCCTTCACCGGCCGGCTGTCGGTGCTGTACGCGGACGGCAAGCCGATCGCGGCCCATTTCGGGCTGCAGTCCGAGCGGGTGCTGACCTGCTGGTTCCCGGCGTACGACCCGGCGTTCGCGAAGTTCTCGCCGGGGCTGCTCCTGCATCTGCACATGGCCGAGGAGGGCGCCGCCGACGGCATCGCGTACCTCGATCTGGGCCGTGGTCAGAAGCAGTACAAGGATTCCCTGAAGACACGGGAGATCTCCGTGTCCGAGGGGTGGGTCACCCGACGCCATCCCGTGGCACTCGGGCACCGGGCTCGCAGGGCCCCGGTCCGGGCGCTGCGGAACACGGTGTTGGCACGACCGGAATTGTTCGAACCGGCAGACAAACTACTGAAGCAGATGGGCAAAATCCGGTCAGGACGACAAGTATCGGACACAACAACAAAAACGTGAGGCCGAGTAATAGGCCTTGCCATACGGGCTCAATCATCAATACCTTCATACATCGTTGTACATCCACCCGCATCGGTCCGTCGGCACATGCTCCAAGGGGAGGGCTCGAGGAGCGAGACGGTCCCGGCGCGGGGCGCGGTAGGGGGGTGCCGTGCTCGGTGATCACGCTGTTGCCGAGTCGTGCCGCGCGACCGACTGCCGAGTCGCGACAGTCGGCCGGCTTTTTGCCAGCTCACCCGGTATGCACAAAAGATCGATACGGAGATCGATACGGAGATCGATACGGAGATCGATTTCGCATGCCGTAAGTGAGAACCCCCCTTTCGAACCGGACACAAAGCCGGACCGCCCAGGGGCGGGCGGTCCACCGGACGAGAGGGACCAGACTCATGAGCTCAGTTCTGCGCCCGGCCATTTCCGAACCGGCCATATCCGATTCCGAGTCCGATACCACGCCGGCCGAGTCGGAGGCGCTCGCCAAGTACCGGCCGATCTCCCATCACCTGGCCATCGCGCCGCCGGTGAGCGTGGTGATCCCCGCCATGAACGAGGCGGAGAACCTGCCGTACGTGTTCAAGACCCTGCCGGGCTGGATCCACGAAGTGGTCCTGGTCGACGGCAACTCCACCGACAACACCGTCGAGGTGGCCCGTGAGTTGTGGCCGGACGTCAAGGTCGTGCCGCAGCGCGGGAAGGGCAAGGGGGACGCCCTGATCACCGGGTTCGAGGCGTGCACCGGCGACATCATCGTGATGGTCGACGCGGACGGCTCGGCCGACGGCCACGAGATCGTGTCGTACGTCTCCGCCCTGGTCTCGGGCGCGGACTTCGCCAAGGGGTCCCGCTTCGCCAACGGCGGCGGCACCGACGACATGACCCTGATCCGCAAGCTCGGCAACTGGGCGCTGTGCACCACCGTGAACCGGAAGTTCGGCGCCCGTTACACCGACCTCTGCTACGGCTACAACGCGTTCTGGCGGCACTGCCTGGACAAGATCGACCTCGACTGCACGGGCTTCGAGGTGGAGACCCTGATGAACATCCGGGTTGTCAAGGCGGGCCTGAAGGTCCAGGAGATCCCGAGCCACGAGTACCTGCGCATCCACGGCGCGAGCAACCTGCGGGCCGTGCGCGACGGGCTGCGGGTGCTGAAGGTGATCCTGAAGGAACGCTCCAACCGGCGTGCGCTGCGCAGCCGTTCGCACGCGACGATGCTCACCGCCGGTCAGGGAGAGTCGTCTTGAACGAGCCGGCCGTCTCGGTCGTCATCTGTGTGTACACCGAGGACCGCTGGGAGGACATCCTCGCGGCGGTCGCCTCGGTGCGCGCCCAGTCCCGGCCGGCCCTGGAGACGCTCCTGGTGGTGGACCACAACCAGGGCCTGCTGGAGCGTCTCACCAGGGAGTACAAAGAGGTCGCCGAGGTGAGGGTGCTCGCCAACGCGGGCCCGCGCGGACTGTCCGCCGGCCGCAACACCGGCATCGCCGCCTCGCACGGCGAGATCATCGCCTTCCTCGACGACGACGCCGTCGCCGAGCGCGACTGGCTCGCGTACTTCGCCGAGGGGTACACCGACCCCCGGGTCATGGCCGTCGGCGGCCGTACGGTCCCCATCTGGGCGTCGGGCCGCCGCCCGGCCTGGTTCCCGGAGGAGTTCGACTGGGTGGTGGGCTGCGCGTACAAGGGCCTGCCCGGCGGGGTCGCCCGGGTGCGCAATGTGCTCGGCGGCAACGCCTCGTTCCGCCGCACCGCGTTCGACGCGGCCGGGGGCTTCGCGACCGGCATCGGCCGCGATGGGGACAAGCGTCCGCTGGGCTGCGAGGAGACGGAGCTGTGCATCCGCCTCTCCCGCGCCAGACCGGACGCGATCCTGCTGCTCGACGACCGCGCGGTGATCCACCACCGGGTGCCCGATGTGCGGGAGCGCTTCGGGTACTTCCGCACGCGCACCTACGCCGAGGGCCTGTCCAAGGCGCTGGTCGCCCGGAGTGTCGGCGCCGGCAAGGGTCTGGAGTCGGAGCGCCGCTACACCACCCGCGTGCTGCCCGCCGGGGTGGCGCGCGGGCTGCGGGACGCGCTGCTCGGCCGTGCGGGGGGCGCGGGGCGCGCGGGCGCGATCGTCGCGGGGGTGGCCGCGGCGGCCGGGGGGTACGTTGTCGGGAGCGTCCGGGCCCGCAGGGGTGACGTCACGTTCTCGGTGGGCGAACTCGCCAAGAGCACAGCGGGCGAGGGGGGCTCGTCATGAACGAAGCGGCGGTACCGATCCTGATGTACCACGCGCTGTCCACCGCGCCGAACGACGCCACCCGGGACCTGTCCGTGGCCCCGGAGGCGTTCGCGGAGCAGATGGCGCTCATCGGGGACCTGGGCTTCACCCCGGTCGACACGGCCGCTCTGGCGGCGAGCTGGCGGGACGGCCGCCCGCTCCCCGCCCGGCCCGTGCTGATCACCTTCGACGACGGCTACGAGGGCGTGCACCGCCACGCCCTGCCCGCCCTCACCAAGCACGGCTTCGCCGCCTCGCTGTTCGTCACCACGGGCTGGCTCAAGGGCTCGTACGACAACGGCGGCGGCCTCGACACCATGCTCGACTGGGACCAGGTGCGCGAACTCGCCGAGAACGGCGTCGAGATCGGCGGCCACAGCCACACCCACCCCCAGCTCGACGACCTCGACGAGGACCGGCTCCGGTACGAGCTGCGACGGTGCCGGCAGATCGTCGCCGACGAACTGGGCACCCGGCCCGCCTCCTTCGCGTACCCCTACGGCTACTCCAGCCGCCGGGTGCGCGTCGCGGTGCGCGAGACGGGGTTCGCGCAGGCGCTGGCGGTGGGCAACGCGCTCGCCCGGCGCGACCAGGGCCCGTACGCGCTCAGGCGGGTCACGGTGCGCCGCTCCACCGGAGTCGAGGAGTTCGAGCGGCTGATCGAGGGCCGTGCGATCGGCCGCAACTTCGCCCGGGACCGTGCCCTGACCAAGGGGTACGCCATGGTCCGAAGAGCACGACAGGTCCGGAAGGCCATCCGTTCCCGTGTCTGACACGACGACCACCACGGCCGAGCAGGCCGAGACCACCACGGCCGAGGCCACCAAGGGCGCCGAGCAGCGGTCCGGCTCCGGCCGTCGGCTGCGACTGCCCGGACTGGGCAAGGGGGCGGGAGGCAACCAGCTGTTCCGCAACGCCTACGCCCTGATGCTCAACACCGGTATCTCGGCCGTACTCGGTCTCGGCTTCTGGCTGGCCGCCGCCCGCTACTACACCGAGGACGCGGTCGGTCAGGGCTCCGCCGCGATCGCCGCGATGAAGCTCCTGGCGGGGCTCACCGCGCTGACGCTGACGGGTGCCCTGGCCCGGTTCATCCCCGTCGCCGGACGCGGCACGGGACGGCTGGTCTTCCGTACGTACGCGGGCAGTTCGGTGGTCGTGGCGCTGGCGGCGGGCATGTTCCTGCTGACGCTGGGCCTGTGGGGGTCGTCGTACCGCTTCCTGCACGACCCGGTGAACGCCGTGTTCTTCGTGCTCGCGGTGGTCGCCTGGTCGGTGCTGACGCTTCAGGACGGGGTGCTCACCGGGCTGCGCAGCGCGGTGTGGGTGCCGGTCGGCAACACCGTGTTCTCGGCGGTGAAGCTGGTGCTGCTGGTGCTGTTCGCGGCGGCGGTCCCGACCATGGGTGTGTTCGTGTCCTGGGTCGCGGCGATCGCGATGTCCGTGCTGCCGCTGGGCTGGCTGGTGTTCCGGCGCCTGATCCCCCAGCACGTCAAAGCCACCGAGGACCACGCGCGTCCGCCGTCGTGGAAGGAGATCGGCCGCTTCCTCGCGGGCGACTACACCGGCTCGCTGTTCTCGCTGGCCGTGGTCTATCTGGTCCCGGTGATCGTCGCCGCCCAGGTCAGCTCCGCCGACAACGCGTACTTCTACATCACCACCACCATCGGCGGCACGGTCAATCTGCTCGCCATCAACATGGGCGCCTCGCTGACCGTCGAGGGCGCCCACGACCCGGCACGCCTCGCCGCCAACACCCGGGCCGCGCTGAAGCGGATGGCGCGGATCATGCTGCCGGTGTGCGCGGCGCTGTTCTTCGGGGCGCCCTGGATCCTGGCCGTCTTCGGGCAGGGCTACGCGGACGCGGCGACCGTGCTGCTGCGCTGGTTCGCCGTGGGCGCCCTGCTGCGGGTCGTGATGGAGACGTACTTCGCGGTGCTGCGCGCCCAGAGCCGTACCGCCGGACTCGCCTGGCTGCAGGGCCTGTTGTGCGTCCTGGTGCTCGGCCTGACGCTGCTCCTGCTCCCCCGGATGGGCCTGACCGGCGCGGGCATCGCCGAGGTCGCCAGTCTCGCGGTGATCGTGCTGGTCGCCGCGCCCAGGCTGTACAGGATCGTACGGGGAGCGCCGCCCGCCGAGGTACCGGCGGACGCGGCACCGGACGGTGACCTCGCCGACCTGGGCAAGGTGGCCTCCGCGGCGAAGAAGCAGAGCGGCGCCTGGTCCCGGCGGCTCGACTCCGACACCCTCGCGCTCGGCCTCCACGTCGACTTCGACCATCTGGAACGCCGCCCCGACGTCCGCCCCGGCCCGGGCACCCCGCCCACCGGAACGGCGGCGCTCCGCAGGGACCACCGGCCGACCTGGGCCCTCAGGACACCACCGGCGGTGGGCCTGCCCGTGGAGAGCCGGGCCCCCGGCTCGGAGGCCTCACTCGGCCCGGCCGAAGTACCGGAGGTGGACGCGCCGTTCGAGGAGGGCGAGGAGTCCGTGTCGGAGCGCGAGGAGGCCGTACCGCAGGCGACCGCCGCACGGCAGGAGTCCATCCCCCGCGAGACCGTGACGCCGCGGGCCGCCCAGAAGCCCGTACGGGAGCCGGTGAAGCCGTCCGAGGTACCGCTGCGGGAACGGCTGCTGCACCCCACGATCACCGGCGTGGTCCTCGGCTGTCTCCTGCTCTCGGCACTGCTGCTCTACTGGGTGCCCGCGCTGGCGCTGAACGACAACGACCTGGACCGGATGGACGGGCTCGGCCTGATCTCCGTGCTGCCCGCACCGACCCTGGTCGGGGCCGCGCTGCTGGCCACGGTCTTCGCCTCACTGCTGTGGCTGGGCCGCGAGCACAAGGGCCTGCTCCTCATCACCCTCCTGGCCACCGTCGTGTCCCTGCACGCCCTGCCTGCCGTGATCGAGACCGAGCCCCGCTTCGCGACCGCCTGGCAGCACCTCGGCTTCATCGACTACATCGACCGCACCGGCTCGGCCGTACCCGACCTGGACGCCCGCTGGAGCTGGCCGGGCTTCTTCGCGGCGGCCACGTTCGTCGCGCAGGCCTGCGGGGTCACCGACTTCACGGAGATCATCCGCTGGTGGCCGACGGCCATGCAACTGCTCTACCTGGCGCCCATGTTCCTCCTCACCCGCCATATGCGGGCGGGCTGGCGCGCGAAGTGGACGGGCATCTGGATCTTCGTACTGAGCGGCTGGGTGGGTCAGGACTACTTCTCCCCCCAGGGCTTCACGTACCTCCTCTACCTGGCCTTCGTGGCGATCCTCCTGGTCTGGTTCCGCGCCCCGCGCATGCTGTGGGGCAAGGTGCGCCCAGGCGAGGCGGAGGTGGAACCGGCCGACCGCCGCCAGCGGGCCGTCCTCCTGATGGTCCTGATCGCGCTCTACGCGGCAACGGTCCCCGCCCATCAGCTCACCCCGTTCGTGATGCTGGGCGTGCTCGCGGTCCTGGTCCTCGTCGGCCGTTGCGAACTGCGCGGCCTGCCGATCCTGTTCGCCGTGATGGTCGCCGTGTGGCTGGGCTTCCTGGCCGAGCCGTACTGGTCCGGCCACTTCGACGAACTCTTCGGCGGCGTCGGCGGCGTCGGCGGAAACGTCACGTCCTCCGTCTCCGGCCGTATCGGCGAAGGCAGTTCGACCCACAAACTCGTGCTGTACGCGCGCGTGGCCCTCGCCGGCACCGTGATGCTCCTGGCCTGCTACGGCTTCTGGCGCCGCCGCGAGAACAAGTACCGCGAACGCTCCCTCCTCGTCCTGACCTTCATCCCGTTCCTGGGCTTCGGCATGCAGTCGTACGGCGGCGAAATGG
Source organism: Streptomyces capitiformicae (assembly GCF_002214185.1). Taxonomy (NCBI): domain Bacteria; kingdom Bacillati; phylum Actinomycetota; class Actinomycetes; order Kitasatosporales; family Streptomycetaceae; genus Streptomyces; species Streptomyces capitiformicae. The sequence continues at coordinate 4,987,284 of NZ_CP022161.1, read as the reverse complement.
CCCTGCGCGTCTTCATGTTCGCCCTCCCGGGCGCCGCCCTGCTGGCCGGGCTCGCCCTGTTCCCACGCACCGGCGTCACCGCCAAGGAGCGCGACAAGGACCGGGTGAGCCTCGCCCCGCTGGCCGCCCTCATGGCCGGCGTCGTCCTCATGGGCGGCTTCCTGATCGCCCGCTGGGGCAACGAGCCCTTCGAGCGCGTCCGCACGGGCGAGGTCGCCGCCATGGAGTACGTGTACGCCCACGACGACCCGACCCTGCGGCTGCTCTGGCTGAGCGACGACCCCGTGAACTCGGTGACGCCCGCGATGCCGTGGGGCGCCCGGGACATGGAGAAGGTCGAGTACGTGCCGACGCTCGCACCGAGCGACCCGGTCCTGGTGTCGGGCCTGGTCAAGTCGTTGAAGGACGCCGGCCCCAACTCCTATCTGATGGTCAACCGCAGTCAGGTCGTCTCGCTCCAGCTGGACTCCGGTTACTCCAGGAACTGGGAGTCCCGGCTCATCCAGAACCTCGACAAACGGGGGGAACTGAAGCGGGCCTTCACCAACGAGGACGTCACGATCTTCGCCCTGCGGGACCAGCCCGGAAAGGCCCCCGAGCCCGACCCCGGCCCCATCGGCCCCCAGGTGACCTGGACCCCGTGGTCGGTGGTGGGCGGCCTGGCGGCGATCGCCCTGATCCTGCTGCTGAGCGCCCGCGAGTTCGTCCGGGTGGCGGTCCGTCCGAGCGTGCGCCAACTCCGGTGGTTGCAGAGCAGCTTCTGGTTCAGCCTGCCGCTGCTGGCGGTGTTGCTGGCGTCGCTGGTGCAGAGGTTCCTGACGATGGGCTCTTCGTAGGAGCTCAGCGCTTGAGCCACTTCACCTCGTACGCGCCCATCTCGAACTTCTCCCCGTCGATGTCCGCGCTGATCGAGCGATCCAGGGTGTTGACCACCAGCACGGCCTTGTCGTCGGCCAGCACCCGCACGTTCGGCTTGTCATCGTCGGCGACGGACACCGTCTCGTACGTCGTCCCAGGCGGGAACTCCCTGCTGAACCGGGACAGCAACCCGAACATCGGCAGCGACTCACCACCGTCGCTCTTGTCGGTCGGCGTCCACAGGCACCCAGGGCACTCCCCGGTCTTCTCCTCCGGATTCCAGTAGAACCCGGAGGTCGCCCCGCCCTTCGCCATACCGATCAACCCGGATGCCTGGACGGCGACGCGACGGGTCTCGGACCAGCCATGGCGGTTGTCGTCACCGTCGGCGGGCTCGACGTAGTACTCGGCCCACCACAGCGGCAGATCGCCGGAACGCTCCCGCACCCACTGACTCACGGCCGTGAACTTCTCGGTCGCCGCGAACTCGTCCGGCAGCAGATCGTCGTCCTTGGTGTAACTGGAGCCGTCGACGACCACGAAATCCGCGCCGGCCTTGTTCTTGTTCCAGTAGTCGAACGCGTCGAGGACCCGCTGGTCCATCGCCCCCCACGCGCCCTTCAGGGACGTGGACGCATCCTGCTTCTGGCGCGGGTCGACGCTGTCCATGACGAGATACGGCCCGCCGACCATGATGTCCTCGTCGACCTTCTTCAGGGCCTTGTGGACGAGGTTGTACAGCTCGGTGTAGCCCTCGTAGTCCCAGCGGGCCTCGCTGTCGTTCCAGAAGCCCTTGAACTCGTTCCAGACGATGAAGTGCCGTACGTCGGGGTACCGCTTGGCGACGGTCGCGGCGAGGGCGGCGTAGTCCTCGAAGTGCTCGGGCTCGGGGGCGGTCTCCAGCGCGGCCTGGCTCCAGTCCGTGCTGTCGGCCCCGGACTCACCGCCCTTCATCCAGTCGGGGGCGCAGCACAGGGTGACGACGGGCGTGCCACCGGTGGCGCGGACGAAGTCGATACGCCGGTCCATCTCCTCGAAGTCGTAACGCCCCTTCACGGGTTCGGGATTGCCGGCGCCCCAGCCCATGATGTGCTGGATCTGCGGCAGGGGCTGATCGGCGAGGCGTTCCTCGACCCGCTTCACCGCAGCCTCGCTGCCCCTGTCGGCGCTGTACTGGGTGTGGGTGAAGCCCCAGCCCACGTCGGGCCCGATGTCGCCGGACGGGACGGCGGGCGTGCCGTGCACCTTGTCGCCGTCGCGGGAGGTGCCGGCGGTGCTTCCGCCGTCCCCGGGAAGCGTGTTGACCAGGGTCACGACGAGGGCCACGGCGGCCGCCCCCACGCCGAGGAGTGCGGTGAGTCGCCACCGCCGCTCCCCCGAATTCCACCCATGACGTGCCATCAAGGGCAACAGTAACGGCGCGAGGTGGCGGTGGGGGAGCTTCCGCGGTGAACTCCTGAGCCGGGGTCGCCGTCGCCGCCGACAGGATTCGGCGCGCTACGGAAAGCGGATGCACGGGAGCCCTCGGTGACGGATCATGTCGGCATGTCCGCGAACCCACACGACGCACTGCCGATCCGGCTCAACGTCGACGACAGCGACTCCCCGTCCGATGTCGTCGACGCGCTGTTCCTCGGCCGTTTCGCGACGGGCGAGCAGCCGTACGCGCACGCGGCGAACATCGACCGCGTACGGACGGGCGCCACCCTGCTGCCGCTGGACGCGCGGGTCCTGCGCTCCGCGCGCGACGACGACCGCAGCGCGACCCTCGCCGAGGGCGACGGCTGGACCGTGCTGATCTCCCGCTGGAACCGCGGCGCCGACATCACGGTGACGGCGACCAGTGCCGAGCTGGCGGAGAAGGTGCTGGGCCAGGCCACGGACGGCGCGGCCGACGAGCCCGAGCCGCAGCCGGAGAACGTGACGATGGGCTTCTGGTACGTGTCGCCGCGCCGGGGCCCGCACCGTACGACCCGGCAGATCTCGGCGGGCACGTGGGAAGAGGTACGGCCGAACTACACGGCCCCGGTGGCCGACGCGATGGACCGGCTGATGAAGACGACCCCCGAGGACATCGCGGGCCGTCTCCTGCTGCTGCACGGCCCGCCCGGCACCGGCAAGACCTCGGCCCTGCGCACGCTGGCCCGCTCCTGGCGGGACTGGTGCCAGGTGGACTGCGTCCTGGACCCGGAGAGGTTGTTCAGTGATGTCGGCTATCTGATGGACATCGCGATCGGCGAGGAGGACGCGACGGGCAAGGGCCGCTGGCGGCTGCTCCTGCTGGAGGACTGCGACGAACTGATCCGCGGCGAGGCCAAGCACACGGCCGGCCAGGCGCTGTCGCGGCTGCTGAACCTGACCGACGGCCTGCTCGGCCAGGGTCGCAACGTCCTGGTCGGCGTCACGACCAACGAGGACCTGGAACGCCTCCACCCGGCGGTCGTCCGCCCGGGCCGCTGCCTGGCCCGTATCGAGGTGGGCCCGCTGACCCGCGACGAGGCGGTGAACTGGCTCGGCACGGACGAGGGTGTCGGCCGCGACGGGGCGACCCTGGCGGAGCTGTACGCGCTGCGCCGGGGGACGTCCCCCACGTCGGTGCCCGAGCCGCGGGGCGGGGCGGACGCGGGGCTGTACCTGTAGGGCTTCCATGAAACCTGTGGTGCCTCCACGAACGGTGCTTTCATGGAGGTATGACCCTGTTCGTCGGCACGTCGGGGTGGCAGTACAAGGACTGGCGGGGCGCCCTCTACCCGGAGGACTGTCCCACCCGGCTGTGGCTTGAGGAGTACGCCGAGCATTTCGCCACGGTGGAGAACAACAACGCGTTCTACCGGTTGCCGGCACGCGTGACGTTCGAGGCCTGGCGGGAGCGCACCCCGCCGGGTTTCGTGGTCGCGGTGAAGGCGAGCCGCTTCCTGACCCACATCAAGCGGTTGCGGGACCCCGAGGAGCCGGTGGACCGCCTGATGACCCGTGCCGCGGGCCTGGGCGACCGCCTGGGCCCGATCCTCCTCCAGCTCCCGCCCACCCTCCGCGCCGACCCCGACCTCCTGGACGCCTGCCTGGCCTGTTTCCCTCGCGGTACCCGAATCGCCGTGGAACCCCGCCACGACTCCTGGTGGACGGACGAGGTCCGCGAGGTCCTGGAGAGCCGGGGCGCGGCCCTCTGCTGGGCCGACGTCGAGTCCCGCCCCGCCACCCCTCTCTGGCGCACCACCGACTGGGGCTACCTCCGCTTCCACGTGGGCCGCGCCCGCCCCTGGCCTCACTACGGCCGCCAGGCCCTCACGACGTGGGCGCACCGCATCACCGACACCTGGCCCGCCGACCGCGACGTCTACGCGTACTTCAACAACGACCCGCACGCGGCGGCGGTGGAGGACGCGATGACGTTCGCACGGACGGCGAGGGGGGCGGGCCTGAAGGTGACACGAACACCGGAGAAGCTGGCACGGGCGTAGCCGCGGAAATCCGGGAAAATCCGTGAAAAAAGACATTTCGGGATGCCTACTCCCCGTACGCCGCCCGCAGGGCATCCCGGGCCGCGGCCAGCGCGTCCGGCTCACTCAGCCCCAGGCGCCGCACCCGCTCGGCGTAGGCCTGCGCAGCCCCGGCGGCCTCCCGTTCCGCGGCCGAGCCGGCGGCAGCCACGAACGTTCCGTTGCGGCCCCGTGTCTCGATCACCCCGTCCGTCTCCAGCGCCCGATACGCCTTGGCGACGGTGTTGGCGGCGAGCCCGAGTTCCTCGGCGAGCCCCCGCACGGTCGGCAATCGATACCCCACGGGCAGCGCCCCGGAGCGGGCCTGTTCCGAGATCTGGGCCCGCACCTGCTCGTACGGCGCGGCCCCCTCCACGATACGAATGTTCAAGGTCACGCGGCGATTGTCCCGTACCCACCGGAAAATCGAAGGCAGCCAACCGCACCTCACGCGTACCGTGCGCTCACATGACACTGATCGTGCGCGACCTCCGCACCGCCGACCCCGCGGACGCCGAGGCGTTCGCCGACGTACGAAGGCGGGCCCTGCCCTTCATGGTCAGCACCGCCGAGTCCCTCCTCCACGCCGCCACCAGCGCACCCGCCGAGGCCCACTACCAGCAGTTGGTGGCCGAGGCGGACGGCGAGGTGATCGGCACGGTACAGCTGGGCATCGTCCACGACAGCCCCGTACCGGGCCAGGGCAGCCTCAACGTGTATGTGCACCCGGAGCACGTGCGCCGGGGCGCGGGCGGGCTGCTGGTGCGCGCCGCCGAGGAGCGGCTGGCCGCGGTGGGGGCGATCCGGCTGCTCTCCTGGGTGCTGGACACCCCGGACAACCGCGCGTTCGCCGAGCGGCGCGGCTACACGAGCAGCCGCTCGGCCCACTTCCTCCGCCTGGACCTGGCGAACGGCACCCTCCCGCCGATCCAGTCCCCACCACCGGACGCCGAACTGCGCACGGCCGCCGACTTCGCCGACGACCCGCGCCCCCTGTTCGACCTGGACGCGGAGGCGACACTGGACGAACCGAGCGATCTGGACGCGGAGTTCGACGACTACGAGCAGTGGGTCGCCGAGACCTACCGCCATCCTCTTCTCGACCACGACCTGAGCACGGTGGTCATGGTGGACGGCACCCCGGCCGCGTTCACCGCGGTCCATACGGACGGCCGGAACCGCTACTTCACCGGTATGACGGGCACGGCCCGCGCCTTCCGCGGCCGGGGCCTCGCGAAGCTCGCCAAGAACGACTCCCTGCACCGCGCCCGCGCCGCCGGTTACACGGAGGCGTTCACGAGCAACGACGCCGGCAATGGGCCCATGATCGCGATCAACAAGTGGTTCGGCTACGAAATGTGCGCGACGGAGGTGCGCTATGTCCGCGAACTCGGCTGAGTCGACTGTCGAGTTGGACGTCGTCCTGCTCAAGGCGGGCCGTACGAAGATCCGTTACCCCGCGCGGCTGCTCGGCGACGACGGCGTCCGGGTCACCGTGCGCGCGGACTGGGCGAGCGACGGCGTACGGGACTTCGGCTTCGTACGGTTCGAGCCGGGTGATGTCTTCACCGAGTACTACTGGCGCGACCGGTGGTACGCCGTGAAGGAGGTGCGCGACGGGCAGGGCCGGCTGAAGGGCTGGTACTGCGACATCACACGCCCGGCCACGCTGTCCGGCGGTGAACTCGTCGTCGAGGACCTCGACCTGGACCTGTGGCGCTCCGCGGACGGCACGACCGTACTGCGGCTGGACGAGGACGAGTTCGAGGAGAGCGGGCTCTCGGAGAGCGACCCCGAAGCCGCGGCGGCCGCTGTCGCCGCCCTCGACGAGCTGGAGGTGTTGGCCACCGTCGACGGCGGCCTGGAGTCGCTGCTGGCCTAGGGCGTGTTGCGAAAGTCCCGTCGTCCGCCCGGAGGGCGGGCCGAGCGGCGTCTGGTGCGTGCTCTCGGCGTGCCGGGCGGAAGCCCTCGTACTGGATGTACTTGGGCTTTCGCCCGGTGCGGCGAGAGTGCGTGCCAGGCGTCGGGCGGCAGGCGGGACTTTCGCAACACGCCCTAGCCGGTCAAGGACGGGCCACCACCGCGTACCGCTCGTCCTCGACCGCCTTCCCCCACAGCGACGCCTCGTCCGACAGCAGCTCCACCCGTACGTCGGACACCAGCGGCGCGAGCAGCCCGGTCAGCCGCTCGGCGGACATCCCGACCGGACCGACCGTGCCCCACACCCCCTCGACCAGCACGAGCCGCCCTCCGGGCCGCAGCAGCCCGCACCAGTGGCGCAGGGCGCGCCCCGGATCGGGCAGGGCCCACAGGACGTGGCGGACGAGGACGACGTCGAAGCGCTCCTCCCCCACCGGCGGGGCCACCGCGTCGCCGACGAGGAACACGGCGGGGCGCCCGGCGAGCTTGCCGCGCGCGAGGCCGACCATGGCCGGGGAGCTGTCGACGCCGGTCGCCCGGTGCCCCTGTTCGGTCGCGAGAAGCGACAGGGTGCCGGTGCCGCAACCGACGTCCAGTACGTCGCAGGGCCGGCGCGGCAGCCAGCCCCGCAGCCGGGTCGCCCAGGCGTCCCGTACGGCGGGATCCCGCAGGCCATGATCGGGTTCGTCGTCGAACGCGGCCGCCTCCGCGTCCCAGTCGACGGTCGCGGGCGGGTCGTTCGCCGCCGAGTTCTTCGGGGTTTCGGGGGCTCGGGAGGTTTCGTCGTCGTCGATGTTGGTCATGCCGCCAGAGTGACACCTGCCACTGACAGTCCAGATGGTGACAACCGCCACTGACAGAGCACGACCGATGAGTAACGCTCCCGGAAAGGGTCTACCTCCGTGAAACCGCGGAATCCGGTAGACGCAAGGAGGCAGCCATGCGCCGTACGACCGTGCAGAAGCCCCTGAGGAAGTCCGAGTCCCGCCGGATGCGGGAAGAGGCGGACGAACGCCCCGTCGAGCGCCGGGAAGTGCGAAAGGACATCGCACGCACCTGGTGGCCGGACGGCTGAGGCCATCCGGCCCCGCCCGTCCGCCCCAAGCAACCGACCGTCAGGCAAGCCGTTTGCGGTAGTGGACCAAGTCGTGGATCCCGTCCACGCGACGCTCCACGACCACGTACCCGAACCTCGGGTAGATCTTCTGGTTCTCCCACATCAGCGCGTTCGTGTAGAGCCTGACCTCGGACAGACCGAGGGCACGCGCGCGTGTGTCCACGAATTCCAGCAGCCGCCGCCCGACGCCCCGACCGTGGGTGTCGGGGTGGACGGCGATGTTGTCGAGGAACAGATGGTCCTCGCGTGCGTCGACGACCACCAGGCCGATCACGGGGTCTCCGGTGACGAAGACCCGCCCCGCGGCCACGTTCGCCGCGTGGTCCGACTCCATGGGCTGCGGCAGCCGTCCGATGCGCTCGATGTAGTGGTGGTACGCGGCATCCGTCACGGCCTTCACGGCGGCCACGTCGGCGGGGCCCGCCTGCCTGATGCCTGGGTCACCGATGCCGTGGTCGCCCGGCACCTCTGTCATGACCGGGCCTTCAAAAGAGCGCGGTCGAACAGGTCCAGCAGCGCGGCCCAGTGGCGTTCCGTCGCCTCGGCGTCGTACGCGGCGGTGTCGGCCTGCGTGTAGCCGTGCGCGGCGCCCGTGTACACCTCGGTGCGGTGGCGGACTCCGGCCTCGGTGAACGCCTTGTCGAGCAGGTCGATCTGCTCCGGCGGCAGGGACGGGTCGTTGTCGGCGTGACCGAAGTACACCTCGCCGGTGATGCGGGGCGCCGCCAGGTGGGGGCTGTCCGGGGCGTCGGTCGCGAGCCGGCCCCCGTGGAACCCGGCCGCGGCCGCGACCCGCTCCGGGAAGGCGCCGGCGGTCATCAGGGCCAGGCGGGCGCCCATGCAGTAGCCGGTGACGCCGACGGGCCCGGCGGCGGCCCGCGGGCAGTCGGCCAGCCATCCCAGGTACGCCTCCGCGTCCCGCATCGCCAGTTCCGGGGTCAGCGAGAGCATGACCGGCAGGATCTGGTCCCACAGGTCGGGTCGCGCCTCCGTGTCGATGAAGTCGGGCAGGTCGAACACGGGGGTCCGCTTCCTGCGGTGGAAGAGATTGGGCACGAGGACCGTGTATCCGGCGCCGGCCAGCCGGTCGGCCATCGCCTTCAGATGGGGCCGCAGTCCGAACGCGTCCATGTAGAACAGGACCGCCGGGTGCGCGGCGTCGTCGTCGGGGTGGGCGAGATAGGCGTCGGCCGTACCGTCCTCGGTGGCGATGTCCACGGATGTTCCACGCACGGCGGTCATGGGCGCTCCTCTTCTGCTCTCCAACTGACAGGAACGACCACAGTGTCACGCGTCCAGGTAAGAAACGGATCATCTCCGGTCACCTTTGCGCCCTTCAACCCCCGTTCCTGAGCCCTCGGTTAGCCCATCCTTAAGGCGACCATAAGGATCTTCCGTACCCGCCCTCAGCAGCGGATCTCGCGGTTTCCTGAGGCTCAGCAGATCGGGCGAAGTCCGCTGAGGTCCGGCCGCACCCTGACGGGGCGCGGGGCGGAACATTCTGCGGCTCCGCCGCGATGGGGGTCCCCCCGCGCGAGCGCAGCCGAGCGTGGGGGAGCGACCAGCCACGACGGCGCCGAAGACGATCGTCGGCGTGTCTCGGTACTTCCAGCGGAGCGCTTGGCTTGCTGCGGGGCCTGTCCGGCGGCTCAGGCCGGACAGGCCCCGGCGCGGCACACGTACGTGTCACCGGATGTGTTGCACGTGTCAGCCGACGACCGAAAGGCAGGTCGTCGGGGTCGCGTGCGCCGGGTCGAGGGCGTTGGCGACCTCGTGGAACGCGATGCGGTCGATGAGCCCGATCGCCGCGTGTTCGGAGAGGTCGGCGGCGCACAGGTCCTGGATGAGGATGTTCCGCACGTTGGGCCCGTTCAGGAACTGTGACCGGTACGGCGTGACCACCTCGTCGTACTTGGTGGCGAGCACCGTGTACGTGACGCCCGGGACGGTGTCGCCGCCCGCGTTGAGCTTGGTCATGAAGGGCGAGCCCACCACCTGGTCGGCGAGGGCCGGGGTCGAGGACGACAGCAGATCGCCGACGCCGGGGAAGTACTTGAGGAGTTCGGTGAGGCCGCCCAGGTTCGTGCCGTGGTTGGAGGGTGCGATACCGACGAGGGCGTTCACCTCCGCGGCTCCGCCGAGGAACTTGAGGTAGTAACGGGGCATCATGCCGCCCTGTGAGTGTCCGACGAGGTCGGCCTCGGCGGCGCCGGTCGCGGCGAGCACCTTGTCGACGAAGGCGTCCAGTTGTTCCGCCGACTTGTCGATGGGGCCGAGGCCGTTGAAGAAGGCGACGCCGGGCAGTTGGCCGTAGTCGAGGGAGTAGACGCAGTATCCGCGGTTGACGAGATACGGCGCGAGGCCCAGCCAGTTGTCGACGGAGTTGGCGAGGGTTCCGTGGACGAGGACGACGGGGCGCGGGTGGGCCCGGGAGGGTTTGCAGGAGTAGTCGTTCCAGCCTCCCCCACTCTCGGCTGCGCTCGAGCGGGGGGACCCCCATCTCGGAGCATCGGCCGTGTCTGCCGTGTCGGCCGCCTCCGCGGTGGTGGCGGGGACGACGGTCACGGCAGAGGCCAGCAGCAGGGCGGCCAGGGGTCTGATCAGGCGCTTCCAGGGCAGCATCGAGTGATCTCCTTGCGGCTCAAGGGACATGCGACGGCGTGCGCCCAGTGATCCGGATCACGAGGATGCTGTTCTACTTCGCCAAGTTACGGGCGAGTAGAAAAAGTGGGAAGTTACGCGTCAGTAAAATCTTCAACCGTCACCAGGCAGGCCGGATGGGGCCGTAGGGCGCGATGCGCGTCAACTGATCGCGCAGCACCCGCACATCACCCTCCCCGCCGAGCAGTTCGACCCACTCCCGGACGACCTCCGCGGCCGCCTCCTCCGCCGCCCGAGTGCACCCCCAGCCCCGCTCGGTCAGCACGATCAGCCGGGCGCGCGCGTCCCCGGGATGCGGCCGCCGCTCGACATACCGTTCCTCTGGACTGAGCAGGAGTGAGTCCGCTCAGCCGCACGCCCCGAACGGTCTTGGGCGCTCCCCCAGACTTCGTCCGGGGGGACCCCCAGGTTCCCCGGCGTACTCAACCCCGGGGCAGCGACACGCATCCCGTGCGTGGTCCGATCCCGGGAGGCCCCCGCGGCCGGAGGCCGCTATGGACACTGCCCTGTACGACCTGCCTGTACGACCTGGCCAAATGGGTACGGCCAGAGGCGACGGGGAGGCCCCGAACCATCACTCCGGCGGAGCAGGGGCCCCGCCTGCTGGCGCCGTACCCGGCGTCCCAGATCGCACGATCACGTTGACCCGGACGGCCCAGGACGCCGCAAAACCGGAAGCCGACCATCACACGGTCGAGTTAAGCCGCCCTCGTGCACGCTCCCCCGCAAGCAGCTGACAACCCCTTGCGGACGAGCTCCACAACATCCTCTACGGGAAGGCAGCCATGCCAGTCATCCGCTCGTCCGAAGCCGTCGTCCACGAGTTGCACGGCGCCCGTTTCCTCCCGCACGCGTCTCCCCGCACCGGCAGCAAGGAACTCTGCGCCTGGCACGGCGAGATCCCCGTGGGCACGAAGGCCCCCGCTCACACCGTCGACCGGGAGGAGATCTTCCATCTGCTCGACGGCGAGCTCCTGATCACCCTCGACGACCGGACCCACCGCATCACCGCGGGCGACACGGTGATCATCAACCCGGGGGCGACCCTCGCCGTCGAGAATCCGACGGCGACGGTCGCGGTCTCCTGGGTCACCACGTCCATCGGACTGGAAGCGGTGCTCGCGGACGGTACGCGGATCGCTCCGCCCTGGGCGCGCTGAGGCCCCCGGCCGCAGGCACCGATCAGGTGGTCACGCCGCATGAGGTCCCCTGTTGATGAAGCAGGCGGCCGGGCCCACCGTGCCGGGTCCGTACCGTTCGTTGAGGGCGTCGATGACGGGCTCCGCGCGCAGCCGCGCCTCCCTGCCACGGTCCAGTGTCAGCTGGGTGTGGGCCAGGGCGGCGTCCACGATGTGCTCGGCGGTCAGGGTGAGCCGCCGGATACGGGCGCGCTGGAGGCCGTAGCCGTCGAGGACGGCGTACACCGCCTCCCGCAGGTCGTCGGTGTGGGCCGAGGGCGCGGGCAGGGTCCGGGTCCTGGACAGGTCCCGCCGGTCGGCCGTCCGTACCGTGACGGTGATCCGGCGTGCCGCCCGGTCGTGGGTGCGCAGTCGTGCGCCGAGTTCCGTGGCCAGTCGCAGTGCGGCGGCGCGGATCTCGACGCCGTCGAGTGTGTCGAGCGGGAAGTCCGCGCGGACGCTCACCGACTGCGCGCCCCGCCCCGGGACAACCGTACGGCGGTCGATCCCGCGGGCACGTTCCCGCAGCTCACGGCCGGCCTGGCCCAGGATCCGCAGGACGGTGCCGGCCGGGAGCCCGGCCAGTTGCCCGACCGTCTCCACGCCCAGGCTCCGCAGCTCCGCCGCCTGCGCGCGCCGGATCCCGTACAGGTCCTCGACGGGCAGCGGGCCCAGGAACGCCTCGGCCTGTTCCGGTACGACGCACCGGATGCCGCCGGGGCCGGTACGGGCCGAGGCCATCGCGGCGACCGTCCAGGAGGGGCCGATGCCCACGGCCGTGTCCAGCCCGTACCAGGCCAGGGCCCGCACCCGGATCCGCTCCGCGAGATCGACCGGCTCCGCCCCGAACAGCCGTAGCGCACCGCTGAGTTGGGCGACAGCGGCGGACGGCGCCAATGCCTGCACGGCAGGCGTGAACCGCTCCAGCACCGCCATCAGCTCGGGCAGCCCTTCGGGGCGCGACAGCCGTACGTGGAAGAAGGTGGACGGCTTGTCGTCAGGTACGCGAACGATGTTCATCCCGCACTCCCCGGACTCTGGTGCCACAACTTCCGTGTCTTCGTGGGCTCTTCGCCCGCGGGCCGCAGATCGGCCCATGGATTCATCTCGTATCCGGTGGGCATGCGGATGCGTCGGCCGTTCGTGGGGTCGCGGTGGGTGCCCTCCGCCACCGGCTCCGCCAGCCGTGGCATCACCGCGTCGAGGCCGCCCTCGCGGCGCAGTTCGACGAGTTCGGCGAGGTTCCAGGCGGCCGCGCCGACCACGCTGAGGCTGCGCGGGCCGCGCCGCTGCACCACGCCGCGCACCAGCAGCAGCCAGGAGTGGAAGACGGTGTGGGCGCACGCGTCGTGGGAGTCGTCGAAGAAGGCGAGGTCGACCAGGCCCGTACCGTCGTCGAGGGTGGTGAAGATGACCCGTTTGCCGGAGCGGATCGGCGGGGTCTGGGTGGCCGCCTTGGCGCCCGCGACCAGGACCGTCTCACCGTGCCGTGCCTCGCGCAGCCGCCGCGCCGGCACCACGCCCAGCTCGTCGAGGAACTTCCGGTGGTCGTCCATCAGATTGCGCGAGACGTCCATCGACAGCACGCCCAGCTCGGCACTGAGCCTCTCGGCGGAGGACAGGTCCGGCAGCCCGGCCGGCGCGGTCCTGCGCCCGCCCGCCAACGGCAGCTGGCCGCCACCCGCGCCTCGGGCGCCCCGGTGCAGCTCCGTCAAGTGCAGCTGCAGATCACGCCGGTTGGCGCCGAAGTCGTCCAACGCGCCGACCTGGGCGAGTCGCTGGGCGAGCGGTCGGCTCGGCCGCGCCCGCTCCCAGAAGTCCAGCAGCGAGGCGTACGGCTGCCCGGCCTCGATCCGCGCCGCCTCAGCCTCGTTGATGCCGTGCACGTCGGAGAGGGCCAACCGCAGCCCCCACACCCTGGATTCAGACACCAGTTCGATATGATGTGCGACCGCCGACCGGTTGACGTCCACCGGCAGGATCGGCACCCCCCGCCGCCGCGCGTCCGCGAGCAGCAGCCGCTTCGGATACATCCCGGGGTCGTGCGTGAGCAGCCCCGCGTAGAAGGCCGCCGGATGATGCGCCTTCAGCCACGCCGACTGGTACGTCGGCACCGCGAAGGCCACCGCGTGCGCCTTGCAGAAACCGTACGACCCGAAGGCCTCGACGATCTCCCAGGCCCGTGCGACCGTCTCGGCGTCGTACCCCTTGGCCGCCGCGTGCTGCGCGAACCACACACGGATCCGCCCCTGCGACTCGGGGTCGGACAGCCCGCGCCGCACCCGGTCCGCCTCGTCCCGTCCGCAGCCGGTCATGATGTCGACGATGTGGATGATCTGCTCGTGGAAGACGACGACGCCATATGTCTCCTTCAGCGGTTCCTCCAGGTCCGGATGCGGGTAGCGGACCGGCGCCCGCCCGTGCCGGGCCGCGATGAACGGCCGCACCATGTCGGCGGCGACCGGCCCGGGCCGGAAGAGGGAGATGTCGACCACCAGGTCGTGGAAGGTGGCCGGCTGCAGCCGCCCGACCAGGTCCCGCTGTCCCGGCGACTCGATCTGGAAGCAACCCAGCGTCTCGGTGGAACGGATCAGTTGATACGTCGCCGGGTCGCCGTCGCCCCGTTCGAAGTCGAGCGCGTCGAGGTCGAGCCGCTCCCCCGTCGCCCGCGCCACCTCCGCCACCGCGTGCGCCATCGCCGACTGCATCCGCACGCCCAGCACATCAAGTTTGAGCAGTCCGAGGTCCTCGACGTCGTCCTTGTCGAACTGGGACATGGGGAACCCCTCGCCGCTGGTCGGCATCACCGGCGTACGGGACAGGAGGGAGGCGTCGGAGAGCAGTACTCCGCACGGGTGCATGGCGACTCCGCGCGGGAGGGCGTCGAGCGCCTCGACCAGCTCCCACAGCCGACCGTATCGCGCGCCTTCCCGCTGAAGCTCCCTCGCCAACTTCCTCAGTTCCGGGAGTTCTTCGAGGGCCGCGCGGGCGTCGCGGGCCCGGATGTGCGGGAAGGACTTGGCGATCCGGTCGATGTCGGCGGGGTCCAGGGAGAGGGCCGCGCCCACGGCGCGGACGGCGTGGCGGACGCGGTACGTCTCCGGCATCGCGACGGTGGCGACCCGCTCGGTGCCGAAGCGGGCGATGATCGCGCGGTAGACCTCCAGACGGCGCGCGGACTCCACGTCGATGTCGATGTCGGGCAGCACGGTCCGCCGTTTGGACAGGAACCGCTCCATCAGCAGGCCGTGTTCGACGGGGTCGGCGTGCGCGATGCCGAGGAGGTGGTTGACGAGGGAGCCCGCGCCGGAGCCTCGTGCGGCGACCCGGATGCCCATCTTCCGCACGTCATCGACCACTTGGGCGACCGTCAGGAAGTAGGAGGCGAAGCCGTGGTGGGCGATGACGTCCAGTTCCTGGTGCATCCGGTCCCAGTAGGCGCGCCGGTTGTCGTAGCCGTACAGCACCATGCCCGCCGCCGCGCGTGAGGCCAGCGTCCGCTGGGCGGTGCGGCGGCCGGCGCCGACGAGGTGCGGCTCGGGGAAGTGGACGGTGCCGAGGCCGAGGTCGTCCTCCGGGTCGACCAGGCACTCGGCGGCCGTGGCACGGGTCTGCTCCAGCAGACGGTACGCGGTGTCGCGGCGGTACCCGGCGGCCTCGACGACCCGCTCGGCGACGGCCAGCATGGCGCCCGCGTCCTTGAGCCAGGCCTCGCCGGAATCCAGCTCACCGCGGGGGTCGACGGGGACCAGGCGGCGGGCGGCGTCCAGGACGTCGGCGACCGGGCCCATACCGGGGTCGGCGTACCGGACCGCGTTGCTGAGCACCGGGCGGATCCGCTGCTCGGCGGCGAAGCCGACGGTACGGGCGGCCAGGCGCAGCGAGCCCGGACCGGTGCCTTCGCGGCCGTGCCACACCGCCTCCAGACGCAGGGCGTCGCCGTACGCCTCCCGCCAGGGTGCGAGGAGCTTCGCGGCGCGGTCGGGGCGCCCGGCGGCGAGCGCGCGCCCCACGTCGGAGGCGGGGCCGAGCAGGACGGTCAGGCCCTCGGCGGCGCACTCCGCCCAGGGCAACAGGGGTGGGCTCCCCTCTCTCTCACTGTCGCCCGCATGCGCTGCCGTAACGATTCTGCAGAGCTCGGCCCAGCCGGTCGCACCCTCCCGCGCGAGGAATGCCACTCGGGGTGTCGACTCATCGATGAAGGCACCCCCGCGCACGGGAGCACGCCGCCGCGCCTGCCGTACGGGAGGCGCGGGCTCCCCCACCGCCAGCTCCACCCCGAACAACGGGCGGATCCCCGCCGCGGCACAGGCCTTGGCGAACCGGACCGCGCCCGCGAGGGTGTCCCGGTCGGTGAGGGCGAGGGCGTCCATACCCCGTTCGGAGGCGCGCTCGGCCAGCCGCTCCGGGTGCGAGGCGCCGTAGCGCAGGGAGAACCCGGAGACGGTGTGCAGATGCGTGAATCCCGGCACGCACACCTCCGTGGTTCGCACGCTAAGTCGAACATCAGTTCACAACCTTCCCGCCTCCACCATAGACCACTTTTCGAACCTCTGTACGATCCCCGTCGGCCCCCGTCCCACCTGCGCAAACGCCCGGCAGCTCGGACCGTGCGCACGGTGGACGCGACCTCGGCGCTGTGCGGGCTAGTAGTGCTTCGTTAGGTTGTGGGCTGTCTGCGGCTGCTCCGAGGGCTGGGCAGGGGGTGTCCGCAGGTGGTGCAGGTGGTACCTGCACCACCTGCGGACACCCCCTGCCCAGCCCTCGGAGCAGCCGCAGACAGCCCACAACCTAACGAAGCACTACTAGGCAGTTTCGTTTGGATCAGCCGGTCGTTGGTCCGGGTGTGCCGTTGACTGACGCGCAGTGGGCGCGGATCGGGCCGTTACTCCCGGACCGCACGCCGAAGCGGGGTGGCCTCTGGCGGGACCACCGGGAAGTGATCGACGCGATCGCGTTCAAGTTCCAGACCGGAACGCAATGGGTCCACCTGCCGGAGAAGTACGGCAACTGGCGAGGTGTCTACCACCGGCTGCGGATGTGGGCCGTCGACGGCACTTGGGAGCGGGTGTTCATCGCGTCACGAGCGAAAGGCAGCTGCCGTCATGAAGTCCAACCGCCAGATCGTCGCCGACGCCATCGCCGCATGGGCGGCCGACGTGCACTCGAGGGCCGCGTCGGTGGAAGCGGTGGCCTGTGGAGGTGATGGCTCCCTCACTGAAGCGGAGGGCGCCACGACGGAAAGCAGCGTCCCGCAGCGTGTTGGGCAGGGCGGAACAACCAGCATCGGCGACACGGGTGGGGAGCCGTGACCTCGCCGAGGCGTGTTCGATCCAGCGCGGCAGCCTGCCTTTCACAGCCATCGGGCGGAGGAACTCCAGCAATGCAGGTGTGACGACAGGAGTCGGTCCGATCCGGACCGGCAGTGCGGCATCGGCGAAGATCGAGCCGGTCACCGGATGGTCGAGGCCACCTCCCCGGGCCGAGAGCCCTCGAATGGCATCTCCGTCTGGCTTCATCCACAGTGAAACGTAGCGAATGGCGGAATCGAGCCTACTTCGTTGGTGTTCCGCATGCAGTGCTCTACGTCCGGCCCTTTCGCTCATGAAGGGCAGGCGCGGTTCGTGCAAGGAGGGTGAACGGCTACGGGCATTCCTTTCGGTCCGCAGTTGTCGGTGCCGGGGCTGTCACCGGCGCGCGGCGTGGGTGTCGAGGCGAGCAAGGCAGTCGCACGTCTGGCCCGGCTCCCGCTCGACATGGCCGCCGAGGGCGTTGGGCAGCTGACGGGAGTGCTGGGCCGTGCCCTGCACGGGCGGCCGGAGGGCCCGGCTGACCCGCTGCCCGCCAGTTCGGGGATTCCCGTGCTGTTGGTGCATGGGCTGGCCGACGGGCAGTCGGTCGTCCCGCCGCTGGAGCGTGAGCTGCACGGCGACGGCGTGGGCCCCTTTGTCCCGGTCGCCTGCAACCCGTTCGGCCCGGACATCCGCACGGCGGCCCGGACCCTGGGCCAGCAGGTCGAGTCGGCGTGTGCCGGCGGCGCGGGGCGGACCGCGGTCGTGATCGGGTACAGCCTGGGCGGGCTGATCGCCCGCTACTACGTGCAGCGGCTCGGCGGTGACGCGCACGTACCGCTGCTGATCACGCTGGCGACGCCGCACGGCGGGACCGCCACCGCTCTGCTGGCCCCGGCCCATCCGCTACTGCGCCAGCTACGGCCGGGGAGCGAGCTGCTGACCGAACTCGGCGAACCGGCCCCGAACTGCCACACCCGGTTCGTGGCCTTCTACAGCGACCTGGACGAGGCCGTCATCCCCGCCGCCAGGGGCCGCATCAGCCATCCGGACCTCAATGCCCGCAACGTGCTGGTGCCGGGTGTCGGCCACCTGACGCTGCCCCTTCACCGGCCGGTCATCGGCGAGATGCGCGCGCTGCTGGCCGCTGCCCAGGTCCTGTTCGCCGTCTGTGCCCCGGACGGTGACTCTCCGCAGCCCGGTGGGCCGGTCGGCCGCGACACGGACACCGGTTTCCCGTGACAGCAGGGGCAGAACGCAGGAGGCTGAAAGAGAGTCGGTAAAGACGTCAGCGCATGTGCGGACGGACATCCATAGCCTCTTCGTCCCACCCCCGACAGCGGGTCGACGGTACGCCCGTTTCGTCCCGACGACGAACCGCGGGTGCGGGAACTGATCGATGCCGAGCGCCTGCCGGGACAGCCGCACTACACCCCGCGAAGGCTGGCCGCCGCGCGGCGCGGTCCTGCCCCCGGCCGGCTGGGTGGTACCGGCCCGGCCGGGGCAGTGTCCTGGCCTATGCCGGGGACCGGCCTCAGGGCGTCATCGCGTATCTGTCCTGGGTCGATGTGCACTCCGAATGATTTGCTGGCTCTCCGGATGATCTGCTGGCTCTCCGGATGATCTGCTGGCTCTACGCCCTCGAGAAGCCCTCTGCCCTCGTGCCCTGATCGAGCACGCGCCCTCGCCGCGCTCGCCCACTGCCCGCTGATCGAGGCATTCGTCGGCGGTCCGCCAGGTCACTGTCTGCACTGCGCGCTGTCTGCCGAGCTCCCGCCGGCCAAACCGGTCGCCGACGTCGTCCCCTGCGGCTTCCCCCCAGGACAGCGGCTGATCGTCCACGAGGCAGCCGAGTCGTGCCTCGCCCTGCGGCCGGCGACGAGGGTACTGCCCGGACGCGGCCGGAGGCTTGAGGCCATTCGGCGCGTCCCTGGTGCCTGCGCCGTGACGGGGTTCTTGTCCTTCTGACGGTCGGCGGCCATGGAGAACAGCACATCGCCGCCGTCCCACTTCACCCACACCGACAGCAGACCGCACCACTGCGCGGTCCGGTCGGCGTGCTCGCCGCCGGGCGGGGTCAGGCGAGGCCGTTCTCGGACCCGGTCGGGGCTTGCACCGGGAAGAAGGTGATCAAGGTGGCGGTGTCCTCCGGGTCCACGACCCGGACGGCCGCCTCAGGGACGTCCTGGGTGGAGACATCGATCGCGCGCTCCGGTGAAGCACTCGATCGGCGCTGTATTGCCGATCGAGGCAAGGGGTACCCCAGTCGCATGGCTGGCATCGAGCTGAAAAGCAGCGCGTTCAATGACCACTCCTTCATCCCGTGCCGGTACGCGCGCGAGGGGGAGAACACCTCCCCTCCGCTGACTTGGTCCGAGGTACCGGAGGAGGCAGCTGAGCTGGTCCTGTTGTGCGAGGACCCCGACGCACCGTCGGGCACCTTCGTGCACTGGATCGTGGTCGGCATCGACCCGCGCAGCGGCGGCGTGGAGGCGGGGCAGTGTCCCCCGGGCGGCACTGAACTGATCAACGGCTTCGGCGGGCCCGGCTGGGGCGGACCACACCCGCCGCCCGGGGATGAGGCACACCGCTACTTCTTCCGCCTCTACGCCCTGTCCGAACCCTGCGCCCTGCCCGACGCCCCGAGCGCGGACCAGGTGCACCAGGCCGTCGAGAAACACCAGACCGCCATCGGCAACTTCGTCGGCCTCTACCACCGCTGAACGGCCGCTCTATCACGCGAACACCGGCCTCGCCCGGCCACCGCACCGCCGCGTGACACCCTTCACGGCGGCCTCCACTGCCGCCGTCGGATCACGGCCAGTACCTTCACCAACTGGCGGACGGCTCTTCGCAGGGGCCCTTGGCACACATGAGCCACTGGCCCTCACCCCCGCCCAGCCCGAGCCCATCAACACGATCGTCCTGGTCGATTTCGCCTGCACGTCTCCCTTCGAGGAGTCGTCGGCCGATGAGATCCCACGGTCCTCGCCGCCGCGGCTCCCATCAGTGGCCGTGACCGTCTCGGAGACGGTCACGGGCGGCTGTCCGGGGAACCTTCTTCGGGAGAAGGTGAGGCGCCTTACCGCATGGCCGGTGGTTCGGCGACTTCCGCCTGGGCGGGGCGCAGGATTTGGTCGCCGACGCGGTAGCCAGGGCGCAGGATCGTGGTGCATGTGGGCTGTTCGACGTGGTCGGCGCGGGTACAGGAGACGGCCTCGTGCCAGGTGGGGTCGAAGGGGTCGCCGGCCGTGCCGAAGGACTGCAGTCCCAGGGCGGCGAGTTCGCTTTCCAGCACGTCGGTGACGCGCTGGAAGCCGCCGGTGACCTCTCCTTGCTTACGGGCCTGGTCGATGGCGTCGAGGACTGGGAGAAGGCCGGTGAGGACGTTGGCCACGGCTATCTCGCCGACCGTGCGGCGGTCGCGGCTGACCCGCTCGCGGTAGTTGTCGTACTCGGATTTCAGGCGCTGCAGGTCCGCTGTGCGTTCCCGCAGCTGCGCGCGCAGGGCGTCGGTCTCGCCCGCGGCGTCGGCCTGCCTGGCGCGCTCGGCGGGCTCGACGTCGCCGTGGCGGCGCGGCTCCAGGCTGGTGCCCGGTTCCCGCCGCCCGTTGTCGCGGATGATCGACAGCGGGTGCTCACCGGGGCGGTGTGTGTCACTCGGACGGCTCATCCGGCACCCTCCTGCCGCTGGTCGTCGTCGACGATCTCGGCGTCGACGACATCCTCGTCCTGCCCGGCGGTGCCTGCCGCGCCACCGCCCGCGCCACCACCGGCAGTAGCCTGCTGGCCCTGTGCCTGCTGTGCCTGGGCGTACATGGCGGTGCCCACCTTCTGAGCCGCCGCCATCGCCTTCTCCGTCGCCTGCCGCAGGGCCACCGTGTCGCCACCCTCGGCCGGCTGGGCCTTGATGGTCTCCTTGAGCTCCGACAGAGCGCTCTCGACCTCGCTCTTCACGTCCCCGGGGATCTTGTCGGCGCTGTCGGTCAGCAGCCGATCGGTCTGGTAGACGACCTGCTCGGCCTGGTTGCGGGTCTCGGCCACCTCGCGCCGCCTGCGGTCCTCCTCGGCGTGCTTCTCTGCCTCGCGCATCATGCGGTCGATGTCCTGCTTCGGCAGCGAGGAGCCGCCGGTGACGGTCATCTTCTGCTCCTTGCCGGTGCCGAGGTCCTTCGCCGTGACGTGCATGATGCCGTTGGCGTCGATGTCGAAGGCGACCTCGATCTGCGGGACGCCGCGGGGCGCCGGCGGCAGACCGGTCAGCTCGAACATCCCGAGCTTCTTGTTGTACGCCGCGATCTCGCGCTCGCCCTGGTAGACCTGGATCTGCACGGACGGCTGGTTGTCCTCGGCGGTGGTGAAGGTCTCGGACCGCTTGGTCGGGATCGTCGTGTTCCGCTCGATGAGCTTGGTCATGATGCCCCCCTTGGTCTCGATACCGAGCGAGAGCGGGGTGACGTCGAGGAGCAGGACGTCCTTGACCTCGCCCTTGAGCACACCGGCCTGCAAGGCGGCGCCGACCGCCACGACCTCGTCGGGGTTGACGCCCTTGTGCGGGTCCTTGCCGGTCAGCTCCCGCACCAGATCGGTCACCGCCGGCATCCGGGTGGATCCGCCGACCAGGATGACGTGGTCGATGCTGGACACCTTGATCCCGGCGTCCTTGACCGCGTTGTGGAACGGGCCCTTGCACCGCTCCAGCAGATCCGCCGTCAGCTGCTGGAACTGGGCGCGGGTGAGCTTCTCGTCCAGGTGCAGCGGGCCCTGGGCGGACGCGGTGACGTACGGCAGATTGACCGTGGTCTCCGATGAGGAGGACAGCTCGATCTTCGCTCGCTCGGCGGCTTCCCTCAGCCGCTGGACGGCCATCTTGTCCTTGGTGAGGTCGACGCCGTAGTTGTTCTTGAACTGCCCGGCCAGGTGGTCGACGATCCGCTGGTCCCAGTCGTCGCCGCCCAGGTGCGTATCGCCGTTGGTGGCCTTGACCTCGACCACGCCCTCGCCGATCTCCAGCAGCGACACATCGAACGTACCTCCGCCCAGGTCGAAGACGAGGACGGTCTGGTCGTTCTCCTTGTCCAGCCCGTAGGCCAAGGCCGCCGCGGTGGGCTCGTTGATGATCCGCAGCACCTTCAGCCCGGCAATCTCTCCCGCCTCCTTGGTCGCGGTGCGTTGGGAGTCGTTGAAGTACGCCGGCACCGTGACGACCGCGTCCGTGACGTCCTCACCGAGGTACGCCTCCGCGTCGCGCTTCAGTTTCTGCAGCACCCGCGCGGAGATCTCCTGGGCGGTGTACCGCTTGCCGTCGATGCTCCCGGTGTCCGGGAACCGCCACTGCGCGTCACCCATGTGGCGTTTGACGGAGCGGACGGTGCGCTCGACGTTGGTGACGGCCTGGCGCTTGGCGACCTCACCGACCAGCACCTCGCCGTTCTTGGCGAAGGCGACGACCGACGGGGTGGTCCGCGCTCCTTCTGTGTTGGTGATGACCGTGGGCTCTCCGCCCTCCAGCACGCTGACCACGGAGTTGGTCGTGCCGAGGTCGATTCCCACTGCACGTGTCATGGGTCTTCTCCTTCATCTGCAAGCAGACGCGGGCCTTCCAGGACGCCGCCACCTGCGGATCCGAAACAAACGTTTCACTGCTTGTCGGTATATTCCAGTTTTTACCTCCTTGGGGGCTTTCGTGACGAGCGGGATGTAGTCGCCCACGAAACGTGCGGTCCCACCACGCCCCGGTCGAGCGCAGCTTGCGCCAGGTCGTGAACCGGTAGCGGTAGACGCACCCGGACGAAGGCGGGCGGCGCGTGGAGGGGGAAGGGGTTGTGGCGCAGCAGCCGCAGGACGACCCGGTTGCCGTCGAGGAGAGCGACGAGGAGGGCCAGCAGCCAGGGCGCCGCGTACGCGGGTGATCGGGCGGCGAACCACATCAGCAGGTTGCGCACCGGCCAGTAGCCGAGCACCGCCACCACCACGGTGCCGCCAGCACCAGGACCACCAACCACGCGGGAGTCGCACCGAAACCCGGCGGGGCAGGCAGGCCAGCGCATCAGTGGTTGCCGAGCCGCCGAGGACGGGCAGTGCCAGCACGATCGTCAGCCAGGCGAAGGTGCCTGCGGGGTGAACAGCGCGAACGGTACGACGAGCTGGGCGACGTGGTTGGCTGCAACCTCCACCCGGTGCACCGGCCCCGGCAGGTGGTGGAAGAACCAGCTGAGCGGACCCGGCAGGGGCTGGGTCTCGTGGTGGTAGTGCAAGCAGGCCGGATTCCGCCAGCACGGGTCACCGCGCAGCTTGATCAGACCCGCCCCGAACTCCAGCCGGAACAACAGCCAGCGCAGCAGCCACAGCACCAGCACCAGCACCAGCACCGGTGGCGCCGTGTCGTCATTGTTCAAGGAACGGGAACGCACGGGCGTCCTGCGCCGCAGCACGCGCCGGACGGGCCGGTTCGAGTACCGGGCCGTGCCGCCCGGCGAGGTCAACGCCGAAGGCGTCAACGCCACCCTGACGGACGGCGTGCTGACCGTGAACGTCTCCGAGGTCGAAGCGGCCAAGCCCCGCCACATCGAGATCACCAGCGGGGAGTGACCACCCGCCTCTGCCACGCGCTGCTCCGGTCCCCGGCAGGCACCCCCGGCCGCCCGGAGGGAAGCGTCATGGCCACTCGACTGCGAGCACCGGCCCCTGCGCCAGGCGTCGGTTGACAGCCTCCTTCCTGGTGGACACCACGACCTGCTCACCCAGACGGGCTAGGCACAGCCCGCCGGCAGACTTGCGGCCGTGGGCATGCCACCTGCCATAACCGCCCGGCCGCCCCCTGTTGGACGGGGTTTGCCGCCAGGCGATCCTGAGCTCCGTCCCACAGTCTGATCCCGTACTACGCCCGCGCCCGGCGGACGGCACACCGCCGCCTCTGACACCTCGAATCCCAGGGAGTACGGCCATGACAGTGATGACGGACGCGCTCATTCCCGCACTGGAAGACGTCCGGGACGCCCACGCCGCAGTCATCGACCGATTTCGCGCCGATATGGCCCTCACCCCCGTCGGCCCACACCGCCAGACACTCCAGCGCCACGTCCATGACACCGAGGACCACATGGACCGGATCGGCGACCACCTCCGTGAGATCCGCCCCCGGACGCTACTGCGGAACACATCCGAGCTGGTCCGCAGCGTCTCCGACGGCGCGGTCCGCACCGCCAGAGTCCCGCTGGAGATCGGCGCGGTGATCGCCGGCCGTCTCCTGTGGGCAGGGCGTCAGACCACCGAACGCGAACTGCTGAAAACCGCAGAAGGCGAGTACGCGGCCGCCGCCCGGGCCCTCATGGCCTGCCGGGCCGGGGAGAGCATCGCCGTTGTCGCCGATGATGAGGAAGCCGTGGACCTGCTCGCCACGCTGCGCCGCCAGAACGAGCAGCTGATGCAGAGGCTTCAGGACAGCGTCGAGGAACAGGCCAGGGCCCTGGCCGCCAACGGCAGCCGGCCGGCCCGCGGCAACGGCGGACCCGGCGCCGCGGCTTCCCAGGCCGTGCGCACCGTCATCGCCCGGATCCGGGAGGCCGCCCGGACCGGCGGGCAGCTGACCCGCCGAACGGCCGCCGGTACAGCCCGTGAAACCACGAGCGTGACGCGGATGGCCGAACACGTGCAAGGCGCTGTCACCCGGGAGGAGGATCTCCCGATCTCCGGCTACGGCCGGCTGACCACCACCGACATCACCCAGCGACTGCGCGATCTCTCCCAGAGCGACCTGACCGTCATCGAGGGCTTCGAGCGCGCCCACGCCAACCGGTCCCCCGTGCTGGACGCCGTCGAGGAACTGCGTGGGAGGCAGCCCTGGCCGGACTACGACGCCATGAGTGTTGACCAAATCGCTGCCCACCTGCAGAGCGCGGAGCCCGCCCTGGCCCGGCAGGTGCTGGACTACGAGCAGCAGCACCGGCAGCGTGATCAGGTTGTCGCCGCCGCCAGGCAGCACCCGGGCGCCACAACACTCTGACGAAGTCGGTCACCACCGCCGCAGCAACGACATCCCGGCCCCGATCCCCACACGGGCCGGCGTGCCGGCCGGACGGCGAAAGCCCGTGGGCCCCGGCCGTTTCCGGTCGGGCCCACGGGTCTGGACGCCTGGCCGTCAGCCGGCGAGTACCTTCCTCTCCTCGGCGTGACTGATCTCGATCTTGCGGGGCTTGGCCTCCTCAGCCACCGGGATCTCGACCGTCAGCACCCCGGTGGCGTAGCCGGCCTCGATGCGCTCGACATCCAGGGTCTCGCCGAGGAACAGCTGCCGCCGGAACACCCCGTACGGCCGCTCGGCCACGACCATCTCCGACTCGCCGGCATCCGGCGCGGGGCGCTCGGCTCGCACCGTCAGCACGTTCTGCTCAACACTCAGATCGATGCTGTCCGGGTCGATTCCGGGGAGGTCCAGGTGGACCCAGAACGCACCCTCACGCTCGTAAGCGTCCATCGGCATGGTCACCGGCCGGGCCACGGTCCCCAGCAACTGCTCGGCCAGGCGGTCCAGTTCACAGTGGCAGGTTCCGCCGCTGCCTGAGCCCTACTGCCACTGATCGTCCTCACGATCCACGTCGGTGATCGGCCCGAGGATCACCCACCCCGGCTTCAGTGACCGGGTGCTCCGGAACCCGTGGTCCTTCGCGTACACCGCCACGTCCGTGCCGTCGGACGCGTGCATGATCGTGTAACGCGGCGGGTCGTCCCCGTAGAAACGGAAGAACGTGCGCCCGTCGTCCTTCGACTGATGCACGATCACGTCGACGCCTGGCAGAGCCTCGTACGCCGCCTGGTCCCGCGGGGTCGTCGGCTTGCAGGCTTCGGCCCGTCCGGCGTCGCGTACGCAGATCAGCGCCAGGCTCCAGGCGATTCGTTCGGCCTGCGGGTGGGCGGCCGCCAACTCCCGCATCCGGGCGTCGGCCTGCGCGAAGGCCGTCTGCCGGTGATCGAACTCCGTCTCCAACTTGTCGAACCGCCGGTCGTCGAACCCGCTGCCGAAATGCGCCTCCAGTGCGCCGAAGACGACGACTCGCCAGGCCAGGATGAGAGCCGCCACGACGATCAGCGTGACGAGCACGATCCGGCCCGGCGAGCGCCGCCTCAGGCGCCGCTCCAGTTCGAGGGCGTCAGAACGAACCACTGATGGGTACTTCGACGTCCGCCACCGCGATCGCCGGGGGGTACTTCCCGTCGAACCGGTCATAGTGCTGGAGTGTAAACCAGTCGATGAAACCGTAGTTGGTGATCTCGTCGTCGGGGTCGAGCCCGAAGTGGTCGTATGAGTGGAAGACCAGGGTTCCGGAGAACGTGTTTCCGGTGACCTTGTAGTCCTTCAGCCGGATCGTGTGCCCGTGGAACTGATGGATGGCGATGGAGAGGGCACGCTGGTTGGCGTCGCCGACGGAGAAGTCGTACACCGGGTACTGCAGGCCGCTGTTCTTGAACAGCTGGTACAGCAGGTTCTCGTTCAGGTCGTCCTGGACCTGGAACTGCGCCGTTCCGCCCCGGTTCTCCGTGATGGACTGGAGGATGATCCCCTTGGCCTTCTCGATGTAGCTCTGCTCCTGCGGTGATGCCGCGACTGCCCGGGACAGGGCGCTGCCGGAGCCGACCTGGAGGTACTTGGCGGGGTCGTAGTTGTCGTCCACGGTGACGGTGCCCGCGCTCTGCCCGTTGTGGCCGTAGCGGAAGGCGTTCCGCAGGTCGTCCACCGCCTGCTGGTTGTCGGCGTCCGCGCCGAGCTTGCCGATGTTCATGATGTCGTTGAACTCGGCCCACATCAGGAACTCGGGCGTGAACGAGGCGACCCAGAACTGCCAGCTCAGATCGGTCAGCTCGTCGTATGTGTAGTCGTTGAACGTAAGATCGTCCGCCACCTGCCGGCTCGGCGGGACCGGGAAGTTGTCGGGGTCGGGCTCCTTGCGCCGGCCCTCCCGGTTCTGGGACTGGTGGATCAGCATGTCCGTCGGGTCGGAGACGAGCGGCTGCTGGTCGGCGCTGTCCCGGGTGCCGTCGCCGTCGGTGTCCTGCTTCAGCGGATTCGAGGTCAGCTTGGCGTAGACCAACTCCTTCGTCCCGGACAGCTCGTCCGTGACGATCTGGACCTCCTTGCCGTCCTTGAGCGAGTCGCCGTCCGTGTCCGGGTTCTTGGGGTCCATCGCGCCGACGGGCACACCGTTGCCCTGGAGGAGGTTCCCGTCCCGGATCTCGTTCTCGTAGTAGTCGCTGACCCCGTCGTTGTCGGTGTCCTTCGACAGGTCCGGCGCCTCGGCGGAACCCTTGCGGAGGGTCTGATCCCACACCTGGTCGAAGACGCGGCTGTCGAGCACGACGTACTTGGAGAGGCTCCCGGTCGTGGCCGTGATCGTGTCGCCGTCGACCCGCTGGCCCGCGAGCTTGA
Source organism: Streptomyces capitiformicae (assembly GCF_002214185.1). NCBI lineage: Bacteria > Bacillati > Actinomycetota > Actinomycetes > Kitasatosporales > Streptomycetaceae > Streptomyces > Streptomyces capitiformicae. The sequence continues at coordinate 4,960,357 of NZ_CP022161.1, read as the reverse complement.
CCAGCCGCTGGGACTTGTCGTCGTAGCGGTAGACGGCGGGCTTGACGTCCGGGCCCGCCTGCTTCGGGTCGACCCTGAAGGAGATCTTCGCCTGGTCGAATCGGCTGTCGACCGCGAACTCGTAGCCGTGGCCCACGTAACCCGGAGTGGATGTCGGGAACTGCCGCTGGTCGGCCGGAAGCTCGGTGATCCGGAACGTCGACACCTGCTGAGGGCTGAGACCCTTGATCGTGGCCGAGGCCGTGGTGGCGCCGCCGTTCACGGACCGCGTCACGTCGAAGGCGGACTCAGCGGCACGCGGGTCCGACCCGATCCGCGTCTCCTGGCCGTCGTCCACGCCGTCGCCGTCGGTGTCGGGCTTGGCCGGACTCGTGTGCCGGGCCAGCTCTTTTCCGTCGGCCAGTCCGTCGCCGTCGGTGTCCGCCCGCGCGAGTGCGGTCTTGAACTGTACCTCGCGCTGATTCGGCACCTTGTCGCCGTCCGGGTCCTCCCTGCTGTCCTGGACCCCGTCACCGTCGCTGTCCGGCTTCAACGGACTGCTGCCGGTGCCGAGTTCGAGGAAGTCGGACAGACCGTCACGGTCCGTGTCCTGGCTTGACGGGTCGAGCTTGGCGCGCTGCTCCATGTCGTCCGGGAGTCCGTCGCCGTCGGTGTCCGTCGTCGGCCGCGCCCCGCCCTTCGCGAAGGTCGCCCACGCGGGCGTGTGCGCCGCCGTCTTTCCGTCCTGCGCGCGATACCAGAGGGTCGAGGTCGTGCCCGGCTCGATCAGCTTGTCCGCCGGGTCGTTCTGGATCGTCGTGCGCATGCCCTGCCGGGCGTCCAGCTTCGCCGACTCGGTCGCCGTGATCCTGTCCGGTGACTCGAACGACAGCGACCAGCCGTTGATGTCGTGCTTGGAGACGTTCTTGATCTGCAGCTGCGCGATGTAGGAGCCCTCCCGCACCTTGTCGCGGAACTTCCGGGGCACCTTGTTCCACTGCGGATCGTCCGCCGCGAGCTGCCGGTAGGACACGTCGACCGTGTCGTCCACGTAGATCGTCTTCCCGGGAGCGGAGCTGTTGTCGTCGTTGCCTGCGACGGCGGGCGCCGCAGATCCGAGCAGGAGTAACAAGGCACTGAGTGGCATCGTGACGCGTCTGTTCATTGTGCCTCCCACGTATGGAGACCTACATGGCGTCGCGAAGTAGCCCCCGTTTCACGGCTCTTCGCCAGTCGAACGGGGAACCTAACAGGTGTGGGTGATGGTTCCTTGACCTTACGGAGGGGAGACTGAGGACGTTTGAAAGGGTGTTATGTCCGGTCCTGACGATGTCGTGTCGCCCGTTCGTGGGCGATGGGACGGTTCCGTCCTCGTGTCATGTCGTGTGCAGGATGGGGTCGCGGGTATGGAACGGATGCCGTACGCAACCAACTTGATCGGCGAGCGGTGGGCGTTGACTGAACCTCTGGTCACCATCTGGAAGCAGGAGCGGGTGGCGCGGTCGGCCACCGGGAGCCGGGCTCCTGCGACCTGCGCGAGCTTGTGAACGCGCTGCTGTACCGGAACCGGACGGGCTGTCAGTGGCGGCTCCTGCCACACGACTTCTCGGCCTGGTCGGCGGTTTTCCACTACTTCACCCTGTGGCGCGAGGACAGCCTTGACCAGCGGTTCCAGGAGATCCTGCGCTGCCAGGTGCGGAAGCGGGCCAGACGGTTATAGGACCCGTCCCTGGTGATCAGGAAAGATGTCCCGCTTCCTGTCCTGGCACCCCCGACCGGCCACGACCACCCCAACCGCTGCGACGCCCCGGCGAAATGCTGCAGGTCATCGGCGCCGTCCTGCCTCCGCCAGACCCGTAAGTCAACGGCATTGTCACCAGGGCGTGTCTGGTGGAACGCGCGGGCGGTTGGCGTTACGGCAGGATCTCCAGCTGAACGGAGCTCTCGCTGCCTTGGAGACCAGACGTAAGACAGTCCGTGAGCAGTTGCTGAGGCAGGGCGGCCACGGTTCGCCGTACATGATGGCCGGCGCCGCGCCCTTCGGTGACCCGGCCCGATTGCAGGACGACCAGAACGCCCGCGACACGGGCCGTAGTGGCAGTGTCGATGGCGATCACGGACCGTCCGCCGTCGGCGTACCGGACGGTTTCCACGCCGCCTCCCCTGGACACCGAAGCACAGGATGCCAAGGCCGGGGAGGAGTCGAAGGAGCTGGTGGCTGCGACGGTGCGGCCGGGTCCGACGCTGCACGTATACCGCACGTCCGCGTGGTTGCGGGTCGGCCGGGGCAGGAGGGTGAGCGGTGGGTCGTACCGGCTCTTGGAATTGCCCGTGCAGGTGACGGCCCCGTCCCCACCGGCCCAGGCCTGACCAGCCGGCGCCCATACCAATGACGAGAACAGCAATGCCAGGGACCCCAACGTCACTGCCGTGCCACGCATTCCGAACACTCACCCTCCAACACGTCCGCACCGCTACCGCCCCTTGCCTACCCCTGCCCCCAGCCGCCACCCAGGCGGCTTGAAGTACGCCTCCCGCGCGCACCCGCCCGGGCGCGCACCCTCATGCTCCACCGCTCCCGCCCGTTGCCACGGCCGCGTGAGACGCGAAGCACGCACGGGCAGGAAGGGCAGGACGAGTCCTCGTCGAGCTGAAGCCAGCAGGAGGAAACCGAGTGGACCGTACGACCACCAAAGCCGCCGCCACTCCCACAAGGCGCGTCTTCGCCACGATGGACGCGGACGGGGACGGCGTCATCACGGCACATGACTACCTCTCCCGCATCGAACGGGTGGTCCAGGCGACGGGGCGCACGGAGGACGACCCGCTCGTCGTCACCGCCCGTGCCGAAGGGCTCAAGGCTTGGGAGGTGATGGACGCCAACGCAGACGGCCGGCTGACCTTCGACGAGTACGACGCATGGGTGGACGCCGACAAGTTCGACAACGTCTGCCGGTTCGCACTCGGCTCGCTGTTCGACCTCGTCGACACCGACGGCGACGGCGCCCTGGACCGGGCCGAGTTCACCACCCTGCGCACCGCGCTGAACAATCCGGCCGACAACGCCGAGGCCGCCTTCAACACACTGGACATCGATGGCGACGGCCGGGTCGCCCGCGACGCGTACCTCGCGGCGATCCGCGCCTATGTCATCGGCGACAGCTCCCCGATGGGCGAAGCCCTGTACTAGGGACTGTCCTGTGAGTTGAGCCCGCAGCCATAGCTACGGCTCCGAAGCCCTTGAGGACATTGAAGGTCCACTCCACTTCGTTCCTGCGCGCGTACGGATCCCGTTCCCGGCCGGAACCAGCGGGCCTACTGCCTGCACCACCACGGCTGCGGCAGTGGGCCCACCGGGCCCCGGCGCCCGGGAATGACGTGCCGGTTGTGGGAGCCGTCCACGCACGCGCGGGACCAGTCGAGTTCGCCGGCCGCGTTGAGGTCGGCGAGCAGGATGCGATGGTGCAGCTGGTCGAAGACTCCGCCCTGCTGCCAGCGGTCCAGGCGCCGCCAGCAGGTCTGTCCGGAGCCGAAGCCCAGCTCCAAGGGCAGAAGTTGCCAGGCTATGTCGTTGTGGAGCACGTACGGGATGCCCCCTGCAGACACAGCCGGTCCGGCACCGGCTGCGGGCCCGGCGCCTTCTCTGGGGCCAGGGCGGCGGCAGCGGCTCGAGCAGTGCCCACAAGTCGTCGTCCACGATCCGCAGCCGAGTACACACACCCTTCCGAACGGCCGAATCGTCACATCGGTCACGCCAGACCGGGTGCGCTTCAACAGCAGGTGGTCATCGTCGGCCGGTCGCCGGACAAGACCTTGTCCGAGTCGGGCCGGAGCTGGGCATCCGGCGGATACTTCAAGAAGGAGTGGAGGCGGACCGTCGAGACCGTCCCATCTCCGCTGAATTGTGGTTCCAGAGCGCCCAGTCGGCCGGCCTGGAGCAGTAGCGCTCCGCGATCAGCGCACCCACCGTCACCGGCGCGCTGCCCGGGCTCACGTCATGGGCATGAAGTCGGGCAGGGTGAGGGCCGAGTGGGCCGGTCGTCCCTCCGCGGAGGGCATGGTGCTGAGACTGCGCAGCATGTCGTTGCGCTGCTCCAGCGCCCGGGCGGTGGTGGGGAAGAGTGTGGCGTCGCCTTCGCCGACCTGTTCCTGGTTCACGGTCACAACCTCACGGGTGCTGTGCTCGTAGGCGGCGAAGCCCGCGGCGTGGTCCCGGTCGGCCAGGCAACCGGCGAGCATGTACGCGCCGACGAGCGCGAGGCTGGTGCCCTGTCCGGTAAGGAACGAGGGCGCGTACGCGGCGTCGCCCACCAGCGCGACCCTGCCGCTGGACCAGCGGGGCATGCGGATCTGGCTGACCCCGTCGAAGAACAGGTCGTCCGCGTCGCGCATGGCGGCAAGCATGCCCGGGACCTCCCATCCCGCGTCGGCGAAGACCGCGGCGACCAGGTCCCGTTGGGCTTTGGGGTTCCGGAACTCGTCGAACGGCGGTTCCGGGTGGGCGAAGTTCAGGAAGGCGTGCACTTCGTCGTTGTCCCCTACGGCGTAGAGTGCCGCGGCTCTGCCCGGGGTGGTCCACATCACGGTCTCGTGGGAGAGCCCGAAGGTGTTGCGCATGGTGAACACGGCGAAGCAGTAGCCGAGGTACCGGTGGAACTGTTTTTCGGGGCCGAACAGGAACTCGCGGGTGCGTGAGTGCAGACCGTCCGCACCGAACACCATGTCGAACGTACGCCTGCCGCCCCCGTGGAAGGTGACGTCGACCCCGTGGCCGGACTGGTCGAAGGTGTCGATGGAGTCGTTGAACAAGAACTCCACGTCGTCACGGACCGCCGTGTAGAGAGCGCGAGTCAGATCCCCGCGCCGCACCTCCAGGTCCCGTCCCGCGACACCGCCGGTGACGGTGTGCGGGTTGACCGAGGCCACCTCGCTGCCGTCCCTGTCGAGGAAGGTCAGCCGGCGCAGGTCGATGTGCGCGTCCTGCAGTCGCGGCAGGATTCCCATCCTCCGGACGACCTCGAGTGCGGTGCCGCGCACGTCGATGGGGTAACCACCGTCACGAAGTGTGCCCGCCTTCTCGACTACCGTGACCGCGAATCCGTAGCGGTTCAGCCAGAACGCGAGGGCGGGCCCCGCGACGCCGGCCCCGGATATCAGGACCTTGCGCCTCGGCGTGGTACGGACATCCCTCAACAGATCAGTGCGGGTCATTCCTTGACTCCTTTGCTCATGGTCCGGGCGACAAGCAGGCACAGCGCCGTGACGGCGCCGGCTATGACGAAGCCGGTGACGAAGGCCGATTCGGCCGGGACATCCGACCCGGAAGGGGTCCCGGCGGTGAGGACCGCACCACCGACCTGCGAACCTACGGCGTAGCCGATCACGCGAGTCACCAGGACCAGGCTGGTGGCGATGCCTGTGTCACTCTGATCGACGGAAGTGGCGGTGCCGGTCACCATCGCCGTAACGCACAGGCCGTTGGCAAGCGAGATCATCACCTTGCCGATGACGAGGTGCCAGACCTCGGTGTGCACGGCTGCCAGGGCGATCAGGGCGGCGGCCATGATGACGATCCCGGCGATGACCATGGCACGCGAGCCGAAACGCCGCGCCCCGATCCCACTGATCGGCCCGGCCAGCGACGCGGACACGGCGCCGGGCAGCAGGAAGAAGCCGATCTCGGTGGCGCTGGCCCCGAAACCGTACTCGCCGGCGGACACCGCGAACAGTTGCGGGACGAGATACACCGCCACCGAGGTACCGACGCACATCACGAACGTCAGCACGCACGACTTCCAGATCGCAGGCCGTGCCAGCATGCGCAGATCGACCATCGGCGAGGCCGCACGACGCTCAACGGCTGTCCATCCGGTCACGAAGGCGGCCAGAACCACGATGAGGGCGCCGAGCACGAGTGGCTGCGAGCCGATGTCGGGCGCCAGTGCGAGCACGAGCATGAGCGTGACCAGCGTCCCGCTCAAGAGAAGCAGGCCGGGCCAGTCGACCCCGGCGTCGTCCGACCGGCCCGGCGGATCATGCGGCATCAGCCTGTTCACCAGCATGGTGGCCCCGATGACCGCGATCGTCGGCAGCGCGAACATCCAGTGTCGGGACAGCCCTTCCGCCACGGGCCCGGCCGACAGCGTTCCCGCCATCCCGCCCCCCACGAACAACCCGCTGACCACCCCGATGGCCACCTTCGACTCTCCCGCGGGGAGGTGTTTGCGCACCACGATGAACGACAGGGGCAGCGCTCCCACCATCGCCCCCTGCAGTACCTGGCCGAGCAGCAGCACAGGCAGGTTCGGCGCCAGGGCGGACACCAGGCCACCGGCCGAGACCACCGCCATCAGCCGGATCAGAACTCGTTTTCCGCCGTGCCGGTCGCCGAACTTGCCTGCGACTGGCGTGACCAGCGCGCCGGTGATGAGGAGCACGATGCTGAGTAACGCCCCTTCGGCTGGACTCATATCCAGCTCGCGTTGCAGGAGCGGGAGCGTCGGCGTCACCACCGACTCCAAGGCACCAGTGGCGACTGCGAGCATGCCGAGGGCACCGACAGCGGCCTTCCCGATGCGGACCGGGGGAGCCAGAGTTGCGGTCATGGACGTCCTTTCCGTGATTACCGGGCGAGTGAAGGGCCGGCCGTACGCGTAGCGCTGCCGCTTTGCCGGGCCCGGCGCGGATGCAGCGGCCATGCACCCGGGGCGCGGTGTGCATGGTGCTTTGCGCACAGGTCCGAGGTGGTCCGGCGGGGTGAACCCGGCGAAGCGGTACCCGAGGTGACGCATGCGCGGCTCCGCCGGGCGAAGCAGGTGTACGAGTGCGGCCCGCGCCGAACCAGTACTACACTACACCGTGCAGTGTAGAACAGTTAAGATGCACCCATGCCGACCACGAAGACACTGCGCGAGGGGTCCGCGCGGAAGCGGGCCGCCATCCTCTCGGCGGCCCGGGAGCTGTTCCTCGCCGACGGCTTCGACCGGTCCAGCGTCGACGCGATCGCCGCCCGGGCCGAGGTGTCCAAGCGGACGGTCTACGACTACTTCGGCGACAAGCAGACGCTGCTGCAAGCAGTTGTCGACGCCGTCGGCCAGTCACTGATCACCACGATCCGGCGCACCCTCGACGACACCCTCACCGATCGCACCGAGGCCGCCGACCTCGAGGACGCCCTGGTCACGTTCTCGATGCGCATCGCAACCGACATGCTCGGCTCGGCGGAGTACGCAACGCTGCAACGTCTGGTCCAGGCGGAATCCGGCCACCTGCCGCACCGGGGCTACAACTCCATGGCCGACACCCCCGACGAGGCAATCGCCGAGCGGTTCGCCGCCTTCGCCGCGGCCGGGCTGCTCGACGTCCCCGACCCCCGACTCGCGGCCGACCAGTTCATCGCGCTGACCTTCGGCGTCGCGCTGGACAGGCTCGGTTCCGCGAATGCCGCGGAGGACACCCGCGTCCGGCCACTCATCGTCGAGGGAGTGCGGACCTTTCTCCGGGCATACCGAACCATGTAGGGCTGGGGCAGCACGAAAGAACAGTGCGCCGTCAGCCCACGTTTCCTCCCTCTTCTCCGCCCCCCTTGGTACTCCAGTTGCAGTTCGCTATCGCCGCTGGTCAGGAGCCTGTTTCTGAGTGTAGCGAGCTGATGGGTCGTCACGTGGCGGGAGTTCGTGACCGGCGGTGCGTCGCTTCTAGTGCCGCATCAGACAACGTTTGCCCTGTAGTGACGTGACGCGCCGTTCGGATGCTGGTCCGGACGACGCGGTGTCGCCAGGCTGTCCGGGTGGCAGAACGAGTACGCGTCCGCGAGAGATGACGATGAGGGACAGCGCCTGCTGTGGATCATCCGCAGGGGCACCGGGTCAGTGGTGACGTGGCGGCGGGCCCAGATGGTGCTGCTGTCCGCGCAGGGCATGCCCGTGGCGAAGATCGCCGAGGTGACGTTCACCAGTGCGGACCGGGTCCGGGACGTGATCCACAACTTCAACGCCGACGGCTTCTAGTACTGCAACGGTGCTTGCCGTGACTGCTGGCAGATCTGTCGTTGGTGGGGTTATGGGTGGGGACCTTGCCGATGGCAGCGTGTGCGGCGGCCTGGTGACGGCGGCGCCAGACGGACCGTCTCAGTGCCCGATCAATGTGGCGGCGGAGGTGCGCTGTTCCGGGGCGACAAGCTGCCATGAGCCTTCGGATTTCTGCCAGGGTGATGTGCCGGTACCAGGCCGGGGGTCATGTCCTCTGTGGTGGTGTAGCCGGACAATCTGATCGTTGTTGGGGGAGATCTTGTCCATGCTGCCTTCGGGAAGGAGCGGCGCCAGCGCCACTTCAACTTGCTGTGGACAACGGTGACCGTCCTGATGATCTCGCGGCCGGGCTCCACCACAGGTGCCTGACCGCACGGACGCGTGGGAGACGGTTCACGGCTGGTGCGGCTCGTGTGCCCGGAGCACCCATCCCTCCTCCGCAGGAGGCTCACTTCGGAGTTTGCGGAACCGACGGGCCACCGCTGCGACGAGCAGCCCCCAGGCAGCGATCACCAGCGTCCACGCACCCCACAGATGCGGCCAGAAGTGTCCGGCGGGCGACTCGAAGTCGGAGTGGGCGGGGAGCAGTAGCACCCAGATCACGACGGAGGGCGGGACAGCCACCACCAGCAGCGGCCAGGCCAGGGTGTCCCGATGGCCGAAGTAGGCCGCCAGCGGCAACAGGGCGGCGGCCAGGACCACGACGCCCGAGACGGTGAACGGGGCCACGTCCTCGATCGATTCCCGGAACCCGAGCCGGAGAGAGCGGTCGCGGGGCAGGCAGAGGACGTAGACGGCAGCAGACAGAGCGGCCCCGGCCAGGCGAGTCAGCCAGCGTTCGGGCCACGAACGTGCGCGGAGAGGACTCAGCAGCTTCACGCGTACGAGGCGTTCCGCGGAGGGCCGGGGGCCGACAGAGTACGCGTACTCAGAGTCTCGTACTCAGGTGCTCAAAGCGGTTGGTGACGCACCTTCCCTGGGCCCATCCCCTAGCCCAGCGGGGCCGGGAACCTGAAGAGACTTCGCCGGCGTGTAAAGAGAATCCCGGACTCGTCCCTCTTCAGTGGTGACGGCCGCTTCCGCACAGGGGCGCGCAAGACCGCTACCCGAAGGAGAAGAAGATGGATCCCATCACCATCCTGCTCGTCGTCCTGGGCTTCCTGCTGCCGAGCATCACCTCGCTCATCAACAGCAAGGCTGACAGGACCCGCGACGCCGGGAAGGCAGAGATCATCAGAGCCCAGCGCGGCGGCCCCCATCCCGGCCCCAAGCGGCGTGGGGGACGACGCAATGTCTGAGGCGGGCCGGCGTGTGGACGCCACTCTGGGGGAGATCCACACACGCCACTACGGCGAGTTGGTGGGGTTTGCGCGCAAGAAGTTGCGCGCGGCGAACGTACCGCAATCGTTCATCGACCCCGAGGACGTTGTGGGGAACGCCTTCGTCAAGGCTGCCGCGACCCAGCCCGCATTGAGCAGCCCAAGGCCTACCTGTTCCAGATCGTGAGGCGGGAGATCCTGGAGCACACCCGACGAAAGCGGCACTACGAGCAGGCGGCAGAAGCATCGCAAGCCGATCTTCGATGGGAGGCCGATGACGTCAGCGATGTCATCTCCGCTCGATGCGATGTACACCACGCCCTGGCCGGCCTGCCTGCGCAACAGCGTGCGGCGGTATGGGCGACCAAAGGGCTGGGCTGGTCTCAGAAGCCGTTGCCATACCGATCATGGAGTCTGTCGATCGAACGGGAGTCTCGATCGGGTGATCGCGGGCCCTGCCCAGCATGAGAGCAGGGTCTGGCGGTATGCGGGGAAAATCCAGGGGAGCGGACGGCCGCGCGCTGCTACGGTCGGGCGCCATGAGCTGGCTTCCCGATGACTTCGTCCACCCCGTCCTGGTACCGCTGCCGGGCGGTGGTCATCACCTGCGGCCGATCCGGGAGGCGGACACCCCGCTCGACTATCCGGCTGTGATGGGTTCGCGCGAGCGGCTGTGGACCATCTTCGGCCCGGCCTGGGGCTGGCCCGCGGCCACCATGACCTACGAGGCCGACCAGGCCGACCTGTTGCGGCACGAGAAGGAGATCGCCGCACACCAGTCCTTCAACTACGCGCTGTTCGACGCGGCGGAGACAGCTCTGCTCGGCTGTGTCTACATCGACCCACCGGAGAGGGCCGGCGCGGACGGCGAGATCTCCTGGTGGGTGGTGGACGAGCTGGTGGGCAGCAAGGTCGAGCAGGCCCTCGATGCGCTGGTGCCGCAGTGGATCGCCGCCGACTGGCCGTTCGAGCAGCCGCGCTTCCTCGGCCGCGAGATCTCCTGGTCGGACTGGCTCGCCCTGCCGGAGCATCCCGACACGTAAGTGGTTGTTGCACGTACCGATCTCGAAGGCTGTCGATCGAACGGGAGTCTCGATCGGGTGACTGCGGCGGTTTCCGCGCGTGAAAGCAGGGCCTCCTGGTAGCTCGGGGGTGCGATCCCATTCCGAGTGGTTCCCGGAGGCCCTGTTGTTTTTGTTGTACGTGCCCGAGCACGTTGACTTCAACCCGCCCGCCGTGTCGTGCGATTGCCTCGCGCACGTGTACGGCAACGCGGCCGACCATCCGGACCGGGTGCGCCGGTATCCGTCGGACATGACGGACGCCGAGTGGGCGGCCGGCCGGCCGTTGCTGCCGGTGCCGGCCTGGTTCCAGGGGCGGGGTGGACGGCCCGAGGGCTACTGCCACCGGCAGCTGTTGGACGCGATCCGCTACCTGGTCGCGGGCGGGATCTCATGGCGGGCGATGCCCGCGGACTTCCCTGCATGGGCCCGGGTCTACGCCTTCTTCCGCCGCTGGCGCGAGCACGGGCTGATCGCCGAGTTCCACGACCGGCTGCGCGGGACGCTCCGTGAGCGCGAGGGCCGCGAGGCCGAGCCCACTGCGGGGATCATCGACGCGTAGTCGGTGCGGGCCGCCGCGACGGTGCCGACCGCCTCACGCGGCTACGACACGGGAAGAAGGTGCCGGGCCGCAAGCGGCACATCGTGACCGACACCCTCGGCCTGCTCCTGGCCGTCGCGGTCACCGCCGCGAACATCGGCGACCGGGACGCCGCGGCGGGCCTGCTGATCCGGCTGCGCCGCGACATCACCCTCGTGTGGGCCGACGGCGGCTACACCGGCTCCCTCGTCGGCTGGTGCCGGGACAAACTCGCCCTGACCTTGGAGATCGTCAAGCGCACCGACGACATGGCAGGGTTCGTGGTGCTGCCCAGGCGCTGGGTGGCCGAGCGCACGTTCGCGTGGCTGATGAACTCCCGCCGTCTGGCCCGGGACTACGAGACTCTGCCCGCCACCAGCGAGGCGATGATCCGGTGGTCGATGGTCACGCGGATGAGCCGGCGTCTGGGACGGCCACGGTCCGCCGGCCGGCACTGAACGCCCCCGACGCCTCCAGGAGGAGCCACCCGCGCTCCGCCAGGCGCCGGGCTTTCGACGGCAGTCCCTCGACCTTCGCCGGCGTCGCGTCAAGGCCCAGCTCCACCGCGATCTCCTTGGCCCGAAGCGGTCCGTGACCCGTGGTTCGCTGCTGTTCCAGCACGCCCAGAATGCACTGATAGTCCGGCGCCAGAACCGTCACCGGCAGCCCTTCCCGCCAGGGCGGCACCGTCGAGCCCGGCACCGGCGCGAGCGACAGCACCGCTTTCTCCTCGGCCTCGGTCCCGGCGGTGGTCTCGGCAGCCGAGGCTGCTAGGGCCTCGACCAGCTCTTCCCGCGCGATCACCCGCCGGTCCAGCTCGATCTCGGCGGCCTCCAACACCTCAGCCAACCGGGCGACTTCCTCCCGTATCCCTTCCGCCCGCACACGGGCCGCTGTCTCCCGCTCCTCCAGCATTCCCAGCACCGACGCCATCGCGCACCCCTCGCTCACGGAGCGGAAACAAGACGCCGGATGCCTCTCTCATTCCGAGCTACACCATGCCTGACCAGCAAAAATCAACGGATCACGTTCGGTTGAGATACGGCTTCTCAGGCCGGATCTTGCGGTTGTTCTCACCATGGCGGGTCTCCTCGCGGAAGCCGTGCCGCTGGTAGAAGGCATGAGCACGCGTGTTGACGGTGAACACGTCAAAGAGCAGGTCCTGATCCCATTGGGCTGCGGTGTCGATGAGGGACTGGAGGAGCTGGGTGCCGATACCGCGTCCCTGGTAGCGGGGTGGAGTTCGATGCGCCCCAGGTAGACGTCGGTCGCGCCGTACTCGACGATCAGAAGGCCTGCGTCGGTTCCGTCGACGGTGATGATCTGCCAGCGACCCGGGCGGAAGCTGCGCTCGTGATGGGCGCGTTGGTCTTCGTCGTCCCAGCCCCACACGGCCGTGACGTAGCTGCCCATGGCGGCCTTGTGGAGCTGGAAGCAGAACTCGCTGTCGGCCGGCGTCGCCGGGCGCAGATCCACGGTGTTCATGCCGCTACCACCTCGGTGCGTTCAACGAGGCGGCCGCGTTCGACGAGGCGGCCGCGTTCGAAGCGGGCTCCGGCGCGGACGAGAGCGACGAGGTGGGGCGCGTTCACCGCGCGCCAGCGGACATGGGCAGACTCGACGAGCTTGAACACCATCGCCAGGGCGGCGGTGCGGAAGCCGACGCCGCAGGTGTCCTTGGTCCGCAACCGGACGGTGGCGAACGTCGACTCGATCGGATTCATGGTCCGCAGGTGGACCCTGTGCTCGGCGGGGAAGTCGAAGAATGCCAGCAGCTCGGCTTCGGCGTCGGTGATCCTCTTGACGGCCTTGGGGAACTTTGCGCCGTAGAGCTGGGCGAGCGTCTCGACCACCGCTTGAGCGTGCTGCTTGTCCTCGGCGTTGCAGATGTCCTGGGTCGCCTTCTTCGCGCCCGGCTGCGCGGACTTCGGCATGGTGTCGAGCACTCTTGTGGCGCCGTCGCCGACCGCAAGGATGGGAGCGCGCATGCCCCGGTGGGCGCAGTCGCGCACCAGGTCGGCCCAGGACTCGGCGGCCCCGCGGTAGCCGTCCTTGAGCGCGACCAGTTCCTTGGAGCCGTCGGCCCGCACGCCGACCAGGACGAGCACGCAGGATTTGGCCTTCTCCAGGCGGACGTTGAGGTGGATGCCGTCGGCCCACACGTACACGTAGTCGACCTCAGCGAGGTCGCGGTCCATGAACGCGGCGTGGTCGGCCTGCCACTGCGCGGTCAGCCGGGTGACGGTCGCCGCCGACAGGCCGGCCGCCGAGCCGAGGAAATGCTCCAGCGCCGAGGAGAACCGCTTACCCTCGCCCGTTGCCTCATCGACGCGCTTATCGTTCGCGCGCGTGGCGTTGACCTCGACCAACCCGGCCGCGGTGGTGACCTTTCTCGGCTGGTGGTAGCCGTTGCGGACCAAGAGCCGCTGTCCCGCCTCGTCGCGCTGATCGGCCAACTCGGCCATATACGCGTCGACTTCGGCTTCGAGCGCGGCGGCCAGCATCCGCCTCGCGCCCTCCCGGACGATCTCGTCGATCAGGGAGGAGCAATTGGCGGTGGTGGTGCTGTCGTTGTTGACTACGCTGTGCACGGGAGTGCCTTCCCAACCGGTGCTGTGAACACCGGCTACTCGATACTGAATCACGACCCAGCCTTCGGCGACGCCTCGTACCGGAGGGAAGCCAGGCGCTCTGTGCGCGTATCGTCAAGGGGAATCCAGGGCAACAGGAGCTGCCGCCGACACGAGAGACGCGGGAACCCGGACAGATACAGGAGTTGGTTCCGGCCAGGTTGAGTAGCATCCGCCACACACAGCGACCCCGATTCCGGAAGAGGGCAACCATCATGGCTGAAGACACTCTCAACGCTACGGATCTCAAAGCGCAATACACCGCCCAGGTAAGTGCAGATCTCGAACGCAACGCCAAGGAACAGGACCGTATCGGTGCTGAGATCGCAGGCCTGCAAGAACAACTTGAGGCACTGCGCCGGGACCAGGCCGTGCTGATGAGCGTGCAGACAGCGCTCGGCGGACCGGGCGCGGCTGCTGCAGCCGAGACAACAACTGGCGGCCCGGCCGCCGCGGTGCCCCAGCAGAGGCCGGCTTCACCCCGGAAGCAGCCTCGTAAGAAGGGTTCCGCGAAAGGGAAGAAGCCGACCGACACGGCAGCAGCCAAGACCGCCAAGGCGCCGACCTTGGGCGAGCTCATCCTCGGTCACCTCCGCCAGCACACCGAGCCGCGCTCCGCATCAGAGGTCACCGACACCCTCGCTCAGGCCCACCCGGAACGGGAGACCAAAGCCAAAGTGGTACGCATGACCTTGGAGTCCCTGGTCGCCAAGGGCTTGGCCGAACGCGCCAAGCAGGGCAGGTCCGTCTTCTACTCAGCAGTTGCTACCGCACCAACCACGAGCTCCACACCGTCGGCCGACCTCGCGACGGAGGATTCTGCAGAGCAGACCGAGTCCTAGAAGACAACGGCAGCAGCGGCGCTCCCCGGCCGCCTCTCCCCCCTTCAGCCTGACGGTTCTGGTCCGGTACCCCGCGTCGTAACATCGCGAGCGTGGACGCAGGTTCGCGCAGGGCGCGCGACGTTTCGGCGCGGGTCGCGGATGTCTTGTCAGCGATCGGTTCATGGGCGTTGCGGTGACTTTCCGTCTCGGGTCGGCGCCGTGGCACGAACGTAGAGCTGGGTACAGACGCTTGGTTCGCCCGGCACGGGCACGAAGCGGTCAGGGCCCGTTGATTCACGCATACCAGTGAGCCAGTAGGCGAAGGCGAACACGGCCTTCCCGTCAAGCCCTTCGATGGTGACGCGGACGCGCCAAGCTGGGATCGTTCATATGTGCTGCGCCCGAGGAAGTGGTCATGCAGCAGACGCAGACAGCAGCGAACGGCCTGCGAATTGCGTTCTGGACAACCCTTGGGTTCGGTTCTTGGGGACACGGTCCGGGACGCTGCTGCAGCCCTTCGTTGCGCCGGTTGGTCGACACAGCTGTTGGTATTCCAGCAGGGTGGTGCGGGTTGATGTTCGGCGAGGGCGTTGGTGCGCGTGTTTGTTACTGACCTTGCCGACTCTGGCCTTTCCCCCCGCCACCGCTGGTACAGCTCGCGTGCCGGCGCCTCGTTCGACGCGACGAGCACGGCGAACGGCTTGGTGCGGTCGGCCGGCAGCAGGTCCAGCAACTCGCGCCCGTACCCACGGTCCCTCAGCTCGCGCAGGCCGCGCCCCCGGACTGTCCCAGCTCTGTCCCAGGGGCAAAAGGAGCTGTCGGTGCTGTGGCTGAGGCCGGGTCCCGACCGGCACCCTGGTACAGGTAGCCATATTTTCCGTACAACGGGATCATGGCTACCCGCCCAGAACCCGACGACCTGTCACCGCCGGCTGACTGGAGCGCTCCTGAACGCCGCCTGTGGTCAGCTTTCCGGGACGGCAGCATGCTGGACCTTCGTACGGGAATGGCGGTTGATGACGACCCGGCGGCTGGGGCAGCGTGGGGTCCCGAGCGGCAGATAAGCGCTCACGTGATCGCGCTCCTGCTGCTTGACGGCCCGCCCGCGAATCCCGGGAAGGTTCATGCGCTCCGTGTCACGGGCGCACGAGTGACGGGTGAACTCGACCTGACCTCCGCGGCTGTCGACTGCGAGATCGACTTCGACGCCTGTTCCTTCTCCGATGCCTTGACCCTTCGGCACGCTACGACTCTCGCCGTCAACCTGCAGAGGTCTCACCTGCCCGAGTTCAGCGCGGAAGCGCTGCGTTGTCCGGGCCTCGACATGCGCGACGCGGTCGTGGAGGGAAACGTATGGATCCAAGGGAGCGACATCACGCTCGACCTCAACCTCGATCGTGCGAAGGTCGGTGGTTGGATCAACGGAAACCTCCTCACGATCGGGTCATGGTTCAACGGCCGCTACGGGCTGTCCACAGGCAGGTGGCTGTCGCTGGCCAGCGCCCGGATCGGCGGTGTGGACCTGCGCCAAGCCGACATCGGCCATATGGGAAGCACCGAACAGGCACTCGGCGCGCATCTCCTGACCTGTGACATCTTCTGGGCTTCGGACATCCTGGTGGCGCACGGCATCATCCTGAGCGGCGCACAAATCAACGGTGAAGCAGTCTTGTCGAAAGCCGTTGTGCACGGAGCCCCTCTCCCGAACCGGCGATCCGCCTCGATGAGATCCACGCGCGACGCCTGGACATCGGCACCGCACGGGCGGACACGAAGTCGGTCTCACCACGGGGAGCGACCATCGGCAAGCTGGTCGACCGTCCGCAAGGAGGTCCCTTGCTGGAACTGGACGCCCTCACCTACGAGCGGCTCGAGCCGCTCCCGCCTCGCTCGACCAGCATTCGGCTCGCCTGGCTCAAGGAGAGCCTCGGCGGTCAGTACTTGCCTCAGCAGGGTCGCCAGCCGCCGCCGTGTGACCGCGTCCCACAGCACCACCGTACGGTCGCGGCTGGCCGTGGCCAACGTACGGCCGTCCGGGCTGAAGGCGGCCTCGGAGACGGCGTCGTCGTGGCCGGACAGCTCGGCCTGGTAGTACTGATGCGCCGAGACGGTCAGCATGGCGCTGCGCGCCTCGAACGTCGGCGCCGCACGGAAGGCCTCCACACTCAGCAGCATCGCCGCGGCCGGTCGGGACTCCACAAGACCGAGCGCCTCGGCCGCCAACTGCCGCGAGACCGCAACCCGCTGGGACCGGAGGGCGTCCTGACGCTGTTGCAGAGCGACCACACCAACGCCCGTGACCACCAGCAGCAGCGCAAGACCGGCGGTGAGGAGACGCAGACGGCGATTGCGCCGCACGGCCGTGGCCCGCTCACTGTCTTCCAGACCGATGCTGGCGTCGAGGAACTCGCGCTCCAGGGTGTTGCGTTCATCGCGGCTGCCGTCGCGGGAAGCCCATTCACGCAGGATCGCCAGACGCGTTCCCCGGTACAACGCACCGAAGTCACGCTCAAGTTCCTCCCAGGCCTGGGCGGCCTCGGTCAGCCGGCGGTGGATACGCAGCCGCTCGCGGTCCTCCTCGACCCAAGCCCGCAGCCGCGGCCAGGCAGTGATCAGCGCCTCGTGCGCGAGATCGACGCTGCCCTCGTCCAGAGTGATCGCCGGGCAAGCGCAAGTCGCTCCAGAACGAAGTCGAGGTCCTCGGCCCGGGCCGTGGTAACCAGTTCAGACCAGTCAGTGGGGCGACGAGTGTCCTGCGCCCCCTCACCCGGGGTGATGAGTCTGAGCAGCACACGGCGGGCCAACTCGGCGCGCTCGGGGGTGAGCTGGGCGTAGGTGTGCTCCGCGGTGCGGGCGATGGCGCCGTGCAGACCACCCGCCGCCTCGTAGGCGGCCTCGGTCAGCGAGCGGCCGCGGCGGCGCCGCCACGTCTCCAGCAGGACATGGGACAGCAGAGGCAGTCCCCCGGGCTCGTCGGTGACCTCCTCGACGAGCCGGCTGGTCAGGGCGCGTTCCACGATCAGCCCCGCGGCGGCAGCCGGCTTCACGATCGCCTCTCGCAGCTCGGCCGGACCCATCGGCCCGACCAGCAGGGTGGACTTGCGAAGCGCGGTGGTGAGCCCGCGGTACTCGGCACAGCGTTCGAGGAAGTCGGCACGCACCGCGATGACCACGCGCAGTCGGCTCCCGGGCTCCCGCGCCGACAACAGCAGGTCGATGAACGCCGCCCGCTCGGCGGGATCGGCGCACAGGGTGAAGACCTCCTCGAAGTGGTCGACCACGACGACCGTGTCGCCATCGGAGTCCTTCGGGATGAACATTTCGGCATGGGTACGGGCGGGATGCGCTCCAGGGGTGAAGATCCTGATGGCCGCGGGGCGTACGTCCTGCGAGGCCGCGGTCTGCAGGGCCGGGATCAGACCGGCACGCAGCAGCGAGGACTTCCCGCTGCCGGAGGCGCCGACGACAGCGGTCAGACTACGTCGCACCAGTTCCAGCAAGTCGGCGACCAACTCCTCGCGGCCGAAGAACCGGCTGCGATCGCGGGGTTCGAACCGGGCCAGGCCCTGGTACGGCGACTCGGCGTCGTCGTGGTCGACCGCCTCGGCGGCCACTTCCTCCTCCTCCTGCCTCCAGCGCCGTTCCCATTCCTCCAGGTCTCCTCCGCACCCCTGGACATAGGCCATGGTGACCTGCAGCGAGGGCAGTTGCTCACCCCCGGCGGCCCTGGACAGAGTCGAAACCGTGTACGACGTGCGCCGGGCCAGCGCCCGGTAGGTGAGCCCGCCGGCGTCCTGGCGCAGCTTGCGCAGCTCCAGTGCGAACCGCTGTACGGGCCCGCCGGCCGGATCCAACGGAGCCTCTGGACGGCCCGGACGGCCCAATTGATGCCCCTCCCCCGGTTCCTTCATGTGCCGCGTCAGGCCTTCTTCATATGTGCCGCGTTCGCCTGATGTGTGCCGCGTTCGCCGCGCTCGTCAGGTTCGCCGGGCGGGCGCGTCGTCGCCCGCTGTCTGCAGCACGCGCCCAGCAACCTACGCAGCCGCAAAGCGCCGGACAAGGCTCCGCTGCGGCGGGGTGTCGCCATCCGGCCGCCGCTGCCCCTCGGACGACGGATTGTCGCGGACTGCGGAAAGGGCGGCGCAACGACCCAAGGGGCATGGAGAGCCGGTGGCGAACAAGGTCGCCACGCCTTTTTCCCACCTCGCACGACGAAAACGTCGTCCAAGAGACAGAAACGTGAGGGGCAGGCGAAAGTGGTGTGGAAGTTCGCCAACCCCTGCTGGGCCGTGCCGAACAACGACGTCTCGCACCTTCCAGGGGATCTGGCTCAACTTCTGTTCGTGCCCTGATGCACTGCTGGTGCGAGCGGAGGTGGAAGACCCGCACCAGCCGACTGCGAAACCCCATCCGCGACGTATGGCGAAACCACCCAACGGCGGCCGGGAGCGGCGATCGTGGACCACCTCGCCGAACTGGCCAGGCCCGGCGGTGGCACGGCGTACCCCGTCGACGCCAACGCGACCGGCTTCCGGCTTCCGGCTTCCGGCTGTGGGGCGCAACCGCCGCGTACGACGAGATGGACGAGCGCTACCGCGAAACTGCACCGATGCCGGGGCAACAGCTTCGGCATCGACACCCAGCTCTACGAACTCCTCACCACCGCCGGTCCCGAAGTCACCGCCTACAAGGGCCACATCAACGTGATGACACCCCGCCCGGCCTGCGCGGGCCTGCCTGGGCCTCGTCAACACCTGCAGCGCCATCGGCCGCCGCGCCTGACACCCGGGCCCGTGAACACCACCGGGTTCGACGGCATACGGGGTCCGGGCCATCCGCCGGGTGATCACTCGAAGGAGCAGCCCGGGTTCGGGGCGTCCTCGGAGAACGGGGAGCCGTGGGGCAGGACGTAGAGGACGACCAGGACGAGCGGGGTGTCGCCCAGGTTCCGGCCGATGTGGACGTAGTCGGGTCCGGCCGGTTCCTGGATGGTATCGCCGGAGCGGTAGACGCCGTCGGTCTCGCATGTGGAGTCGTAGTGGCTGAGGGTGCCCTGCTTGACAAAGCCGTACAGCGGCCCGTCGTGGTAGTGCCAGCCGGTGGCCTGGCCGGGCGGGATCGTGACCTCCCGCAGAATGTAGTCGGTGCCGTTCGCGGTGGTCTGACTGATCACACGGCCCGTGACCCCCGGTCCTGCGGGCGTGGTATGGGCGGTGCCGCCCACCACAAGGGCGGCGGCGGTCACCACCCCGGCTAGGGCGGTTCGGAGCGTGCGGCGCATTCAGGGCCTCCTGCGAGGCGGGTACGCAGCGGTTGTCGTCGTGAACATAGGCTGCCGCAGGGGCTGTTGGGGCAGAATCCCGTAGATCCGCACGTGTCCCGGCGCAAGTCGACGCGTTCTCGTGGGTCCGGCCGTGCCGGCCCTCAGTGTCATGGGGCCCACCTCAGGTTAAGCGGCGCCGACGGCTACAGGGCGTGCACTCCTACGCCGCCCGGGCACTGCATCGGCATTGCCGCCGACGCCCCGCGCGGGGCAGCGTAGCTGTCCCGGTCTCGGCAGTCAGCCCGCTCTGCTCATGTTGCGGCCACAGTCAGCAAGGGCGGTGGCGATCAGGTGATGGTCTTCCTCGCTCCCGAGCGCGATCGCGTGCGGCTCGTGACGGCGGTCCCCTGGGGGGATGGGACCGCCGCCTTCAGCCGTGTCGGGCGTCAGCGCGAGCCGTTGCCGATCTGAGCGTGGTGGGTGCGGGCGCCCTTGCCGGTGACGAGCTGGTGCTTCTTGATGACCGTGGTGCCGGCGCTCTTGTACTTGGGGGTGGCGGTCCAGTTGGTCACACCGGTGAGCTCGTTGGCCTTGAGCGCGGTGCGGGTCTTGGAGAGCTTGATGGCGAAGGCGGCGTTGTGGTTGCTGCCGTAGTTCTTGGTCTTCCAGCCCTTGCCGGTGATCTTGTTGCCCTTGGTCTCGTAGGTCAGCTCGGTCGACAGCTCGGTGACCGGGATGTTGAAGATGCGCTGGATCGACCTGGTGGACAGGGTGATGGTCTTGCTGTCCTTGGTCCCGCGGGCCGCGGCGGACGTGCGCGTGGTGAAGGTGATGTCCTTCTTGTAGGTGACGGTCGTTCCGTAGGAGAGGCTGGGGATCTTGCCGTCGTGCCCGACGACGAACGCCTTGAGCACCTTCGGGTCCTGCAGATAGCCGACGAACTTCTTCTGCTTGGCCGCGGGCAGCCTGTTGAACTCCTGGAGCGTGTCCTTGGCTTCCTCGCCCGGGGTCTTCTTCAGCCACTTCTTGTAGGCGTCCACGGTCAGCTTCGAGGGCGCGGCGGGCCTGGTGGCGGCCTGACTGTCGGCCAAGGCCTGCCCGGCGCCGCCGATGAGGGCGACAGAGGCGGCTGTGGCGATGGCGGCGGCGGTGATGCGGTTGCGCACGGTGTTGTCCCCTTGTCGAGCGGTGGTTCTTGCGGCGGTCTGCGGCCGTACTTGCTGCCGCGACGAAGTTACGGGCGTGCGCAACGGGGCGAAATTGTCCCTTGGGGCACTGTCCTGGAGGGCAGTGTGCAAGTGTTCGATGAGGGCACCGCGAAGCAGCGGGCCTGGGGATCGAGGGCCGCCGCCTTCAGCTCAGCTGCTGTGGGCGCGTGCACCGTGAGGTGCGGGACTGGCCACCGCGGCGGTGTCCGCCGCCGACGCTGCGCTCGCGTACGCCGAAGCCGCCACCGGCCCGGGCAGGGCTGGCCACTTTTCTCGACGCGTCGGCGAACGGGTCGTCGAGGTCTGCCGCCCCAAACGGCCCTCGCAGCACGTCGGTCGGAAGACCGACGCGATCGACGCCGTTCGCGAGGCTCGCGAGGTATTGACTGCCGAGCACCTGATTCACCCACGTCGCTGCGGTGACCGGGAGGGCTGTGGGAGCTGCCGGCCACCCGGCAGGGCGCCGTCACTCCGTGCACGGCGGCTGTCCATCACCTCAAGGCGCTGGTCGTGTCTGCCCCGAGGACCTGCGGGCCGAGCTGCGTGGGCAAGGGCCGTACAGCAGTGATGTCTCGCTGCGCCATGCTCCGGGAGCGGCCTGTCCAGACCGTTGAGCATCGCATGACCGTTCGCGCGCTGCGGTCCACAGCTGCTCGGATCCAAGCGCTGCGAGCGGAAACCACGGAGCCGGAGACCGAGATCGTCGGTCTCGTCGAGGCTATGGCGCCCGAGCTGCTCCGACTCCCCGGTGTGGGGACCGATCAGCGCGGACCAGATCCTGGCGAGCTGGTCGCACCCGGGGCGCTTCCGGTCCGAGAGCACGCTCGCCGCGTTCACCGCGTTCGCCGCGTTCGCCGCGTTCGCCGCGTTCGCCGCGTTCGCCGCGTTCACCGCGTTCGCCGCGTTCACCGCGTTCACCGCGTTCACCGCGTTCACCGCGTTCGCCGGCACGGAGTCCTAATAGTTGTCGCGGCTCGACTTCAGCGCCGTCTGGAGCATCGCGTGCCGGAAGCGATGGGTGAGGCCGTCCTCGCGGAGCACGCCGGCGTCGTGCGCCCGAGTGAGGAACGTGCCGTAGCGGAACGGGAGTTGACCACGCAGGCCGTACCAGGCGTGTGCGGCGCGGAAGACCGGCCACACGGCGAACATGCAGGTGCCGAAGACGGCTGCCGCCGAGACGGACGCCAGAGCGAACGCGGTCGGCGGTCCGTCGCCCGCCGCCAGATACCAGGCCGTCCACGTGACGACGGCCCCGGCCGCGGCGAAGCAGACGGCGACTGCTGCCGAGGCTCGCCTGTCACGGCGCAACGCGTCGCCGGGTCCGCCGGCGTTCGTGGGGGCGACCGTCGCGTCCAGGGTGAAGGCCTGGTTGAGGACGACACCCGCGGTGTGACCGCCGCACGCCCCGATGACGAAGGCGCTGGCCAGCCCTTGAGCCAGCAGGTCACGCAGGCCGGCCCTGTCGAAGGGCTCGATCACCAGCCCGTTCGCGGCCGCGGCGACCATCGCCGCGACGGCCACGAGCGGCAGGACCCGGGCCAGCCGCAGCACTGTGTCCCGGACGGACACCGTCGAACGGAAGCCGTCCGGTGCGGCCAGTCTGGTCTGGTATTCGAGGTGTCGGGCCAGCACATACGCCCCGGTGAACGCGGCGCCGCACACCGCACCCCACAGCGCGCCGGCCAGGAGCCCGGTGCCCGTGGCGCGGGAGATCCGGCCCAGGCCCACGGAGAGGGCGGCGAGCAGGAGGCCGTAGACCGCGGCGAGCTGCGGCTGTGCCGAGCGGTGCAGCTCCCACCAGCGGATGGAGCCCTCGCTGTGCCGCTCGGCGTGGCGGGCCAGGAACGCCAGCCAGCGGCGTGCGTGGCGGGCCGCGCCGGGCACGCCCGGGTGTGAGAAGACCACCGGCACCAGGGTGCCCAGCAGGTGACGCTCGATGGCACGGGAGGTGGGGAAGCGGCTCCGGTCGGCCAGTTCGCGGGGATCGGCACCGGCATGGCCGTACACCTGCAGCCCGAGCCACTGCATCAGCGGAGTGGTGAACGCCTCGGCGAGGGCCGGGGCCCGGCCTTGGCGCATGGTCTCGAGGAGCGGCTGCCAGGCGGGCAGGCTGGGAGGGCGGCGACCGGTGAGAAACCCCTCGAACTGATCCGGAGTCAGAGGCGAGAGACGGACCGCGACCGACCGCGGGATCGGGCCCGCCACCGCTGCAGCCTCCCGGAACTGCTCGGTGCGGGAGGCCAGCGCGACGGGCAGCTCCGCTCCCATCTCGCGCTGCAGAGCCTGGAGCAGCAGAACCCGGCGGTCCTTCGCCACCTCGTCGAAACCGTCCAGGAACGGTATGACGGCCGCGTCCCGGAGCAGCGCCCGCAACAGGTCCTGCTCGTCGACCTGACTGAATAACTCCGGGTAGCGCTCCACCAGTTGGCGTCCGATCCAGGAGTGCAGGCGGTGGCGCGGATCCCAGTCGGCCAAGGAGAGGACGACGGGCACGGGCCCGCCTTGCGCCAGCAGCCGTCCGGCCAGCACCTCCAGGGCGATGGACTTGCCGGAGCCCGCCGGGCCCACGACGATCAGACGCCCGGACCAGACGCCCCGCAGCCCATCCACGTCTCCGCTCGCCACGACGTGCGGCGGCACGTCTCCGAGCAGAGGTTCCGCCTGCCACGGTACGGCTATGGGGGCCACTTCGACTCCGCGGAACCGCAGGTCGTCCTGGATGCGCTCACGCTCGGCACGGGCGAGCTCGGCAAGCCACTCCTCGCGTGGCCGCAGGGCTCCTGTCCCGGCCCGGCCGCCGCCCCACCGGCGCCACAGCGCCGCGGACACCGGAAGCAACGCAATCCCGGCCATGCCCAGGAACGTATCGAGCCGTTCGGCGTAGCGGGAGGTCAGCGACGACGCGTAGAGGAGCTGAGTGGCCAGCACGAGAAGCGAGACGAGGGCCAGAACGCAGACGACGAACAGCCCCTTGTTCCGCCGCTCCATGGCCCCTGGCCCCTTCCTCCTCCGACTCGGACCCGATCATGCCGCAAGGGAAGGCAAGTCCCCATGCCCGCACAGCGGCAGACCCAGCGAACCAGTGTGAGGACGGTGACGGTACACCAGCACCACGCCCGCCCGATCCCGCCCAATCCACAGCATGACGGCCGCGCCCTGACGTTCGTCGGCTCACCGAGGCCGATGACCAGGCCGTTCACCCCGGCCGCGAGGGCGATGTCGATGTCGCGGTGTCATCACTCTCGACGCGTACGTGCCCCGCTGGGCGAGTTCAGCCGGCGGGAGCTGCGAGCTGCCCGGCATCGCCCCAGTGGCGGGTGTCGACGCGTTCCATGACGGGATGCGCGGCTGCACGCAGTTGCGTTCCGAGCCCTGGATGAGGCGGTAGATCCGCGCGCACGGCCCGAAGCCGTGTTCGTGAGACCGGGCGTTCTACGCAGGTCAGGCGATCTGTCGCCGCGAAGGTTGAGCGTTGTCGCCGAAGGGTGGTGACTGCTGGGCGTTCTCAGGGAATCTCGCCGTCCGCTTTCAAGCGAGTCCCATGAAAGTGGACGTCGAGCTTCCCTATTTGCCCCCGTCTGGTGCACAACCTTCCGGCACCCCCGGCCGTCTCACCCGGCATCAGAGTTACGCGACCAGGCGCGACAGGCGCGACCAAGCGCGACCAAGGGGGACATGATGCGACGTATCGGAGCAGCACTGGCGGTGCTCGCGCTCGCGGGCGCCACGCTGGGGACGGCGGCGAGCACCGCGGGCGCGGCCCCGGCCGAGGGCTCGCGCGCGGCGGCGGCCTGCCCGACGGGCTGGGGAAGCGGCGCCAAGGGCGGTGCCGCCATAGGGGCCGATCACCTGGAGGACATCAGGACCGGACAGCACGAGTGCTACGACCGCATCGTGTTCGACGTGCCCGGCGGCGACCAGATCGGCTACCACGTCCAGTACGTGGACCGGTTCTACGCGGACCCCTCGGGCGAGTACATACCGGTCGCCGGTGGGGCGATCCTCGAGATCCGCGTCGGCGCTTGGAGCTACGACCTGGAGGCCGGCGTGCCGACCTACCCGGGCGAGGTGGGCAAGCGCCTGCCCAGCGTGAACATCAGCGGGTACAGGACCTTCCGGGACACCCGGTTCGGCGGCACCTTCGAGGGCCAGACGCAGGTCGCTGTCGGCGTCCGCGCCCGACTGCCGTTCCGCGTGATCCAGTTGGACGACCGGGTCGTGGTCGACGTGGCCCACAGCTGGACGAGCTAGGGTTTGCGGTAGGGAACGGGGAGCGCGTCCGGCACGGTCGAGCCGGACGCGCGGCCACACCCTCGGAGCGTCCGGCAACGGAACGTTGCTGAACGGCCCCAGCAGCGGCCGGCGTCCGCCCGCGAGGGGATCGAGAAGGCACCGAGAAGACCAGGACATGCCACGGATCGAGGCGAATGGCGTCGAGCCGTTCTACGAAGTCAATGGTCTCCGCGCACCTGATCTTCTTTCACGAGGAGGAGCGGCCGGGCCGGTACGGCCACGTTCTCGGCTTCGCGTCACGACCAGCCAAGACGTGGCCACCCGGATGCCCGCTGCCGGGACCGCCGCCGGACTCTTACCGCCGCCGACCATGCCGCCGCGGCCGCCCGTCGTGCGCAGAAGAAGGGCTGCTGGCCGCCCGCACTGCGACCTTGGAAGTCACGAACGTCGACCAGAACGGCAAGGCCTCCTCGCCTCCCGCCGGACCAGCACGCAAACCGCCGCCGACCAGGCCTGCCACGCCTGGGCGATGAAGGCCCCAGCCCTCTTGGACGCCGCCGAACGACTCGCCGAGTGGGCCCGCGAAAAGTCCTGGGCCCACACCGAATACCCGGTCGCCTGCTTCCACCGCGAAGCGGCCGCCCACGAGTCCCACGGCAGCGCAGCCAGAGTACGAGCCGCAAAGCTCCCCCACGATCAGAACGATCGACGCGATCCGGGCCTGCCCGGCCGGCCACCGCGTCGCGTTCGCCACCGCCGCAGAATGGGTCGACCGCCTGGAGGCGCCCACTGCACCGGGCGCCTTCAGGCCGAGTTCACCAAGCTCGGACGCTGTCCGGGCGAACCGCCGCACGAAGCGAACTCGCATGCCCAACGGCCCTGCAATCGACCGCCGACTGCAGTTGGCCTCCAGCAGGGCGTGAACCTGAGCGTGCTTTGCACGCGTGCGATCCGCGAAGCGACGGCCGGCCCCACGGCGAGGTGGGTGCGGTGAAGGACGTCCGCCCGGTCCCGGAATCCCACGGTGTCCGGTCTCCCCGCGTCAACAGCCCGTTTCCGTACGCCGGACGACATCGCCAGATTCCTCGCCCCCGGACGAAACCAAGGTCAAACCCGGTGAGTTGATTCCCAGCCAGCCCTCACGCCGTGACCAGCAGCAACCTGCGGCATCGGGAGTGAGAAGTCCCAGTGACACCGGCATGAGACGTAGCACCATTGGGGCACGCGAAGCGTCGCACGCCCGCGGGACGGCTTCTCCGAGGTCGTCGCCCAGTTGCCTCGCCCCCACCGCATTCCCCATATCATGCCGTTGAACAGGTCAACTGAAGGAGTCAGGGTGCAGTGTCAGGCACCGCGACAAGGTCTGCGGGAGACGAAACCCATCTCCAACACTTTCTGGAACCGTTCCTGTTCACCCCGTTGACACCCAGCACGTCCCCTTTTAAGGTCACGGCCAAGATTCCGGCCATCTGTCGCCATTTCGAACACGTGAAAGGCATATGCCCTGCGCATCACCGAAAGCAGCCAGCATGTGGCCGGAGCGCTGTGGCACGGCCTGATGTACTCACAAGTGCACACCGGCAAAGGGATCACGAGAGTCCGCGAGAGCCGGATGCCGTGGCGCGCCGACGCACTGATCGGCGATCCGCGGGATACCGAGGCTCCTGAGCACCGACGCGAGCGAGGCGCCGGGGACCTGGCCCTCAAGCATTTCGGCGAGATCCGCCGCCTGTTCACCCGACCTGCACCAGGTGTGCCAAGGCCCCGACAACCTCGGCGGCTACGAGCAGGTCTACGAGGCAGCCGAGTCGATCCGCCGCGGCACACCACTCCCCCGGGTTCGGTCCGTTCAGGGCGCCCCCAGGACCTGCCCGCACGGCACCCATCCGCGGGACCTGATCCCCGACACCGCCCGGGAGCACGTCCGAATCCTCGCGACCCGCACGCCGACTGACGGCCCCGCTCCACCGTTTCCCTGTCGACATTCTGATACGCCGCCATCCTCCCAACACCGAAAAGAACAAGGAACGATCACAATGCGTAACCGAAGAGCCGCCCTTGCCACCATCGCCGGAGCGGTCTCCCTCGCACTCACCTTGTCCGCCTGCGGCCAGAACAGCGAGGGCAGCTCCGGGGGCAGCGAGGGCAGCTCCGAGGGCGCCACCATCGGGATCGCCATGCCGACCCAGGCCTCCGAGCGCTGGATCACCGACGGCAAGAGCGTCGTCGAGGACCTGCAGGCCAAGGGATACAAGACCAAGCTGGTCTACGGCGAGGACAACCCGAAGACCCAGGTCTCACAGATCGAGAAACTGATCAAGCAGGGCGTCGACGCACTGATCATCGCGGCCATCGACAACAAGTCGCTGAACGGCGTGCTCCAGAAGGCCGCCGACGCGGGTACGCCGGTGATCTCCTACGACCGGCTCATCCTCGGCACCGAGAACGTCGACTACTACGTCTCTTTCGACAACGAGCAGGTCGGCCGGCTCCAGGCCCGCTACATCATCGAGAAGCTCGGCCTGGAGGACGGCAAGGGCCCGTTCAACATAGAACTGTTCGCCGGCTCCAGCGACGACAACAACACCAAGTACTTCTTCGACGGCGCGATGAACCTCCTGCAGCCGTACCTGGACAGCAAGCAACTGGTCGTCCAGTCCGGCCAGACCGAGCTCGACAAGGTCACCACCCTGCGCTGGGACGGGCCCACCGCGCAGAAGCGCATGAACCGCATCCTCACCCAGTCGTACAAGAGCGAGAAGGTCGACGCGGTCCTGTCGCCGTACGACGGCATCTCGATCGGCATCCTGAATGCGCTGCAGTCGGACGGTTACGGCTCCGGCAGCAAGCCCCTCCCGGTCATCACCGGTCAGGACGCCGAACTGGCCTCGGTGAAGTCGATCGTCGCGGGTCAGCAGTCCCAGACCATCTACAAGGATCTCCGCCAGCTCGCCGAGGTCGCCGCGAACATGGTCGACGACATTCTCCACGACGACGTGCCGCAGGTGAACAACAGAAGGACCTACAACAACGGCGTCAAGGCCGTGCCCGCCTACCTGCTGCAGCCGACGAGCGTCGACAAGACCAACTACAAGGACGTTCTGGTCCAGGGCGGCTACTACACCGACGCCGAACTCAAGTAGCCGCTGGCAGGAGGCCAGACGACGCCCTTCTCCAGGTCGGTGAGTTCGTCCTCGTCCAGCCGAGCCAGTCCCGGTACACGAGGTGGAGTTCCGCTCGTGCGGGCAGGCATGCGCGGAACTCGGCAAGGTGCTCATCGAGCCGGTCCGCGTGTCCTTCGTTGCCCAAGTTCGCCTGTCATGGCCCAGTTGATGGTGGCGACGGTGCCGGGCATCCTGCGCGGCCCCGTGCCACCCGCGTTCGGGATCGGCGTGGTAAGTGAACCAGGCCGGCATGAGCGGTTCGGCTTCCTGCTCCTCCGTGCGGTGCGGCAACTCCTCCAGGGCGCGGATCCGCTCCTGCTGCTCTGTGGACATGCGGCGGTCGCATCGCCAGGTCGGTACCGTAGGAGTGCCCGATCAACACGGCATTGGGCACGCCCCATGCGTCGAGCAGCTCGGCGAGATCGTCGACATGCCGGGCGCGGAATGGCGGCCCCGCCGCGGAGATTGGCCCGTACCACGTTGGTCGCACCGGTACACGGGCGCGAGGTCCACGACCATGGGAGCGACAGCGCCCAGATAGTCCGACAGCCCCGCACCACCGTGGAGCATGACCACGGGCGGTTGTTGAGCCATGTCCCCCAGCACCTGCAATGCGACTGCGCCCCGTCGGTCATCGACGCGAAGCCCTACGTCTCCATCGAGGTCACCGCGGGGAACCTACCGGTGTCACTGAGGCTCCGCATCGGCATCACGGGTGGGCAGGCTGTCCGGGACAGCTCCGGACAGCCCCGGACAGCGTGAAGTGCTTGCCGTGTCGGCGTGAATCCGGGCAGCGTTCCTGTCACACGAGCGGCGGGAATGGACTTCTCGCTCGTGCCTCACATGACCTTTGATTGGGGGAACACCCATGCGCAAGCACCTGCGCATCGGTCTGCCGTGCCTGGCGACGGCCGTGATGATGCTGGTTCCGAGCGGGCCGGGGGCGCAGGCCGCTCCGGCCGGGGGCGAGGATGTCACCGTTTACGTCGGCTCCGGCGGAACCTCGCTTGCCGGGCTTTCGGAGAAGTCTCTTCTGCGGGTGGCCGGGAAGGCCGGTCTCACTGCTCAGAGTCCGGTCAGGTCCCTGCGTGACGCCCAGGCCGTGCTCCGGGCCAGGCACACGAAGAACGCGACGATCATGCTCCGCGGCGGCACCTACACCGATGCCGGGGTGGAGTGGGGGCCGGGCATCGCCAGTGCGGTCACCGTCAAGGTCCAGCCGGGGACAGGCCCGGTCACGTTCGACGGGCGGGCGGCCAAGGCCGGGTACTGGACGAAGGTCGGCCCGAAGTCACCCAAACTGAACTTCCAGGGGCCATTCACCGTGCAGCGCTACGGCGACGGTGGGATCAAGGCCACGGGGACCAGGCAGGACGGCCCGGTCAAGAGCCTCGTGGTCAACAGGATCACCTTCCAGCAAATGGGCAACGCCTGGGTCAAGGGCGGCAAGGGCTACGCAGGCGTGCATCTGAACTACGTCTCGAAGGCCAAGATCACCAACAACTGGTTCGTCAATCTCGAGAACAAGAATGCCCCGGGGAACACCCACGGTGTCTACCTCGCCTTCAACCAGACGCAGAAGACCCCCGGGAGCAACGGGAATCTGGTGAAGGGGAACACCTTCAAGGTCATCTCGGGCGACCCGGTCCGCGCCAGCGACGGCAGCAGCGGCAACAAGGTTCAAAACAACGTCTTCCGGAAGGGTCGCGACTACAAGGGGATGACCCGGGGGAACGGCAACTACGGGGTGTTCACCTACTGGGTGTTCCCGAGGGCCGACACATGCGGAAAGGGCGGCAACACGTTTTCGGGCAACACCTACACCGTGAACTACTACAACAAGAAGAAGCCGACCGTCCGCTCAGGGTCCGACACCGGTCGCACCTGCAAGTCCGTCAAGGACACGGGCGGCAACACCTACAAGCGCTAGCACTCCAGCCGGACTTCTGGACTTGCCCGCATGGGGCCCACCGTCGCGGCAGGCCCCATGCGCGCGTTGTCAATCGCTGTTCGGAGCTTGGGTGGCTCATTGGCCCTTCTCGGTGAACATGTTGATCAGAGCGTGGGCTGTGTTGTCCTCGGAGTCGATCCCGTGGATCTCGGCACCTTCAAAAGTGGCGACCTCGGCACTGCGGGGGAACATGGCCTGCTCGTACTCGGTGAGCGCGCCCTCGATGTCGTCGGGGTGCGCGGCGAGGGCCTTGCCGACTTCGGCGCCGTCGAGCATGGCCAGGTTGGCGCCTTCGCCGTTCGGGGCGGCGAGGTGGGCGGCGTCGCCGAGCAGGGTCACCCCGGGCACGCGGTCCCATCGGAGCCCGAGTGGCAGGGCGTGGTGGGGGCGCAGGACGGGCGCGGTGTCGCCGTCGGCTATCAGCGTGGTGAGTTTCGGTGCCCAGCCTTCGAATTCGGCCGCGATCCGCGCGGTGGCCGTGGCGGCATCGGTGAAGTCGATGGCGGCGAACCAGTCCTGCGGCTTGGACAGCGCCACGTAGGTGTGCAAGGTGTCGCCGCTTTCCCGGTGAGCGAAGATCTCCTTGCCCGGGGCGGGCGCCATCATCGATCCGCCGCCGACCGCTTCGGCGGCGGCCGGGTGCCGGGTGTCGGCGTCGAAGAGGTAGGTCTCGACGAACGACGTACCGGCGTACTCGGGGACCGCGTCGGAGAGCAGCGGCCGGACCCGTGACCAGGCGCCGTCCGCGCCGACCAGCAGGCCGGTGACGACGGCGCCGCCGTCGGAGAACGTCACCTCGTGGCGGCCCTCACCGAGGGCACGGACAGCGCTGGCCTTGTGCCCCCACCGGACGGTGCCGGCCGGGAGCGAGTCGAGCAGCATCTGCCGCAGCTCGCCGCGCATCACCTCGGGGCGTCCGCCCGTGCCGTCGTCGGCTTTGTCCAGGAGGAGGGTCCCGTCCTGGTCGAGGACCCGCATCGTCTGGTGACCCTCCAGGACGATGGCGTGGAACTCGTCCATCAGATCGGCCGCCTTGAGGGCGAGCTGCCCGTTGTAGTCGTGGATGTCGAGCATTCCGCCCTGCGTGCGCGCCGACGGTGAGGGGTCGGCCTCGTAGACCGTGACCGGGATTCCGTGGACGTGCAGAACGCGGGCCAGCGTGAGTCCGCCGAGTCCGGCGCATGATCGTGACGGCAGTGCGCATGATGGCTCCTTCGGGGTCATGCCGCCCGGTGAACTCCGGTCGGCCGTCTCCGGAAAAGTGCCAGCCCCCGCCGACGAGTCACCGACACCCGACCGACAGCCCCCGACAGGTGACCGACACCCGCAGGAAGCGAACGGGGTGACGGTAGCGGCCCTCGTCGACCGCGGTGTGGGCGAGGAACTCCGCCACCGGATCGGGCCGTACGAGATGGATCTCCAGCTCGCCAGGGGCGCCCCAGCCCGCGCTGAAGTGGGCGCCCGTGCAGGGGTGATCAGGGCCGGCCGGACGCAGCCGTGGCGAGATCGCGCCGGACGGCGGTGGGCACGGGCGTGGCGCGGGCGATCAGCCGCAGGCGTCCTGCGGTGTGGGTTTGTTCTCCCCCGGGCTCCGGGGCAGGGGGAGAACAAACCCACACCCTCCTGCGATCGTCCGCCTCGTCGCCGCGCGCGCTCGCCCGATCCGGGTGATCCGGAGCCGACACCACACCAGAACCCGTGTCAGTGGGTCAGGACGAGTTTGAACAGGATGATCAGTAGACCGAGCAGCAGGTTCACCGACCCGGTCACGGCCATCACACTCCGGGAGGCGCCCGCACGCCGTGCCGCGGCGACCGACCAGCCGACCTGCCCGGCCACGGCCACGGCGAGCGCGAGCCAGAGGGAACCCTCCACACCGAGACCCAGCAGCGGACTGGCGGCGACGGCCACAGCCGGCGGGACGGCGGCATTGACGATCGGCCACTCGTCGCGCAACACATGCAGCACGGTCCGGCGGTCCAGGTCCCGCTGTGCCAGGCGCGCGCCGAACAGTTGGGCATGCACGTGCGCGGCCCAGAACACCACGCCGGTGAACAACAGCAGCAGCACCAGCTCTGTGTGCGGGTACGAACCCAGGTCGCCGGCGCCGACAATCACGGAGGCGGCGAGCATGGAGCCGTAGACGCCGCCGGTGTAGTGGGCATGGGCCCGGTGTTCGGCACCCCGCGGCGGGGGCATGTCCCGGTCGGTCCGGTTCATCGCGGCCTCCCTGCGGGCTCGGCGCGTCGCGTCCGGAGCGTCACTCGGCGCGGTGGAGCCACGGGGCTGCGTACCGCCGCCCCGTGCTGACGGCAGACGTGGGGTGACCAGGAAGCCGGCCTGCGAGGTGAGCAGGCCCGTGCCCACGCCGAGCAGGACCATGGCCGCGGCGAACTGCGCGTCATCGATGACCGGGTCGATGGTGGCCGGCAGCCACAGGACGGTCCCCGCCAGGGTCGCCAGGATCGCCAGGGCCGGGCGGGCCACCCGGCGCGGTCCCCCCGCTCGCCCCATCCGGGAGCCGACCGTGGAGGCGACCGGCATGGCGGCGGACACCGGGAGCAGCCGCAGACCTGTCTTGAAGGCGTCGAAGCCCTGCACCACCTGCAGACACAGCGGGATGGTGAGGAACAGGCCCGCTCCCGCCATCACCGGTTCCTGATCGCGATCATCGGTCACGGCACCTCACGACCACCGTCCGTTCGGGCTATGGGCAGGACTTCCCTCGCCCAGCATCTCAGCCTCCGCCCACCCGCGCGCGCCCACGATGTGTCATGGGGCGTGGCGGGGCGCGCGGTCCGTCGCGGAACGGCCTTCTCCGGTTTGTCGGCGGATTTGAACCCAGCGCACAATCGGCCAGAAACCACCTGCAGCGGGCGATGCGGCTGTCGCATGAACCGGCGTTGGCTGGGTGCACACGGCCACCCACCGCTTCGACAGACAGGGACACCGAACCATGTGCCGCTGGCTCGCCTACTCGGGCACCCGTGCTGCTCGACTCACGGATGGACGTCGAGACGACCAACGGCGACGGCTTCGGTGTGGCCTGGTACACACGGCAGGACGGCACCCCGGCCGATGGCGCGACACTGAGAGGGCCGTCGAGCCGCCCGCGGCGCTCTGCGGCGGATGGTTTCGGAGTCGGTCGGAACGACAGGATCGTCAGGAGAGTGGGGAACCTTGGCGGAGTCGGTGCGGGGGCCGGTGGGGGCGGCGGCTACGCGGGGACGTCCTGTCGGTCTGTTCGTCGGTCTGTGCACACTGGACGTCATCCAGTTGGTCGACCATGTGCCGGGTTCCGACGAGAAGCTGACGGCGCGTGAGCAAACCGTGGCCGCGGGCGGTCCGGCCGCGAACGCGGCCGCCACCTTCGCCCACCTGGGCGGCGCGGCCACGCTGCTCACCGCGATCGGCTCCCATCCCCTGGGCGTCGCTGTCGCGGCGGACCTGGGCGAGCTGGGCGTGACCGTGGTGGATCTGGCGGCCGACTCGGTCGAGCCGCCCGCCGTGTCGTCCGTCCTGGTGACCGCGTCCAGCGGAGACCGTGCCGTCGCCTCGACCAACGCGACGGGGTGCCGGCTCACCCCGCCCGATGATCTCGACACGTTGGTGGCGGCCTGTGACATCGTCGAATTCGACGGTCACCACGGGGAGTTGGCCGTGGCCGCGGCCCGCGCCGCGCGGTCCGCCGGCCGGCGGACCGTTCTCGACGGGGGCAGTTGGAAGGCCGGCACGGAGAAGCTGCTGACGTCGATCGACGTGGCCGTCTGCTCGGACGACTTCCATCCGCCCGGCACGAACACTCCGACGGACACCCTGCGGTTCCTGCGGGACCACGGGGTCGGCTGGTCGGCGGTCAGCCGGGGAGGTCGACCCATCCTGTGGGCGGGCCCCGACAGCGGGGGCACGGTGGACGTGCCCGCCGTACGGGTGGCGGACACACTGGGCGCGGGCGACGTCCTGCACGGGGCCCTCACCCATCGCCTCGCGCTTCAGGGCGACTTGACATCGCGGGCCTTCGCCGAGGCCCTGCGCGGTGCCGCCGCGGTGGCCTCGCAGGCGTGTGCCTCGTTCGGAACTCGGGCGTGGATGCGGGAGGGGTGAGGGCGAGGACGCGCTGCGATACCCCGATGTCCCTCACTCAAAGGTCCCTACCAATAAACACTGCATGAGTCCTTTCCTCCTCAAGGGCGCCGTGGCATGCTCACCGCTCAACGCACCTATGAACATCGTTCACATCCATGAAAAGACCGTGGGAAGGGCGAACGGGCATGAGAGACGCGCACAGGGTTGCCACGGACGGTCTGAATGTCATGAGCATGAACATGAGCAGGCGCTCGTTGCTGGGAAGCGCCATCGCCACAGCGGCCGGCGCCGGTGCGGCGGCGGTAATCAGCTCAAGCACAGCGGCGGCGGCAATGGGCTCAGGCCCAGCGGCCGGCGTCGGCTCGGACGCACGGTCGGCCGACATCCCGCTCCTCTGGCGGGAGTTCAGGCGCGCACCTTTCACGCATCCGCAGATCCCGTACATCGGCCGAGCCGGTTGCCGCGGCGGGGCGGTCCGCCTCCCCCGCCGCCCCGTGATCGCCGACGTACGCGATTTCGGCGCCGTCGCGGGCGGCACGGTCGACTCCGCCCCCGCGATCAACCGTGCCATCGCCGCCGCCGGCAGGGCCGGCGGTGGCACGGTCACCATTCCGCCCGGCACGTTCCGGATCGACGACGTGATCCGCCTGGACCGCTCGAACGTGATCCTCAAGGGCGCCGGCAGCGGCCGTACGACGCTGTACGCGACGAAGAACCTCACCGAGCTGATCGGGGCGTACGGCTCCCGCTACGGCGGCGACAAGTCGGGCTGGTCGTGGGCGGGCGGCATGATCTGGCTGGCCCCCAGGGCCCGCTGGGCCTCTCTCGTCGCCGCGATCAGGGCGAAGGCATGGCCCTTCGAGGGCTGGACGGGCAACCGGCGCGACGAGTGGCGTCCGCTCACAACGGTCGCCCCGGCCCGGCAGGGCTCATGGACGATCACGGTGACGGACGCGTCGTCGCTGCGCCCCGGCGCCCTCGTGCTCCTCCGGCTCGCCGACGACGCGGACCACACACTCCTTCAGCACATGTGCGGTGGCGGCCCGGGCCCGGAGGGCTACCTCTGGGACGACAAGACGAAGCTGACGTCGTACGTCCCCTACGAGTGGCCCGTGCGCATCGTCCGGGTTCAGGGCCGGAAGGTCACCCTCGAACGCCCGCTCCCGCTCGACGTACGCCCGGAGTGGCAGCCTCAACTGACCACGCATATATCGGAGTTGACGGGCTCAGGCGTGGAGGGGCTGACCCTGGAGGCACCGGAGACCCCCCAGCAGCCGCATCTGCTGGACAAGGGCCACAACGGGGTCGTCCTCCAGTGCGCGTACGACTGCTGGGTCGACGACGTGACGGTCCGCCACGTCGACAACGGCTTCGGCCTCGTGTCCGCCTCCGCGTGCACCCTGCGACGGACGCGTGTCACCGGCCGCGGCGCCCATCACCCGTACTTCTGCCGTGAGGGGTCGCACGACAACCTCATCGAGGACTTCACGATCGAGGAGCGCACCAGCCCCGCGCCCTCGAACACCCAGCTGCACGGCATCAACGTCGAGGGGCTGTCCTCGTACAACGTCTGGTCCCGCGGCGACATGCGGATGGGCACCTTCGACAGCCACCGCGGCCTGCCCTTCGCCAACGTCCGCACCGACATCACCGTGAACAACAACGGCCGCCACGGCGGTGACGCGAGTGCCGGTCCCCTGTTCGGCGCCCGCTTCACGCACTGGAACATCCGCGTCACCAACGGCCGGGCGGGCCTGGTCAGGATCGACGGTCTGGCGCCGTACTCCGCCACCGTCGGCATCGACGAGGTCAGGGAGTTCGACCAGATCGACGTCCCCGACTTCACCGGCGACCTGCATACGCGCCTGGAGTTGTACGGCAGCCCGCACGAGGTACGGCCGCGGAACCTGCACGCGGCGCAGCGCGGAGTGGGCCGATGAGCGCACCGTCACGCCTGGCTGTCCTCCTGGTGGCCCTGGCCGCGTTCACCGCCGGCGCCCTGCCCGGCGTCTCTGCGCGGGCAACGGCACATGCCGCGACCGGAGTCCCGCGCACAGTCGTCCTGGACGGCAGCCGGCTGCATGCGACCAAGCTGCGCCTGGATCGCGACGACCCACGACTGCGGCGGGCCGTCGAGGCGTTGACGGCCCGCGCCGACACCTGGCTGGGTCAGGGGCCCTGGACGGTCGTCGACAAGCCCAGGCCGGCGCCGAGCGGCGACGTCCACGACTACCTCAGTCAAGCCCCGTACTGGTGGCCCACCACGGCCCCGACCGCCGACAACCCCTGGGGCTGCCCGTACGTGCAGCGCGACGGCGAGCGCAACCCCGAGGTCGACTCCGGCACCGACCGGCGGGACGTCGAGAAGACCTTCGACGCCGCGTACGACCTCTCCCTCGCCTGGTACTACACCGGCGAGCGGCGGTACGCCGAGAAGGCCGGACAGGTACTGCGCACCTGGTTCCTCGATCCGGCCACGCGGATGAACCCGCATCTGAACCACGCGCAGTTCATCCCCTGCAAGTACGACGGCCGTGCCATCGGCATCATCGACTTCTCGCAGTCCTTCACCAGCGTCCTCGACGCGCTCGCCCTGCTGAACAGCGGCGCCCCGGGCTGGACCAGGAAGGACCGCACCGGCATGGCGAAATGGAACACCGACTTCCTCGACTGGCTCAGGAACAGCGGCTTCGGTAAGGAGGAGGCCGCCGCGACCAACAACCACGGCACCTTCTACGACATGCAGCTCGCCGCACTCGCCCATGCGACCGGCGACAGGGAACTGGCCCGCCGAACGGTCCTGAACGCGCGGAGCAAGCGCGTCGCCCCGCAGATCGCGGCCGACGGCAGCCAGCCGCAGGAGCTGGCGCGGACCAGGAGTTGGCACTATTCGACCTTCGCCCTGGTCGCCCACACCCGGCTCGCGGCCATCGGTCGGAACGTCGGCGTGAACCTGTGGGCGTACCGGGGCCCGGACGGGCAGAGCCTGTTCAAGGCGGTGGACTACCTGTTGCCGGCCGCGACGGCGTCCGTCGCCTGGCCGCATCAGGAGCTCGCGTTCCACCGGTACGCGGCGACGGACGTCGTCCATGCGGCCGCCGACGCCGGGGACGCGCGGGCGCGAAGGGCGGTTCCGTTGCTTCAGGAGCCGCCGGGCGGTGACCTGTGGGCCCTGCGTCCGGCGGCGGAGCAGTTGGACTCCCTCGTGGGCTGATCGGCGTCCGCCCCGCTCCGAGGCATCCTCGTGGTGGTCCCGCGCACTGCGTCGTCAGACCGAGGACAGGTCGATCGCCCGGTCGACGTCCTTCGGCCGCAGCACACGCAGGATGCCTTCGAGCAGGTAGTAGTCGGCATACGGAAGGGAGATCTCGATCCCGTCCTCGTTCGGCCGGTGGCGGGTGCAGCGGGCCACGACCGCCTCGGCGCGGGCGGAGTTCGTCGTCAGGCAGGTCTCCGAGAGCGCGGTGAGCAGTCGTAGCGCCACCTCACGATAGGACCGCCGGCCCGTGGCCGCGGCCAGGTCGAGGAGTCCGCAGGCCGTGATCGCGCCGGCCGACGCGTCCTTGATGTCGTGGGGCTGTTGCGGCGCGCGGTAGTCCCACACCGGAACGTGGTCCGGGGTCAGGGCCCGTACCGCGAAGTCCGCGAGTCTGCGTGCCGTGGCCAGGAACTCCGCGTTCCCGGTCCGCCGGTACATCGTGGTGAAGCCGTACAGGCCCCACGCCTGTCCGCGCGACCAGCACGACGTGGGGCTGTAGCCCTGCACGGTGTTCGGGCCGATCGGCGCGCCGCTGTCCGGGTCGAAGTCGAACACGTGCGGGGTCGATCCGTCCGGGCGGGGGAACACCCGCTGGGTGGTCCTCGCGTGCTCCACGGCGATGTCCAGGTACTTCGCGTCGCCGGTCCGCCGGCTCGCGAACGCGAGCAGGTCGAGATTCATCATCGTGTCGATGATGACCCGGCCCGCGTTCTTCGGATCGGTCAGCGCGCCCCAGGCACGGATGAAGTGCCCGCGCGGGTTGTACCGCTGGATCAGGGAGTCGGCGGCGCGTATTGCGCCCGTCCGCCAGACGTCGTCGCCGGTCAGTCGCCAGGCGGTGACCCACGACGGGTAGAAGAGGAAGCCGAGGTCGTGCGTGCCTGTGTCGTACTGGCGAGGGGCCAGTTTCTCCGCCGACGCCATCGCCCAGGAACGGAAGGCGTGGTCCTCGGTGTGCAGCCACGCCATCCACAGGGTGCCCGGCCAGAATCCGCCGACCCAGCTGCCGTTCTGCGAGTAGACCCATTTCTCGAACTTCGTGCCGACCGGGAAGGCGGTCACGCTCGGCGCGACGGTACGGACCTTCTCGACCGCGTAGTCGGCCGCCGCGCGGAGCGTGCGCAGGGCGGGTACGGGAATCCGGTCGTCGGCCGCGGCTACCGCCGGTGTCGAGGTGGCACCCACAACGGCGGCACCGGCCGCCGTGGTCAGCACAGTGCGTCGGGAAACACTCATGTCCACGCCTCCAACTGAGCAGCAGGAGAAAGGAGTTGCCCGAGCGTTACACAGGGACGCGACCGATGTACACCCACGTGAGCCGTGTTCATCACCATGAACGTAGATGTGTGGGCGCCGTCAGGGTGCGCAGTTCGGGGAGTACCTGCGCGTCCGTGCCGTCCAGGGCGGACAGCGCGCCGAGCCATCGGGTCAGGGCCGCCTGTTCGTCCCCGAGCGCCCTCAGGACGTGGCCCAGCTCGTGCTCGGCGAGGCCCCGCCCGTACGAGTCGCCGCGCGCGGTGGCTTCCTCGAGCAGCGCCCCGCATGCCTCCCGGGCCGCTCCGAGGCGTCCGAGCGCCCGCAGGGCCTGGGCGCGGCCCAAGCGGGTCTCCCGCTCCGCGTTCCAGTGGGCCGCGCCGGACTCCATGACACGCAGCGCCTCGTCGAAACTCCCGATGGCCTGGGCGGGCTCGCCGAGGGTCAGGTGGGCACGGCCGGCGTTGCACAGGGCGACCTGCTCGATCACGGTGCTGCCGGCCTCGCGGGCGAGTTCCCTGCTGCGCCGGTGGAACGACAGGGCCACACGCGGGTCGGTGAGTTCGGCCACGTAGCCCTGGTGCCCGAGGAGCACCGCTTCCTCCGTGCGGGTGAGGGTGGCGGGCCGCAGCGCGAGACACCGTGCCAGTGTCGTCCGGGCCTCGGCGCCCCGGCCGAGTTCCCTCAGCAGCGCGGCCCGGTTGCCGAGGTGACGCATGCGGGCCGCGTCGTCGCGGAGGTGCTCGCTGAGCTCCACGGCCTCGTCCAGCAGCAGCAGCGCCTGTCGGACGTGTCCCACGGAGTAGTGCGCGGAGGCGAGTTGGCCCAGCGCCCGTGCTTCGGCGGCGCCGTCGCCGCCGGCCCTGGCGAGGGTGATGGCACGACGCGTCAGACGTTCGAGGTCCTGCGCGCGGCCACGGTCGTGCAGGTAGGGGAACAGGGCATGGATCAGCTCCACGGTGCGGGTCGGCCCCAGGCGCCCGTGCGCACCGGAGCCGGCCAGGAAGAGGAGGTTCGCCGCCTCCGCGTCGCCCCAGGCGAGTGCCGCCGCGGCGTCGGTGAACGCCGTACCGTCCCCGGGCTGCTCGGGCGCCCGCCCACGGCCCGGCCGCAGGATCGCGGCGCATCGCGCGAGCCGCTCCTCGTACCAGCGCAGGGACCGTTCGACGGCGCCCGCGTTCCCACCCCCTAGTTCGCGGGCGAAGTCGCGGACCAGGTCGTGCGGGACGTAGCGGCCCCAGCCCGCCTCCTGGAGCAGCGCCACCTCCACCAGGCGGTCCAGGGCCTGCTCGGCGCGCCCTTCGGTGGAGTGCATGGCGGTGGCCATCAGCGGTGTGCCGTACTCGGGCAGGTCCAGCGCGCCGATGAGGGCGAGGGCCCTGGCGGCGTCACCGTCGCGCGGGTCGCCCGAGCCGAGGAGCGCCTCGTGGGCCGCCGTCAGGGAGCGGCGAACGCTGAGGTCCTCCAGTTCGAGGTGGTCCAGGCGGTCCTCCTGCCGGGCGAGGCGTTCCGCCAGTTTCCGGACCGGGAGCGTCCTGCGGCTTCTCAGGCGTGCCGCGCACACGCGCAGCGCCAGGGGCAGGTGGCCGCACAGGGCCGCCAGATCGGCCACCGGTCCGGCGTCGGACTCGGCCCAGGAGCGGCCCGAGGCCCGCTCCAGCAGAAGGGCGCTGTCCTGCGGTGGGAGCGGGTCCAGTCGGACGTGCGTGGAGGCTCCCAGGGTGGCCAGTGGCTTTCTGCTGGTCAGCAGTACGGCGCAGCCGGCGCCTGCCGGCAGCAGGGGACGTACCTGGCTCACCGAGGCCGCGTCATCGAGGACGAGCAGCGTGCGGGTGGGGGCGAGCGCGGAGCGCAGCAGGGCTGAGCCGACCGCCACGTCGCACGGGATCCGCCGGGCGTCGACCCCCAGGCCGTGCAGGAGAGCAGCGAGGGCGTCGCTGGGTGCGAGAGGGGCGACGCCCGGTGTGGCTCCGTGCAGGTTGAGGTAGAGCTGACCGTCCGGGAAGGCGTGCTTGAGCTGTTCGGCGATGTGCAGGGCGAGGCCCGTCTTGCCCACGCCCGGCATTCCGCTGATCACGGCGAGCGCGGTGTGGCTTCGATCCGGCTCCAGCGCGGAGCGGATCTCGGCGATGTGCTCGGCGCGGCCGACGAACCCGGCGGGCGCTGCGGGAAGCTGCGCCAGCCGCGAAGGACTCGCGGGGGTCCACGCGGGTGCGGGCGGTTCGCCGTGCCGGACAGCTGTGCCGCGGAGTACCTCCCGGTGGGCGTCCTGGACGGCCGGGCCGGGATCCACCCCGAGTTCCTCGATCAGGGTCCGGCGCAGGGCGCCGAAGACCGCCAGTGCTTCGGCCTGGCGGTCGGTGCGGCCGAGGACGAGGATCAGCTGGCGGTGCAGCGTCTCCCGGAACGGATGCTCTTTGACCAGGACGCCCAGTTCGGCGGCGAGCCCGTCGAGGCGGTCGAGGTGCAGGAGGGCCTCGTAGCGGCATTCGAGCGCCTGCAGCCGCTGCTCCTGGAGGAACGTCAGGGCGGGGTGGCCGACGAGGGCGGGCACATCCGCGAACGGTGCACCGCGCCACAGCGCCAGCGCGGTGCGTGCGTCGCGCTCCGCCGTCTCCCAGTCACCCCGGCTGCGGGCCTCCTGCGCCCGGCGCACCTGCTTCTCGAACACGTGGCGGTCCAACTCGCCCTCGTCGACACGGAGTTCCAGCCCGCGGTTCATGGTGCGCAGCCGTGTGCCGTCGGCGTCGCGGAGGCTGCGCCGCAGCCGGGCGACGTGGTTGTGCAGCGAGGCGGTGGCCGTCGGCGGCGGAGTCTCTCCCCACAACGCCGCCATCACCGTGTCCAGTGGCACGGTGCGGTTCGCCTCGAGCAGCAGGACGGCGAGCAACGTACGGGGTTTCGCCCCTCCGACGACGACGGCCACGCCGTCGTCGTCGGCTGTCGTCAATGACCCCAGTACCGCGAACCTCACCGGGCCATCCTCCATCAGCACCGGGCGGTGATCAAAGAGCGTCACATCATCGCTGTTAACGGCCTGTTAGTGGCCTGTTGGAGTCGCTCGGCACGATGCGTGTCCCGCAGGCCGAGAGAGGTTGGTGCACATGTCGACACGCCTGATACGGACGACGCTGGTGGGCGTGACAGTGATCGCGGCGGCAGGTACGGCTCTGCTGACCACGCCCGCTGCCGCGGCCGGCGGCACGGTGGCCGCCGCCGAGACGCGGCAGGTGGGGCACGACGCCACCCAGGCCGCCATGGACGCGGCCGTTGCCGCGGGCGTGCCGGGAGTCGTGGCCGAAGTACGCGACAGCCACGGTGTGTGGAAGGGCACTTCGGGCGTCGCCGACCTCACCACGGGTCAGCCGCGCGGGTACGGCGACCGGTTCCGCTCGGGAAGCGTCACCAAGTCGCTGGTGGCGACCGTCATGCTCCAACTGCAGGCGGAAGGAAGGGCCGACCTCGATGCCACGGTCGACCACTACCTGCCTGGACTCGTACGAGGCAACGGCCACGACGGCACGAAGATCACGGTGCGTCAGCTGATGAACCACACCAGCGGCGTCTTCAACTTCACCGAGGACGCCACGTTCGCGAAGAAGGTGCTCGGCATCGAGTTCCTCAACTCCCGCTACGACGACTGGACTCCGCAGCAGGTCATCGCGCTCGCCCTGCAGAACCCTCCCCAGTTCGAGCCCGGCACCGCCTGGAAGTACTCCAACACCAACTACCTCCTGCTCGGGCTGATCATCGAGAAGCTGACCGGCAGGCCCTACGCCGAGGAGATCCAGCGGCGCGTCACCAGGCCGCTCGGGATGAGCGCCACGCACTTCCCCGGCACCGATCCGCACGTGCCCGCGCCCACCCGGCACTACTCCACCTTCACGGAGGACCCGGGCAAGACCTACGACGTGACCGAGCTCAACCCGTCCTGGGCCTGGGCGGCGGGCGAGATGATCACCAACTCCTCCGACCTCAACCGCTTCTACGCCGCCCTCTTCGGCGGCAGACTGCTGCGCCCCGCCCAACTCCAGCAGATGACCAGCGCAGTCTCGACCGAGGGCAACCTGCCGCGCCAGCGCTACGGCCTGGGCCTCATCGGGTACGAGACGACCTGCGGGGTCAAGGTCTGGGGCCACTCCGGCGGTATCCACGGCTCCTCCACCCAGGCCTTCGGCACCAAGGACGGCCGCCACATGATCACGCTGAACTTCAACGGCGACTGGGTCGGCGGCGGCAAGAACGTCGTCTCGGCCGAGTTCTGCCCGCCCTCGGCCTGAGCGAGGTCCCTTCCCTTCACCGCTTCCGCATCCACCTGCGCCTCGACTTCACTTCGGCGTCGGTGAGTTGGGCGTGGCTGCCCCGGATCCTGTGAAGCATGCGGAACGATCTGTTGGCATGCTTCATGGTGCATACGGTGGCATGACGAGCGTCGGTGCGCTCGAGGTCGCGCGGCTCGGTGGTCTGTGGCGGATCACACGGCCCTGGCATCCGGGGTTGCGGCCGTTCCTGCGCAGCTACGTCGGTTACGGGGAAGCGGTGCCCTCACCGTACGAGGCGCGGTTGGTGCCGTCCGGGCGTGCGACCCTGTTGATCAACCTCGCGGAGCCGTTTTCCGAGGTCCGGCGGTTGGGCGTTCGGGACGGCGTCAGCGGGAACGTCGGGTCGCTGGTGGTGGGGCTGGAGGACCGGCCGGCGATCTGTGTGCATCCCGGCGGCCAGGAGGCGATCCGCGTCGAGTTCACGCCGCTGGGCGCCTACCGGCTGTTCGGCATGCCGATGTGCGAGTTGACGAACCTGGCCGTCGGGATCGAGGACGTGCTGGGCCCCGAGGCCGGGACGCTGGTGGATCGGCTGGCGTCCATCCGGGACTGGGCGGCCAGGTTCGACCTGCTGGACGCGGCGTTGCTCGACCGGCTGGGGCGCGGGCCGGAGCCCGCGCCCGAGGTCGGCCACGCCTGGCGGCTGCTCTCCTGCAGCGCGGGGGCGATCCCGATCTCCCGTATCGCCGCCGAGGTGGGGTGGAG
Source organism: Streptomyces capitiformicae (assembly GCF_002214185.1). NCBI lineage: Bacteria > Bacillati > Actinomycetota > Actinomycetes > Kitasatosporales > Streptomycetaceae > Streptomyces > Streptomyces capitiformicae. The sequence goes on along the minus strand of NZ_CP022161.1, from coordinate 4,916,489 downwards.
CCAGGGGTACTTGATCCGGCGGTTCACCCAGCAGATCGGGCTGACGCCCAAGGGGGCGGCCCGGATCCTGCGCTTCCGCCACGCGATGGCCCTGCTCAACCACGGGGCCGCGAGTCTGACGGAGATCTCGACGGCCTGCGGCTTCTACGACCAGGCGCACCTCAACCGGGAGTTCCGGGCCATCGCCGGTGCCACCCCCGGACAGATCGTGGCCGCTCGCTGCGTGGAAGGGGCACTGGCTCTCCCGGCGAGAGCAAATTCGTCCAAGACCGCGTCGGCCACCGGTCGATAACCTCCCCGCCGTACAGCCGAAGGCCGGGTCGGCGGCGCGAGGGGATCGTCCGACCAGCCTGCCAGGGACGGCTGGACCAGGACACCTTCATCCACTCAGGGACCAAGTTGGCTGACAATGGCGTACGGCCGTACGGGAGTTCGACCACGCCGTACAACGGCGCCTCCCCCGAGCAACGGGCCCGCTGGGAGACGAGGGGCAGGCGCTCCATCGAGTTCGGTGTGGCCTGGCTCATCGGGGGCCTGCTCGTCGCCGTCACCACCCACGAGCAAGCCCAGGGCGTGGGCGCGTACTTCGTGACCTGGGGGCCGATGCTCTGCGGCATCTACCAGATCATCTCGGGCCTCCAACTCCTCAGCAGGAGCCGCAAGCAGCCATGAGCGCTCCTCACGTGCTGAATGTACTGAATATGCCGAATCAACACGCGTCGCACATTGATCCGGAGATTGCCCCATAGGGAGCAGCTCTCCGGCCTCGTGGCGCGTTCACTGTCTATGGTGAAAGATCAACGCAATGGCTACCCGGGTCGAGGCAGGCAGTACATGAGGGAACCGAGGATCGACTATGCGGCGGTCTTCCAGGCCCTGCCCGGCATGGTGGCGCTCCTGACCCCCGAGCTGGTGTATGCGGATGCCAACGAGGACTTCCAGCGCCTGGCCGGCCGCACCCGCGAGCAACTCGTGGGCCGCTACATCTTCGACGTCTTCCCCGAGAACCCGAACGACCCGGCCGCGGCCGGCAGACGGGAGACGCAGGCATCGATGCTGCGGGTGGTGGCCACCGGCGAGCGGGACACCATGGCGCTGCTCCGCTACGACATCGAGGACCCTGAACGGCCCGGCCGCTGGGAGGAGCACTACTGGAGCCCGGTCAACGCGCCCGTCCTCGACGCCGAGGGCCGCGTGGTGCTCATCGTGCACAGGGTGGAAGAGATCACCGAACTCATGCGCGCCCGCGGCGGCCCGGGCGGTGACACCGATCGGGCCCGCGTGCTGGAAGCCGAGCTCTACACGCGCGCCCGCGAACTGCAGGAGGTCAACGACCGCCTGCGCAAGGCGCACGCCCGGGATCGAGAGGTCGCCCTGGCCCTGCAGGCGGCGATGCTGCCCTCCCCCGGCCCGACCGGACGGCACGGGGCCGCGGTGCGCTACCGCCCGGCCGTCGGCGCCCTGAACGTGTGCGGCGACTGGTACGACCTGGTCGACCTGCCCGGCGAGAGCCTGGCGGTCGCCGTCGGGGACGTCGTCGGCCACGGTCTCGCCGCGGCCTGCGCCATGGGACAGCTGCGCAGCGCGCTGAGCGCGGCCTGCCGCGTCACCGACGGGCCCGCCGAGGCCCTGGAGGCCCTCGGCCTGTACGCCCGCTCCGTCGAGGGCGCCGAATCGACCACCGTCGTGACCACGTTCATCGACTGGGACGACCACACCATCACCTACAGCTGCGCCGGGCACCCGCCGCCCGTCCTCGTGCACCCCGACGGCACGGCGGCCTTCCTCGACCAGGCCACCGACCCGCCTCTCTCCGCCCGCCCCGAACATCTCCCCCGCCCTCAGGCCCAGACGCCCTTCACCGAGGGCGCCACCCTGGTCATGTACACCGACGGGCTGATCGAACGCCGCACCGAGGACATCGACACCGGCCTGGCCCGCCTCACCGAGTCCCTCACCCGCCACCGGCACGCCGACCCCGAGATCCTGGCCGACGCCCTCCTGGCCGACCTCCTTCCACCCGCCGGCAACACCGACGACACGGCCCTGGTCGTCATCCGCCTGTGACGTGACCGCGATGGATCGGCCGCCCTGCCCGGTACGGCCGCCGTCGCCCGGACGGTTAGCATCAGGGTCCGGCGTGGTTCCCAGCAGAGGCGGCATTCATGGATCCGGCCGCGGTGTCTCCGGCCACAGCGGGCATCAGCCTGCGCCAGTTGCTGATGGCGCTTGGTGACTCGCTGGTGGAGGTGCAGGCCGCTCCCGCCGGGCTGGACGTCGAGATCCGGGGCGTTGCCCTGCTGGATCCCGAGGATCCGCCGACTGCCGAGCCGGGCGAGTTGGTCCTCGTCATCGGTGCCCGTGGCCGAGCCGCCTTTCCCGCGCTGCGGGCCGCCGCCCGTGACGGAGCTGCCGCCGTCGTGGTCAAACTCGACGGTCCCGGCCAGGCCACGGCGCTCAGTGAGACCGCCGCCGAGGCCGGGGTGGCTCTGCTGTCGTTGCGCGGTGAGGCGCGTTGGGAACAAGTGACCGCGCTGGCCCGCGCCGCCCTCGACGACGCGCCTCCGGGCCCTCCCGGCGAGGGTGCCCAGGAGGGCGACCTGTTCTCGCTCGCCCAGACCACCGCCGTCCTGACCAGCGGCATCGTCAGCATCGAGGACGCCGCGAACCGGGTGCTGGCCTACTCCCGGTCCACCGACTCCGACGAGATCGACGATCTGCGGCGGCGCTCCATCCTCGGCTGGCAGGGACCGGAGGCGTATCTGGCGAAGCTGCGCGAGTGGGGGGTGTTCCAGCACCTGCACTCCAGCGACCAGGTGATCGGCATCGACAGCCACCCGGAGCTGGGGATCCGCCGCCGGCTCGCGGTGGCCATCCGGTCCGGGGAGCGGCAGCTGGGAACGATCTGGGTGCAGGAGGGTTCGACGCCGTTGTCCGAACACTCCGAGCAGGCACTGCTCGGCGCCGCCCGGGTGGCCGCGCACCACCTGGTACGCCGCCGCCGGGAGCTCACCGAGGACCTGACGCTCACCCGGACCCTGCTGGCCGGACTTCTGGAGGGGAGCACCGGGCCGCAGCCGCTCGCCACCCACCTGGGATTCGACGCCACCCGCCCGGCCGCCGTCCTGGGCTTCTCGTACGGGACTGCGCAGGTCGTCGCCGCGCCGGAGAGCAGTCCCGCCGGCGCCGCACCGGAGCTGACCCACACCGAGGCCACCAACCTGATCTCCGTGCACATCGCCGCCCGGCACCGCAGCGCGCTGGTCACCCAGCTCGATCCCCGTATCTACGTCCTCCTGCCCCAGCTGCCCCGCAGCATCGACACGGACATACTGCGGGGCTGGGGCCAGGAGATCACCGACGCCGCACACCGCCACCTCGGCCTGCCGCTGCGCGGCTCGATCGGCTGTGTGGTGCCCGGGCTGGGGGACGCCACCGAGTCGCGCCGGGAGGCCGACCGCATCCTCGACGCCATGGTGGGAGCCGACGTGTCCGTCGCGGTCGCCACGCTGGAGGACATCCAGGCGGAGGTGGTGGTCAGCGAAGTGCTGACCCTGCTCTCCGCCCATCCCGAGATACGGGATCACCGGCTGACCGCCCTTGTCGCGCACGACGACCGGCACCAGGGCCGACTCGCCGAGTCCCTGCTGGCGTACCTGAATTCCTTCGGTGACGTCCGGGCGGCCGCCGCCCAGCTGCACGTGCACCCCAACACCCTGCGCTACCGCATCCGCCGGGCCGAGGAGCTGACCGGTCTCGATCTGAGCCGCCCCGACCAGCGTCTGCTGGCCATGCTCCAGCTGCGGCTGCCGCCCACCGTCTGAACCCGGCACCGCATTGGCCGATCGGACAGCCATCGGGCGCGACTTTGTCCTCGGGAACAAACACCTCGCCCGCTGACGCCTCATACGCTTGCGCAAATCCATTTCCGTAGGTGATGCGGCCCGGGATGCGGTCCACCTCCCACAAGGAGACGAGCGAAGCACGGACATGCGGTGACGACCACGTCACGGCATCCGAACACCGCTCAGGCCGTGATCGATGCCGTGATCGCTTTCGGGAATCGTCAGGACCGTGACCGCCCCTGCCCCGCTTTGCGCCCGGCCGGCTCGTCCCCCACCGAAGAAGCCATCCGGCGATCCCTCGGTCGATCCGTCGAGGCGGGCAGCCACTCCCCCATGGCCCTCCCAACCACGCAATGGATGTCGACATGACTACTCGTCCCCCTGATTCCCTGGCCCCTGACACCGCTCCGCCCACGGGTGGTCGGCCTCCGGAGCAGCAGGCAGGTCTGCGGGCCGGTCTCAAGAACCGCCATCTGTCGATGATCGCCATCGGCGGAGTGATCGGCGCCGGACTCTTCGTGGGCTCCGCCTCCGGTATCGCCGCCGCCGGTCCCGGCATCCTGGTGTCGTACGTGCTGGTCGGCGCCCTGGTCGTCTTCGTCATGCGCATGCTGGGCGAGATGGCGGCGGCGAATCCGAGTTCCGGCTCCTTCTCCGCCTACGCGGACCGGGCGCTCGGTCGCTGGGCCGGCTTCTCGATCGGCTGGTTGTACTGGTTCTTCTGGGTCGTCGTGCTGGCCGTGGAGGCGACCGCGGGTGCCGTGATCCTGGAGAGCTGGGTGCCGGCCGTACCGCAGTGGGCCTGGGCACTGATCGTGATGGTGGTCCTCACCGCCACCAACCTGGCCTCGGTGGGCTCCTTCGGCGAGTTCGAGTTCTGGTTCGCCGGCATCAAGGTCGTCGCCATCAGTGGCTTCATCCTCATCGGCGGCCTGGCCATCTTCGGTGTACTGCCCGGCTCCGACAACGCCGCGACGGGTTTCGCGAATCTCACCGAACACAACGGCTTCCTGCCGAACGGGCCCGGCGCGATCCTCACCGGCATCCTGCTGGTCGTCTTCTCCTTCATGGGCAGTGAGATCGTCACCCTCGCCGCCGGTGAGTCCCCTGACGCGCAGCGCGCGGTCGCCAAGGCCACCCGGAGCGTGATCTGGCGGGTCGGTGTCTTCTACGTCGGCTCGATCCTCGTCGTGGTCGCCCTGCTGCCGTGGAACGACCCCTCGATCGAGGAGAAGGGCTCGTACGTCGCCGCCCTCGACTCGATCGGCATCCCGCACGCCGGCCAGATCATGAACTTCATCGTGCTGACCGCCGTGCTGTCCTGTCTCAACTCCGGCCTCTACACCGCCTCCCGGATGGCCTTCTCCCTCGGCCAGCGCGGCGACGCCCCGCAGTCCTTCGTGCGGACGAACAGCCGGGGTGTGCCGCAGACCGCGATCCTGGCCTCCGTGGTCTTCGGCTTCGTGGCGGTCGCCTTCAACTACCTGTGGCCGGACACGGTCTTCCAGTTCCTGTTGAACTCCTCGGGCGCGGTCGCGCTCTTCGTGTGGCTGGTCATCTGCTTCTCGCAGCTGAAGATGCGAGGGATCATCCTGCGTGAGAGCCCCGAGAAGCTCGTCGTACGGATGTGGCTGTTCCCTTATCTGACGTGGGCGACGATCGCGATGATCTCCTTCGTGCTCCTCTACATGCTCACCGACGGCAAGGAGGGCGGCGGCCGGAGTCAGGTACTGCTCTCGGTGCTCGTCGCCGCGCTGGTGATCGCGATCTCGTTGGTCCGGGAGCGGATCCGCCGTAACGGCACCAAGGAGGAGGCTGTCGCGCCCCGGTAGCCGCCGAGGAGTGCCGTAACGCGGTCCGTGCTCCCCACCGTGAGCGGTGGGGAGCACGGCCTTGTCCCCGTCAGGAGTGGGTGACCTGGAGACCGGAGATGCGGACCTCGCCGTAGTTCTTGCCGCTGCACGGATCGGAGTTGTCGCAGTTGGCCTGTGTGTAGGCCCCCGCCTTGAAGTAGTTGGTGTCGCCGTCGTGGGAGATCGTGGTCTGCAGGTCCCCGTTGTAGTACACGTCGATCTCGCCGTCCTCCGCGACGAACCTGGCCTCGAACTCGGTACCCAGTTCGTAGTCGTCGGTGACGAGGTGGTGGTGGCGGTCGTCGCCGTCGGTGATGTAGAGGCTGCTGCCTTCGAGGCGGAAGACCGTGACGTCGTCGTCCCCACCGTGGACCTGCGCGCCGACCAGATGCGGCTTCTTCTTGGGCAGTGCCGTGAACGCCTCGGTGACGACGAGGGTGTGGGTGCCGTCCGTCGTGGACCAGGCGGCTTCGTCGCTGCCGTCCTCGGTCATCTCCCGCAGCTCGGCCCGCGGATAGCTGGAACCTCCCGTCGTCACGCCGTTGACGGCGGCCCGGAACCGGACCGCGTCACAGGCGGCGTTGACCTTGAACCAGGGACCGGCGGAGAAGGTCGCCAGCTTCGGCTGCCGGATCTCGGTGGGGTCCTCGTCGTCGCCCGTGGGCAGGGTCAGCTTCCAGTTGGACAGGTCCAGGACCTCGGACGGGTACGCGCACCGGGCGGCCGCCCGCTCGTGCGGGGCCGGGGTGCCGGCCTGGGCGGGCAGCGCGAGCGCGGCGGTCGAAACAGCCGCGGTGATGCCCACCAGCACGCAGGTACGAGTGCCTGGCATGGGGTTTCCTCCCTGTAAAGGTGTGCTGCTGTAAGGCTGTTCGGCTTTGAAGCCGGCGTAAGTCACCGTGCGGACGTATCCGACTTGGTGATCCGGAGCACCGCCCGCTTCCCCTGCACGGTGACGGTCAGGTCGTACCCGTCGAGTTGCAGCCCGCCGTCCGGCGACAGCAGGGTGATGCTGGTGCGTGACCCGTCGCCACGCCGCCACTCGAGAGTCACCTCGCCGTTGTCGATCTTCGTCACGTTCATGACGGGAGCGCCGAAAGGCTCCTCCGGAACCGGGACCTCGTCGCCCGCCCTCACACCGACCTCGCACTGCCCGTCGGCGCACGCCGACAGCCGTGTCCCGTCGGCCGGGGAGGTGGAAGAGGGCGAGGTGGAAGAGGTGGGAGTGGGGGGCGGCGATGGCGTGGCCGAAACCGTGGGAGGTCGTGAACTCGGCGGGGACACCGCCGTCGACCCGCCGGTCGGGGACGGGGGGACGGACGGATCTTCCGAACCCGAGGACGTGGAGCATCCCACGAGCGCGGCAAGTGCGCCCATGGTCACTGCGACACGGCGAAGTGAGGGGGCCATGGCCGAAGCATGCGATCCGACTCACGGGACCGGTCCCGGGGCGTCCCTCCGGCGGAGGCCGGCCACCGCCCATTTCGCCCGGGTGGACAGCCCGCTGAGTGCCTTCGCCGACTCCTTGCCGATCGTGTCCAGCAGGCGCCTGCTGTGCGCCATCGTCGTGCGGGCGAGTTCCGTGTCCCCCGCCTCGACCGCGGCGAGGGTCAACTCCAGGTGCTGCTCCGTGATCAGGCGGCCGAGCCCTCGGCGGTGCCACTGGCGCACGGGGTCGTCCGGCCCGGCATCAAGCCTGGTGGTGCCATCGGCGCCGACCGCTGCCCGTGCCCGCACCAGCGCGCGCCCGGCTGCCGCGAGGTCGCCCTTTCGGCGCTCCAGTCGGGCGAGGACGTACGCCGCCGAGGCCCGGTCCCATGCCGTGTCCTGAAGGGAGAGAAGGCCGAACTGGGCGCGGGCCGCCTGTGCGTGGTCGCCGATGCGCTCCAGCGCGCCGCTCAGCTCCCGGAGCCGGTCGGCGAACGGACCCGTGTCGTCCAGCATGCGGATGAGCGCCACCCGGGCGTGCTCGACACGACCCTGCCGGTGAGCCAGCTCGATCCAGGTGAACTCGCTCTCCGCCGCCACGTCCCGCCCGTACCGCTTCGCCTCCTCGGCGCGGGCCCACTCCACGGCTCCGGCGCGGTCGGTGACCTGCCCGGTGGTGGCCGACCGCAGCAGCGGAACGTCCGCCTGCCGACCGTACGACGCCACCAGCACCGCGGCCAGCCGCCGTTCCTCGAACCACTCGGTCCGCGCGCTGTTCTCGTGCTCCAGCAGAAAACGCAGCAACGGCAGGTCCTGGTACCGGCGGTCGTACTGCGCCGCCCGCAACACGCCCGCCCGCAGGACCGGATCGGCAGTCGCCTCCTCCCACGCGCCGCGATCGCCGGAGCGCATCCGCTCCAGTGCCTCGCGTCCCGGGCCGAGGACGACGTCGTACAAGGGCCGCCGGCAGGACTCGTCCAGCCGGTACGCGCGCAGGTCGCGGGAGTGGAGCAGGACGTGGTCCGGCTCCGTGCGACGGGCGGCCGACTCCCCCATGGCGACGAGTTCGGCCAGCGGCCGGTCCGGCAGCCCCAGGGCGCTGAGCAACGCCGCTCGCCGCGCGTCCAGTTCGGCGGGGCCGTGTCCGCACCGCTCCGGCAGCCGGACGAGTATCTGGAGCGCCTCGCCCACGCTGTCCGCGATCAGCACCGCGTCGCCCGCGGAGGATGCGTGGAGCACGGCCGTTCCCCCGCACAGGAAGTAGGTACCGCCGGTGTCGTCACCGGCGATCGGTTCCAGAGCCGCGCCGGACGCCAGACGCACCTCTTCCACGTGGTACGCCCGGCTCACATCGAAGCCGAACGGAAACGCGGCCAGCGCGGCCAGATCAGGGTGGGCGCGCAGCAGCTCCAGAACGCGGTCGGTCATACGGCCGAACCCTAGGGGGTGTTTCGGCTGCCGTTGCGGGTCAGTGGGCGACGGGCCGTCCGGTGCTCCAGTTCAGGAGGTTGATGCCCAGTTCGGGGGTGCCGCCCGCATTGCCGTCGTAGTAGTGGTAGACGATCAGGTCACCGTCCGAGTCGTTCAGTAGCCGCTCCGCTTGACGATGTACGGCGCTTCGACGGCCTTGGTGCCGGTGGGCCGTGCGGCGAGCGAGTACCGCGTGGTGTTGGTGGACAGCTGTTTGCCTGTCGACGAGTTGATCTAGATCATCTTGATCCCGGTCCACCAACTGCCGAAGGACAGCCACCACTTGCCGTTGCCGTCCACGAAGAGGTTCGGGTCGATGGCGTTGTAGTCGCTGGAGGTGGTGGAGGTGTACACGATGCCCTAGTCGGACCAGGAGTCCGGCTCGCCCGTCGTCGAACCGGCCAGGCCGATGGCCGACTTGTTGGAGCCGAACGTGGAAACCGCGTAGTACATCAGGTACTTGCCACCGTGGTATGAGATGTCGGATGCCCATGCCTCCGTCGCGTACGACGACCACCAGCTCGGCTTGGTGGTGAACGCGTCGCGGCCGGAGGTGAACGCGATCCGGTTGGTGGAGGACCGCTCGACGAGGCCGCCGCCGGTCGCGTACAGCACGTACTTGCCCGCCGATGTGCGGATCATTGTGGGGTCGTGGACCACCGTGGCGCCGGTGACCGTGCCGGGGTTGGGGTTAGGCCGACGCTGTGGACGGGACCAGCGCCAGCAGTGCGGCCGCCGACAGCGTCATGACGGCCTTGCGGCCGAAGCCGGCGGGTTTCCTGTCCGATGCCCTGCGGTGGGTGTGCTTCGTACGGCTCATACAGCTCTCCCTGCGGGTACGAAGTGTGCGGGCTCTCCTTGCCAGTGCTTGCGAACGCCTGCGAGTACGCGGTACGCGGGGCCGGTGCGGTAAGTGGTTGCCGCCGCGCACCGCCAGGTTGCCGTCGAATCAGCCGCGGACAGGCCTTAGGGTCGGGCCATGGACAGGACCGATCGCGTCAGCAGGGTGATCGCGGCACCACCGGCGGCTGTCTACGGTGCCCTCCTCGTCCGGGAGTCCCTCGAGGCCTGGTTGCCGCCGGACGGCATGCGTGGGCGGATCGAGCGGTGGGATCCTCGGCCCGGTGGCGGCTTCCGGATGGTCCTCACCTACCTCGACGCCACCGGGAGCCCCGGCAAGACGTCCGACGCGACGGACGTCGTCGAGGTCGGGTTCGCCGACCTGGTGCCGGTGGAGCGCGTGGTGCAGCGGGCGGTGTTCGAGGCCGACGACCCCTCGTACGCGGGCACCATGACCATGACCTGGCACTTCGCCGCCGCCGGTGACGGGACCGAGGTGACGGTCACCGCCACGGGCGTGCCGCCCGGCATCGACCGAGCGGCACACGAGGCCGGCATCGCCTCCTCCTTGGCCAACCTGGCGTCGTACGTCGAAAGGACCGACTGACGGGGGTCGGCTGCTTAACGGGGCGGGCCGGACGGGACATCCGGTGCCGAAGGTTCCCCCACCTCCAGACGCGGCCAGTCCGTGAGCTCCCGCACCAGTTGCCGGTCGTGCGTCGCGACGACGACCGCGGCGCTCGTGTCGCGGATCGCAGCGGTCAGTTCGTCGGCAAGGGTCGATGACAGGTGGTTGGTCGGCTCGTCGAGCAGGATCAGCGCGGGCCGCGCGGCCAGTGCCAGCGCCAGGTCGAGGCGCCGTTGCTGCCCCTGCGACATCCGTCCTACCGGCGTGCGCATCGCGTCGGAGTCCAGCAGACCGAGCGCCCCGAGAGGAACGGCGTCGGCGTCGCGGAGTGCGCCGCGGGCCACCAGCCGTCCCACGTGGCGGTCGTGCACCTCGAGGGCGGTGAGCCCGGGGTCCTGTTCGACGGTCTCCTGGGTGACCCGGACGATCCGTGCTCCCTGCGCCGTCCGGACGTACCCCTCCGTGGGCTCCAGCGCACCCGCCAGCACCGCGAGCAGCGTGGACTTCCCGGCACCGTTCGGTCCGGTGACGAGCAGCCGGTCGCCGCCGTCGAGGGTGAGGGCGACCGGGCCCGCCAGCCGCCCGTCGACGGCGACGCCGTGCATCCGTAGCTGCGGCGCACCCGGCCGGACACCCAGGTCCGGCCACCACAACGCGGGCGGCGGCTCCGGTACGTCGATCCGGTGCGCCTCCAGGGCGTCCTGCTGCCGCTTCAGTGCCTGTACGACGCCCGGTGCGCGGGACTGGCGCTGGTGCTTGCCCGTCCCTTTCTCCGGCCGCCAGCCGGTGGAGAGCCGGTCGCGGGCCTTCGACACCGCGTCGTGCAGCCGCCGGTGCTCGGCCTGCTGCTCCTCGTGTTCCTGTTCCCAGCGCTCATGCTCACGCCGCCGGGCGTCCTGCCAGGCGTCGTAGCCACCGGCGTACAGGCGGGGCTTGTCGTCGCGGGTCGGGTCGAGATCGAGGTATCGGTCCGCGACGTCGCGCAGCAGTGCCCGGTCGTGGCTGACGACGGCGAGGCCGCCGTCGTGCTCGCGCAGCCTGCGGGTCAGGAAGTCCAGTCCGTCGGCGTCGAGGTGGTTGGTCGGCTCGTCGAGCAGCAGCACGTCGTGCCGCGCACCGAGCAGGCAGGCCAACCGGACCCGGTAGCGCTGCCCGACCGACAGCGTCGACAAGGGACGGTCGCGGTCGGTGCAGGCGCCGAGGGCTTCGATGGCGACGTCGACGCGGCGTTCGGCATCCCACGCGTCGAGCCGGGTGGCGGAGTCTAGCGCGGTGGCGTAGCGGTCGCCGGCGGCGGGGTCGCCCCCGGCCATGGCGAGGGTCGCCTCGTCCAGCGCGGCAAGGGCCGCCGGTGACGCGGCCAGCGCCTCGGACGTCAGGGTGCCGACGGTCTCGCCGTCCCGCGCGGACAGTTCCTGACGGGCCAGGCCGATCGTGCCGGCCCGGTGGACGGTGCCGTCGTCGGGCGTGATCAGTCCGGCGAGGACGTGCAGCAGCGTCGTCTTGCCGCGGCCGTTCTCGCCTACGACGGCGACCCGCGACCGGGCGGAAACGGTGACCGAGACGTCGGTCAGGACACGCCGGGACCCTCGGGTGACGGTGAGGCCCTCGGCGCGGACGTGTGCACTCCCGCCCGCCTCGACGGGCAGGGACATGGCTCCGGGAGTCGGAGTGGGGTTCAACAGATGCTCCGCAGCTCGCAGTGGAGCCGGGCAGCGACAAGAGGCCGCCCGGCGGGAACCGGGACGGCGAGCGCGGATTCAACAGGGAGAAGGCGCCGCCGTCAGCGGGCGGATCGAACCTTCTGCGACCAGATACCTCGTGCCATACCATTCATGCTACCAACGCCACTTCCCCCCGTGCGCCGAATAATCCACCGCGGTCACGGTCGAGGACCTCGCGTCGGGCCGCGAGTCACCGGGCGCACGGAAGTTGGTGCGTCTGGTCAGAGGGCGTCCAGTTGTCCCGTCGTGCGGCCGAGGTAGGTCACCGGTCCGGGGTCCGGGACCTCGATTTGATGGAAGCCCAGGCGGGCGTAGAAGGCTCGGGCGGGCGTGTTGGTGCTCACCATGCTCAGGTGGACGGACGGCACCGCCGTGTCCTGCAGGGCCTGGAGGAATGTGCGCATCAGCACGCGGCCGTGGCCCTTGCCCTGCCAGGCGGGGAGCAGGTCGATGTGCAAGTGGGCGGGGTACGAGGCGAGTTCCGCGACGATCATGCGCTCAGGGTGGTGCAGGAGTTCGATGATCGTCTCGTCGGGCGTGCTCGGTGGACCGCTGGGCTCCGGGAAGCGGTCCGTCACCATGGGGAGCCATTTCTTGCGGTAGTTCTCCACGAACTCCGTGGTGTTCGCGGTGCCGAGGACGTAGCCGACGGCCTGGCCCTCGCCGTCGTCCAGCACGAAGGCCAGTTCCGGTTCCAGGTGGGCGTAGGGAGTCGCGAACGTCGCCGGGAAGATGTCGGGGTCCGTGTAGACAGGGCGGCTGTCCCCGCCGTTGTGGGCGGTGCGGATACAGATGTCCTGGAGGGCCACCAGGTCCTCGCGGCGGTACGGGCGCACTGCGGGAGCCGATGTCATCACAGCATCCTGCAGCACCGGCACCACCATGCGGGAGACCGCCGCCGACATCACCGCCGGCTCTTGAGGCTCATCCGGTGGCCGCGCTGTCCCGGACGGTCTGCGACGGCTGGGTCGCGTCGGCGGATGTCTCGTCGGTGAGCCAGCGTTGCGACCGGCGGATCCTGTCCTGCGGGACGGGCTTCAGCAGGATGATCGCCCCCAAGGTGCGGCGAATGGGCGTCACGGCCAAGTCGGGTTCGGGCGCGACGGTGAGGAGGCCGTCGGCCGCCAGGTTGTACCGGGTGTCACCGGACTCCTCGTCGGCCGAGTCCTCCTGGGCGGCACACGGCCGCAGGGCGAGGCTGCCGGCCGGCTGGGCGTTCAGACAGAGCCCGGGGGCCGCCTGGTTCCACATGCGTCCGTCGTCCCCCAGCAACCACACCTGGGTCGCCGACTCCCCGCACTCCGCCGTCACCGCGAGCGCGCCCACCACCTGCTCCGTAACGGCCACATCGAGGCACAGTCCGGTCCTCGTGTTGCGCAGGCGCGTGACCAGGGCCTCACCCGTGCCGGGCACCGAGGAGGCGCTGGGCGGTGTGGAGGCGGCGGGCGGGGGGTCGGCGGTGGACGAGCCGGGGGCGGAGTCGGCGGGGCTTCCGGTGGTGGGGCCGGGCGCCGGGCCGCCCGCGCCCTCGCGGTCGTCCTCGGCTCCGCTGAGAGCCACGGGGGCGGCCGCGATCACTCCGCACAGCACCACCCCCATGGCGACGAGCAGCGGCCATCGGCGGCGCGGCCGCGCCGTGGGGTCACCGGCGACGGGCGGCTGGGCCTCGGCCCACGCAGGGTCCGGGACGGGCGCCGAGCCCATGCGCGCCGGCGTGATCGACAGTCGGGCGGGCCGGGTCGCGAGGTAGTCCGCCGCCCGGAATCCCAGGACGGCCTCGGCGAGCAGGGCGGGGAGCCGGTCCGGTGACTGGTCCAGTTGGTCGGCCGCCGCCCCGCAGTAGGCGCAGCCGTCCAGGTGCTCGAGCACCTCCGTCATCGTCTCACCGGTGCCGGGGCGGGCGTGGATGTCGATGAGCCGGTTGTGGCGGCGGCAGTGCTCGTCGGGGGCGAGGTCGAGGTGGGCCTGCACACACTTGTCGCGCAGGAGGGTGCGGGCGCGCTCGGGGTTCAGCAGCGAGGGATCGGCGTCGAGCAGGGCCGCCACCGCCTCGATGTCCTCCACCTCGACCTCGGTGTGCCACAGCAGTGCCTGGGTACGGTCCGGCAGATTCCGGAAGGCGTACAGGAGCAGACCCCTGTGGCCCCTGCCACCGCGGTCGGTGTCGTACGCCGCCCGGCGCTTGGCACGGGTTTCGTCGTCCCGCAGGTCCGGGTGGAGGGACGAGCGCCTGTCGTCGGTGCTCCATTCCCGGGCGGCGTCGAGGACCGCCGCGAGCAGCCTGGGCCGCCAGGGGGAGTCCGCGCCGGCATGCGAGGCCATGTCACCGTACGTGTTCCGGAAGGCCTGACCGGCGAGCAGCTCCGCCGCTTCTGGCAGCGGTCCGGTGCATAACGCCGCGTAGTCCAGAAGGGCTTTGCCGTGCAGCGCCAGCACTTCCTCGACCAGGGGCGCCGTGCCCCGTCCTTCCGCGTTTCCCCGCTCGGCCCGCCCGGAGACGAATTCCTCTCCGGACATGGAGCGCTCTACTCCGTGCAGAAGGGCTTCAGCCACGGGAGCACCATCCATGAGACCGGTCTCCTCCCTGTTCGGTACCACCGGTGCGGCCGATCGCGGTCCCGGCTCGGGCGCCCGAGCCGGACAGTCGCGATCACGCCGGGATCAGTGAGGAGTACGTTCCGTACAGTGACACGGTTCACCGCATTCGGAAGGAGCCGGTGCCGAATTCGAATCCGCCGGTTCGCGCGACGGCGCCGGCCGTGCCCACAATGACGCTGGGCAGAGGAAGCGGGGTACGCGTTGCGTTCCTGTGGTCCCTTCCAAGCGCCGGGACCGCTCTCTTCCTGGCCGCCTGGAGAAGGGAGTGTCCCCCATGTTCGCGTCCGTGAAGGGTCCGGGTGTGGCCGTGGCCTCGCCCGGACCCGGATCCGTCCCGGGGCGGGGCCTCAACGGCTCAGGCGTCGGCTCAGGAGTTCTTTGCCCAGCTCGGCGCCCTTGCGGCTGTCTGCCTGGGCCTTGCGGAACAGTTCCACCACTTCGGTGTCCTTCGCCCGCTCCGCGTCCTGGATGTAGGTCTCAAGACGCAGTGTGTTCTCCAGGCAGGCCTCGACGTACCAGATCAGGTCGTAGTCCTTGTCGGGGGTGCCGGTCACGTGGCCGGTCTCCGTGGTGCTGGTCACGTTCATCTCCTCCATGGTGGGGGCAGAGGGCCGTGTCTGCCCGGCACGGCTCCCGGGGCGCCGAACGGGTACCCGTACCGTCGCCGCGTACACGGCGACCTCGGCATACGGCGAGGTGTCCCGGCGTCGTCCGAGGGAACACGGCTTTCACCACCTAGCGCAGAAGGGCCACATGACGTGCGTACGGTCGGAGTGGAAGAGGAACTCCTCCTGGTCGATCCCGAGACCGGCGAGCCCCAGGCGCGGGCCACGGCGGTGCTCGCGCGCGCTGCGCAGGAGGGCGCGGGACAGGACGTGTTCGAGAAGGAGCTCCACGACGAGCAGGTCGAGTTCGCCACGCACCCGCAGTCGAAGATGGCGGACCTGGGGGCCGAGATCATCCGCTGCCGCAAGGACGCGGCGCGCCATGCGGAGGGGCTCGGCGGGGCGGTGGTGGCCCTGGCCACGTCGCCGCTGCCCGTGAAACCGACGATCACCATGAACAGCAGGTATCTCTGGATGGCGCGGGAGTTCGGCCTGGCCACCCAGGTACGGCTCGTCTGCGGTTGCCATGTCCATGTTTCCGTGGAGTCCGAGGACGAGGGTGTCGCCGTCCTGGACCGTATCCGGCCGTGGCTGTCCGTCCTGACGGCGCTGAGTGCGAATTCGCCGTTCTGGCAGGGCCTGGACACCCAGTACGCCAGTTACCGCAGCCAGGTGTGGGATCTGTGGCCGATGGCGGGCCCCGCGGAGATCTTCGGCTCGGCCGAGCGGTACCACCAGTGCGTCGCGGACCTGATGGCCACGGAGGTCGTGCTCGACAAGGGCATGGTGTACTTCGACGCGCGGCTGTCCCAGCGGTATCCGACCGTCGAGATCCGGGTCGCGGACGTGTGTCTGCACCCCGACACCGCAGTCCTGGTCGCGGCCATCGCCCGGGGCCTCGTCGACACGGCGGCACGGGAGTGGCAGGCGGGCCGGGAGCCGTTCGGGCACACCGCGGGACTGCTCCGGCTGGCAACGTGGCGAGCTGCCCGGTCCGGCCTCTCGGAGAACCTCCTGGATCCCCCGACGATGCGGCCCAGGCCCGCCGTCGACGTGATCCGCGCCCTGCTCGACCACATCGGGGACGCGCTCGACGACAACGGTGACCTCGACCGGGCCCACGAGGCCGTCGCCGCGCTCATGCGGCGCGGCAACGGTGCGCGGGTGCAGCGGGAGGTGATGGAACGGACGGGAAGCCTGCGCGAGGTGGTCGTCGCGTGCGTACGGCATACGCAGGCCTGAGGTGTGGAGTCCGGCCCACATCCACCGGAAGTCTCCTTCCCTTCCCTCGGGACCACACAGTTCCCCGGTCTTTCGAACGCGTAGCCACTCCTTTCCTGGGATACACGAGCGTCGGAGGAGTACGCGACATCGCGTCCGCCTCGGAGCGCTGAGCGGAAAGACGAGATGGCGAGAGAACCGCACAGGGACGAGAGGGCACCTGCCGAGGAGATCCGGAGCCGGCACGCCGACTTCGAGGGAGAACTCGGCGACGTGACGAGCGCCCGCACGGTCGCCGAGGAGTTCCTGAACGCGCTCGCACGCACCTCGCCACCGGCGGCCCTGGAGCACTGGGACGACATCCTGCTGGTGGTGACCGAGCTGGCCGCGAACGCGGTGCAGTACGCCCCCGGTCCCTTCGGACTGACCATGCGGCGCACCCATGACGGTGTGCACGCGATGCTGCGGGACACCAGCACCACCTCGCCGACGCCGCGGCCCTTCCACGCCGGCAAGGGGGGCGGCGGCATCGGCTGGTACCTGATCCAGACCCTCTGCGACGAGGTGAGCGTGGTGCCGCACGACCAGGGCAAGGACATCCATGTGTTCCTGCCCTGGTGAGGTCCGGTCTCCGGAGAACCCGGCTGATCAGGCCGTCGACCGGTGCGCTACGGCTTGAAGGCCACTCCGCCGTACACGTCCGTCGGCTCCGGAGTCGTCCCCGGCTCGGGTCGCCACAGGGGGCAGGAGACGATGCCGGGCTCCAGGAGTTCCAGTCCCTCGTAGTACGCGGCGATCTGGCGGGGGCTGCGCAGTACGTACGGGACGGCGCCGGTGTCGTCGTAGCCCTCTTGGGCGCGCTTGAGTTCGGCGTCGGTGTCAGTGCTGTCGTAGTGCACGAAGTAGCTGCCCGAGGGCAGTGCCGCCTGGAGGCGGCGGACGATGTCCTTCGCCTCCTCGTAGTCCTGGATGTGGCCGAGGATGCCCATCAGCATGAGGGCCACCGGCTTGTCGAAGTCGAGGATCTTGCCGGCCGCTTCGAGGATGGCCTCGGGGTCGTGCAGGTCGGCGTCGACGTAGTCGGTGGTGCCTTCGGGGGTGCTGGTGAGCAGGGCCTGGGCGTGGCGCAGGACCAAGGGGTCGTTGTCGACGTAGACGATGCGGGACTCGGGGGCGACCTTCTGGGCGACCTGGTGGGTGTTGTCGTACGTCGGCAGGCCGGTGCCGATGTCCAGGAACTGGCGGATGCCGAGCTCACGGGCCACGAAGGTGACCGTGCGGATGAGGTAGACGCGGGAGGCGCGGGCCATCGTCTCGATGTTGGGGGCGATCTCCCGGTAGGCGTCGCCGGCGACGCGGTCGACCTCGTAGTTGTCCTTGCCGCCCATCCAGTAGTTCCAGATACGGGCCGAGTGCGGCACCGTGGTGTCGATCTTCGACAGGGCTTCCTGGTCGGGAGTGGGGTGGCCGTCTGCCATGGGAACTCTCCTGCCTCACATCGCGTCGTCTTCGCTAACCTACCGTCAACTGCCCTGTTTTTCGCCATGGTTGCGGCTGACGAGAGGCCGGGGCACGGATGGGTCGGCCCGGCTCGCCGACGCCGATGGTCACGACCGGCACATGCTGGGCGAGGGTGTGGAACGCCCGGGCGTAGGCGAGGGCGGCCTCCATGGCCTCCGTGCCCTGCCCACACCCCTGCTCCGGGCTCTGCTCGTACGCGGCGCGGTCTGCTCTCGAGGTCAGGTGGAGCATGGCGCCGTCGCGTTCGGCCACCGCCTCGGCGAAGTCCAGGGCCTGGATCCAGGTCACGCGGGAGCGGCCGCGGCGCAGCGGGCCATAGACGAGTTCCGCGATCAGTCCGCTGTCGACGGCCAACCTGCCCGGTCCGGCGAGGAGTTCGCGGTAGGGCAGGGCCGGGTCGAGGTGGTGGAGGCCGGGCGGCATGTGCCGGATCTGGAAGCCCAGGTGGGCCAGTTCGGCGATCAGGCGGGCCCGGCCGAGCCCTTCGCGCCCCTCGATGATCAGCGTGCGGTACGGGGTGAGTGTCGGTGGCGGGGTCATCCCCGCCCCTCGGGAGCGGCCCGGCCCGGGACACGAGGCGGCGTACGCATGCCGCTCCCTTCGCGTGGAGCGCGGCTGATTCCAACTCCCCCAGTGTGTACGGGGGTTGGCGATGGCGGGAGCCCGTGCGGGGGTTGTCAGGTTGTGAAGGCGTAGTGATCCGGCGGGACCCTCCGGACGTCCGCGAAGGCGTCCCGCCACACAGCCATCAGACGCACGCCTGCGATCCGTGCGATGCCTCAAGCGATGAGGAAGTCCGCCTGGCCGGCCTTCGCGCCCTCCAGGAACGCCACCATCTCCTCCCGTGAGTAGACGAGGGCGGGGCCGTCCGGGTCGGTGGACTGGCGGAAGGCGACGCTGCCGTCGGGCAGGCGCTTGGCCTCGACGCAGGAACCGCCGTTGGTGCCGCTCCAGGGCTTGTGCCAGCCCTCGGGGCCGAGGTCGGGAGCGGGGATGCCGCTGCGGATGGGGCCGTTGGGTGCCATGGTTCACAACTCCTTGCGTAGTTCCGCCAGGATGTCCCTGGTTCGGGCCACCGGTTCCGCCTGCACGGACATCCGGTCGAGTACCTCCAGGTAGGTGACGACGTCGGCGGGCTGGTCGACGTACTGGGCGCCCGCGAGGCCTTCGGTGTAGACGATGTCGGGGAGTTCGGAGAAGCCGAAGCGGAAGTAGTGGAAGGGGCCGTACGCGCCGGGGTGCGGTCCGGCCGCGAAGCGCATGATCTGGATCCTGACCTTGGGTCGTTCCGTGGCCTCGGCGAGCCGGTCGATCTGTGCCCGCATCACGGCGGGGCCGCCGACCGCCCGGCGCAGCACGGTCTCGTCGAGGATGGCCCAGATGGCGGGCGCCTCGGGTTTGACCAGCAGGTCCTGGCGTCTGAGGCGCAGCGTGACGTGCCGCTCGACCTCCTCGGCGCTCGCGTTGGGAAAGCCGACGCGGATGAGGGCGGCGGCGTAGTCGTGGGTCTGCAACAGGCCGGGGACGTACTGGGGTTCGTAGAGGCGGATGACGGCGGCTTCGCTCTCCAGGCTCACGTACGCGCTGAACCACTCGGGCAGCACGTCGCGGAACTTGTGCCACCAGCCCGGCTGGTTGGCCTCCCGGGCGAGGGAGAGGAAGTCCTCGATCTCGTTGCCGGAGACTCCGTAGGTGCGCAGCAACTCCTTGACGTAGGGGATACGGAGGCCGACCTCGGCCTTCTCCATACGACGGACCGTCAGGGCGGTGACCTCGATGGCACGGGCGGCCTCGTCGAAGGACACTCCGGCCTGCTCCCGCAGCTGCCGAAGCCGTTTGCCGAGAACCATGCGCAGGACAGTGGGCCGCCGCGGGGGCGCTCCCTCCGACGCGGGTCTCACTCACGCGCAACCTCCCGGGGCGGGATTCACAGCGTGCAGTGTGCCACGCGATCCATTGACACGGACAGTTCCATGCACTTCATTTTGAAATTATCAGAACGCAGGTTGCGGGCCGAGTTGTTCGGCCACCATAGTGAGCGAGTGACCTGCCGCACATTGCGGGCAGCGTCCCTCGAACTCCTCCGGCCCGCCCAGGAGTTGGCGCCACGGCGGGCACCGGGTCAAGACACGCGCCGACACGATGCGACACCTGGATGGCCGCCGTGACGAACGGATTACCGAGGAACCCGGTCAAGGGAACCGGCGGGCCCAACAAGCCCCTGGCGGCCGCGCTGAAGGAGGCCGGCTGCTCGTACGCCTCCCTCGCCCTCAGGGTCAATGAGCTGGGCCGCTGTCAGGGCTTGGAGACCAACTACGACAAGGCGTCGGTGACCCGCTGGCTCCAGGGCCAGCAACCGCGCGGCAGCACACCGGAGTTGATCGCGGCCGTGCTCGGTGAGCGGCTGGGCCGCGCGCTGACGCCGGCGGATCTGGGCTTCCCCCTCGATCGCGGGCGACCGGTGACGGGGCGGGCGTTGCAGTACGGGGAGAACGTGGCGGAGACACTGCACACCTTGGCCGAGCTGGGTTCCACCGACATCTCCCGGCGCAGTCTGCTCGGCTCGGTGCCGTTCGTGCCGGGCGCGCTGACGAACCCTCAGCGGGCTTGGCTGCTCTGGCTGGTGGAAGAGCGCGACACCACCCGTCCGACGTCCGTGTCGGGTGCCGGGCCGGTGGAGCAGGTCCACGCGATGATCCGCATGTTCGACGAGATGGACAACCACTACGGCGGCGGCGGGGTGCGCACGAGCATCGTGCAGTACTTGACCGCCCAGGTCATCCCCCTGCTGCAACAGCGTGGCACGCCCGCGAACCAGCGGCGGGAACTGTTCGCCGCCGCGGCCCGGCTCGCCGCGATGGCGGGCTGGAGTTCGTACGACGCCGGGGAGTACGGCCTGGCCCAGCGGTACATGACGCAGGCGCTCAGGCTCTGCGCGGAGGGCCGCGACCGTGTACTGGGCGGGCAGATCCTGGCCGGGCTGTCCCATCTGGCGACCAGCCTGGGCCGTCCCGACGAGGGTGTGGCCCTGGCCCGGGCCGGGGTCGCGACCGCCAAGGACGCGGGCAGTCCGCTCGGCCTGATGCGGCTGCACGCCATGACCGCGCGCGGCCACGCGGCGCTGGGCCGGCCGCGGGAGACCGCCGAAGCCCTGCGCGCGGCGGAGAAGCAGCTCGACGCGAGCCGCGACGCCGCCCAGGAGTCGCCCTGGGTGCGCTTCCTGGACCACCACTACCTCCAGGCCGAGTCCGCCGTCTGCTTCCGCGACCTGGGCCTTGCCGCGCAGGCCGAGCACACCGCGGGCGAGTCGGTGCGCGCCCACGCCGACCGGCGCCGGCGCCAGGCCATCAGCCGGTCCGTACTGGCGACGGCCCATCTGCAGCAGAACCGTCTGGACGAGGCTGTCGCCACGGCCACCGACGCTCTGGAGGCACTCAGCGGGGTGCACAGCGAGCGGTCCATCCAGGCCCTGCGCGACTTCCGCGGGAGACTGGCGTCCCGTCGCCACGAGCCCCTCGTGCAGGACTTCGAGCGGCGGTCACGGGTGGTGCTGGGGGTGGCCGCCTGACGGCGGCCGGGCGAGGCGCCTGGGCTCAATGGCTGTGGATGTGCGTGCGATGGTTCTGAGGAGTGTCGATCTCGTCGAGCAGGGCAATCGCGAAGTCACTGTGGGAGATGCGGCCGGCCATGTTGACGTCGGCAGCGGAGTACCGGCCGGATCGCGCCTGCTCGCTCCAGCCCGCTTCGGCTGCTCACCACCCCGGACGGCTTCGAGTACGTCGGCATCCAACTCGACGCCTTGTGCAACCTGGCACCGGGGCGGCGTGAGCGGCGGGGACCGGTGAGGCAACTTCGCCTTGTCCGCGGCGTCGTAGGCGTAGGAATCGGTCCAGCCGACGGGCGGCGGTGATGCGGGTGGGGCGGCCGATCGGTCGAGGGGCGCCTACCGGGGCGTCGGCCATCAGCCATCCGTGGGATGCACTGGACAGCGGGATTCTGGCATGTCCTCGTCCGGCACGGTCGTCCGGGTGGGGACAGGGGGCGTTTGCCGCCGGTCCAGACGGATCCGCAGCCCCTCCGGAATCAGCGTCATCCGCTCGGCGACGCTCAACCGGTACCCCGGGTCGGGCCGCAGCTCGTAGCGGCGCAGCAGCAGTCCGAGCACCAGCATGGCCTCGTGGAGCGCGAACTGGCGTGCGATGCAGGCCCGAGCCCCCGTACCGAACGGCTTGTAGGTGTGCGCGGGACGCGCGCGCACGGCCGCCGCGTCGAACCGGCCCGGATCGAACCGCTCCGCGTCTGCGCCCCAAACCCCGGGGTCGCGGTGCAGCAATGGTGTGAGCAGCAGCGCCCAGGCACCGCGCCGCATCGGATGCTCACCGCAGAGCGCCGTGTCCTGCCGGGCCTCCCGCATCAGAACGGGCGCCGTCGGCCACAGTCGCAGTGTCTCGTCCACCACCTTGCGCACATAGCGCAACTTGGCCACCTGGTCGTATGCCGGAACCGCCGTGTCCCCCCAGACCCGGTCCACCTCCTCCCGGGCTCGGGCCGCAATCTCCGGGTTGGCGGACAGGTAGTGCAGGGCGAAGGAGAGGGTACCTGAGGTGGTGTCGTAACCGGCGGCGAGGAAGGTGAGGATCTGCCGGCGCACGTTCTCGGCGGAGAGCCGCTCACCGGTCTCGGGGTGGGGCGTGTCGAGCATCCGGTCGAGCAGGTCCCCGTTCCCGCCGCCGGCGTCGCGCCGGGCCCGAACGATGTCGTCGACGGTGCGGTTGAGGTAGGCGATGTCGGCCTCGTTACGTCGTGCGGCACCCTTTGCCAGCCCCGGGAACGGAGTGCTGTTGAGATACTGGGCGTAGGTGAGTGTTCCGATCATCGCAGTCACGAATGGATGAGGACGGTCCAGTTCGAACAAGCCGAAGTCATGCCCGAATCCGGTGCGCGCGATGATCTCCAGAGTCAGCTTGGTCATGTCCCCGAGCACATCCACCGGCCCGCCCGCGGCCAGCTCCCTGTCCCAGTGAGCGGTCAGCCGGTCGGTGGCGTCCAGCATCATCGGGTGGTAGACCGCCATGGCCTCCCGGCTGAACCCGGGCGTCAGCACGTCGTGTGCCAGCCGCCAGTTCGGTTCGTGGTCGTACGCTGTGAACAGAGCGTCTCCGCCCACTGCCCGCAGGCTGGCGATCCCCAGCCCTATGTGCTTGCCGAACCGTGTCTCGTCCGCGATGTCCGCAGCAAGTTCGGCCCCCCACACGAACACGAACTCCTTGCGGAACACCTTGCAACGGAAGATCGGTCCCAGGCCGGCGTACTTCATGGTGCTCAGCAAAGGAGTGCGCTGACTCGCCCCGAGGATGTCACCGAGCACCGGTATCCGGTACGGCGGATGGGGGATGCGACGCAACTCGGGCCAGCCCAGCTCGGCGCTGCGTCCCCCGTCGGGCACGTCCCCCCGTGTGGTGCTGCCGGTCTGCCTCGCCATGACCGATCTCCCTTTCCCCAACGACGGATCGAACGTGTCGGCGGACTGCATATGTGCTGAGCGCACTCCCCCGGCCCGCACCGGGCCGTTGCAGCAGCGGCCCGGTGTCGGCGCGGCGCGGGTGATCCGCGCCGAAGTGCGCTCCTCTCCCGGCTACGTCACCAGGTGACCGGGAGGGTCTGTGGGCTGCGCGTGAGCAGGCCCCGCCGCCAGTCGATCGCCTCGGGGGCCACGGCCAGCTTCAACCCGGGCAGGCGCTTGGGCAGCCGGTGCAGGGCCAACTCCATCTCCATCTTCGCCAGCCAGGCTCCCAGGCAGTAGTGCGGACCGGCGCCAAAGGCCAGATGAGGGGTGGCCGGCGGAGTGAAGGGTTCGGCACGCCAGTCCTCCGGATAGACCTCCGGGTCCAGGTTGGCCATGACCGTATCGGCCGCGACCACGCTCCCCGCCGGGATCAGTACCCCACCGATCTCCACGTCCTCCACCGCCCGGCGCAGGAATCCCGGGAGTACGTCGCGGTCGCTGATCGCGATACCGCGTAACAGCTGATCGACCGCAGCCGGGACCACAGCCTCGTTCTTTCCCAGCTCATGCCAGGTATCACGGCCGTCGGTGAGCAGATAGACCATGGTATTGCCGAACACGGTCGTCGAGACCTCATGGCCTGCCATCACCAGCAGGATGACGAGAGAGACGATGTGCAGCTCCGTCACCTCGCCGTCCTCGTCGGCAGCTTGGATGAGCGAGCTGACCAAATCCTCGCCGGGTTCGGCACGTCGCTGGGCCACCAAGCCGATGCCGAAGTTTATGAAGTCCTCCATCGCCTTCTGGACCTCCTGCGGCGCAAACGCCGTGGTGGCGAAGGCATGGTCACCCCAGTAGGCCAGGCGCTCGCGGTCGAGATCGTCGAGATCCATCAGACGGCTGAACACCGCGATGGGGAGCGAGCGGACGAAGCCGTCAACAAGGTCTGTCGGCCGGTCACTCTCGATGAGCCGGTCGATCAGGTCGTCGACCACCGAGGAAATCCAGGGGCGCCAGCGGGCGAGGGCGCGCGGTGTGAACGCTCTGCCTACGGTGCGGCGCAGCCGCCGGTGCTCCGGGCCGTCCAGGTTGTTCAGGATGGCGGGGTTGTCCAGCAGGTTCGGGTAGAGGGTGAGCGCGGGTGCGCCGGGAGCGTAGAGGTGGGCTCGGTTCAACCGAGGATCAGTCAGCAACTGACGTACGTCCTCGTGGCGCTGGACCACCCACACCGGTGTTCCCGTGCCCAACTCGGTGAGGAAGGGCGGGCCGAGCGGTTCCTTGACGCGAGTGCAGTGCATGGGGGCGAGTGACGACTCGCTGGGGCTGATATCAGTCTTCTCGCGGGACAATTTTTCTCCGGGTGATCGAGCGGTTCTTGTTGTTTCAACTCGGGGTGATGCAATGCGCTGCTGTTGAAACCCTTTTCGTTGTTGGCTCGGTTGCACGTGGTTCGGCACAGGCCACCGGGTGTGCCGGGCTCCGGGATGTGCCCGAAGACGTCGAGGGCGGCGCCCCGGCCGATGAACGTGTCGAGATGGCCGTAGTGCGGGATCTGCGTGTACGGCACGTGCAGTTGCGGCTGACGGGTGGTCAGGATTCGTGGAAGAGCGCTTGGGAGTCCAGCCACAGCCCGTTCTCGCTGCCGACGAGCAACAGCACCGGTGTGTCGATACGTCCGGCGTCATCCAGGGCGTTCTGCGGCAGCGCACGGCAACGATGGCCGATGTCGTGCAGCGCACGGCGCTCCAGGCCGGCTCGATGCGACGGCTCAGAGATGTGATCGTGCACGAAGAGCGAAGCGCCCATGCCCCAGGCCTAGTACCCGTTCCGCGAGACGTCCGTACGAGATGTCGTAGGTCTCCTCGTCACTGTCCCCTGTGACCAAGTAGCAGTAGGCAGTCCGGCCAGGGTCCTGTACGGCGTGGGCGGTCGGTAAATCGACGAGGGAATGAGCCATATGCGTGTACCAGCCTCTCTAGCAGACGGGTCCAGAGGGAGGGGGAGCCGAGCAGCGCATCACAGGCATGCTGGTGGGGAGTAGCGAACCTCCGCGTCCTTGATCCAACCGTCGGTGACAGTACAGGCGCGCTACTTGAGAGTGCAATAACCATTCTGCCCCGTCACACACCAACCGCCGTACCTGTCATACGAGTTGAGCGCTCCATCCGGCAGGGGGAAGGTCTGCGGGAAGTGGCAGCCGGGCCATCCGGCGGGGACGTGCCGCTCCTGTCGGTGCGGGCTCTCGTCGACGTTCACCATGGTGGCGAACACACAGCTCACGCCACTACCCGCCCGCAACCGCACAACCCCTCCACCACCTGGTGTTTCGTGTGTCCGGTGCTGTTGTCTTCGACAACAGCACCGGCGGACCGCACACCTGGGAGGAACTCGATGACGGCAGTCAGTGACCGAGCCGCGGACGCGGTGGTGCTGCCTTGATCTCGCTCAGGCGGTCCCGCCTCTTCCAGATGGCGGTGCCCGCGCACCCCTCGTGCGCCGCCGGGGTGCGGCGCACGGTGGCCGCGCATCTCACGCTCTGGGGGCTCACCACGATCCTCGACGATGTCGTGCTCGCCACGGACGAGTTGTTCACCAACGCGGTCCGGCACACGGGCTCCGGTCCCACCGACACCATCGCCGTCAGCCTCGAATGCCTCGAGCACGAACTGCGGGTGACACTCGCCGACCCCTCGCCCACGCTTCCGCTGCCTCGGACGGTGGACGGGGCCGCCGAGTCAGGACGGGGGCTGTCCATCGTCGCCGCGTTGGCCGACGACTGGGGCACGGATCCGCCGGATCCCGGGGACGTGGGCAAGAAGGTGTGGTTCTCGCTCACCGTCCGGGAGCCGACGTGAAGGACGCCCCGGCCATGGAACACACATCCCACGCGGCGCCTCACGAACAGGCCCTCGCCGCCGAGTTGGTTTGCCGGGCCGAGGACGAGCGGCGGCTGGCCCAGGAGGCGCGGTCGGCCCCCACCACTCAGGCCCGCGGCCGTATCGCCGAGTGCCGCGCCGGCAACGCGGACGCTCTCCGGGCGATCGTCGCCCGCCATGGCTGGCCCACCGCCGACCTGGTCGGTGAGCCCGCCTCCACCGCGGCCCTCATGATCCTCCTGCACTCCCCCGAGCTCGGCTTCCAGCTCACCTGCCGCGATCTGATCGCCGAGGCCGTGGCGGACGGCCGCTGCCCTGCCGTGCACCATGCCTACATCGCCGACCACTGCGCCGTCGAACTGGGCCAGCCGCAGTTCTACGGCACCCGCATCAACCCCGCCACGCTCTTCCCGTACCCGATCCGCAACCCCGAGACGGTGGACGACCGCCGTCACGACGTGGGACTCGGCCCGCTGACGGAGCATCTGCGGGCGGTGCGGAGCGGGTTGGGGGCGAGTGGAGGGCTGTGAGTCGTCGCCCGATTCCAGGCCGACCTCGACCGGCGGGCCGGGGATGGCGGACGGTGGAGGTACGCGCCACCGGCGAGTTCATCGGATTCACCGGGCTGGACCCCGGGACGACGACCTGCCGTTCTCCGGCGTGGAGGCGGGCTGGCGACTCGCGCGTACGGCATGGGGACACGGCTGTGCCACGGAGGCCGCCCGGGCCGCCGTGGACATCGGCATGACCCACGACCCGTCCGCCGACTTCGACGACCCGACCGTCCCGGCGGGCCCGCTACGACACGGGGTGGTGTACCGGCCGGCGGCGCCGAAACTGCCCTGGAACCGCCCTGGAACCACGTAACCGACCGAGCATCCCACCCTTTCGCTGCCGCGCCCGGTGCCTCAGCCCGCTGCCCAGCCCGCGTAGAAAAGGCCGAGGCCGAGGATCACGCAGATGCCCTGGATGGTCCAGAAGCGGACCACGACGAGAACTTCGGACCAGCCCTTGAGTTCGAAGTGGTGCTGGAGCGGGGCCATGCGGAAGACGCGCTTGCCGGTGAGCTTGAACGAGCCGACCTGGATGACCACGGACAGGGTGATCAGGACGAAGAGCCCACCCAGCACCGCGAGCAGCAGCTCGGTGCGGGAGCAGATGGCCAGGCCCGCGAGGGCGCCGCCGAGGGCGAGGGAGCCGGTGTCGCCCATGAATATCTTGGCGGGTGAGGTGTTCCACCAGAGGAATCCGAAGCAGGCGCCCATCAGCGCGGCGGCGACGACGGCGAGGTCGAGCGGGTCGCGTACCTCCATGCAGGAGGCGGGGTTGGTGAGTTCCATGGCGTTGGCGCAGGAGTTCTGGAACTGCCACAGGCCGATGAAGGTGTAGCCGCCGAAGACCATGACCGACGCGCCGGTCGCCAGGCCGTCCAGACCGTCGGTCAGGTTCACGCCGTTCGACATGGCGAGGATCATGAACAGGGCCCATACGACGAACAGGACCGGCCCGATGGTCCAGCCGAAGTCGGTGACGAAGGACAGCTTCAGCGAGGCCGGTGTCTGGCCGCGGTCGTCCGCGAACCGGATGGCCAGCAGGGCGAACATGACGCCGACGATCAGCTGGCCGGCCATTTTCGCCCCGGCCCGCAGCCCCAGCGAACGCCGCTTGACGATTTTGATGTAGTCGTCGAGGAATCCGACGGCACCCATGCCCGCCATCAGGAACAGCACCAGCACCCCGGGAAACGTCGGGCTCTCCCCGGTGACGACCTTGGTCGCGGCGTACGCGACGAGGGTGGCCAGGATGAAGGCGATCCCGCCCATGGTGGGGGTGCCGCGCTTGCCGTGGTGGCCGCGGGGGCCGTCGTCGCGGATGAACTGCCCGTAGCCCTTGCGGGCCAACAACTTGATCAGAAGCGGAGTGCCGATGAGGGTCAGGAACAGGCCTATGGCCCCGGCGAACAGGATCTGGTTCATCGGTCGGCGGTCTCCCCCTCGGGCACGTGCGGGTACGTGACTGCCTCACCGGTCTCGCGGGCCGTCAGCCCACACCCTATGCGGACTCCGATCTTCGTCAGACGGTGGGGAGTTGGCCACAAAAGTGGAATCACCGCCACCGCGTTCACTCGAAACGCTGGTCACCAACCGGCGACCGGACGCCGGAGGCCAGCCCTCCGCTCAAGCGGTCGGCGGGAACTGAGACACTGCACGCCATGGCCTCCTTCACTCCCGCGCGCGCCCTGCTGATGCTCACCACCGGGCTCACCTGCCTGCTGATGGCCGGCGGTGCCCTCATCGGCGCGCTGCTCGGCGGGGGTCTCGTCGCCCTGGGCGCGGCCGTGTGCGCGGGGCTGGTCGGCATGGTGGGTTCGCTCGTCGTGCGGCGACGGGCGATGGCGCACTTCGCCGTCGCGCAGCGGCAGGCGGGGCAGCGGGGGTACGCCGAGGGGATCGCCCACGGTGTGCTGATCCACGTGACCGCGTACGAGGCCGCCGTGTTCCCTCGCACCGGGCCGAGCGGTGTCACCCCCGAGGAGCGCGAGGCCCGCCGGACCATCGCCTACCGCATGGCCGCCCTCGACGAGGTGCCACAGCGCGTGCGACTGGCGGCGGCCGACGCCCTCGCTCTCCTGGACAAGACCGACCGCGAGGGCGCCGAGGAGGCGCTCGCCCGGCTCGCCACCACCGTGCGCCTGGAGTACGCCCGGCCGTGACGGGCGCCGGCTCCCCCTACGGTCGCCCGCTCATCCTTACCCGCGTCGGCCTCAGTGGCCGCTGATCGCGCGCGGAGTGTACGGCCGCTCGAGTTCTTCGGTCTCCTTCTCCGTGAGGGTGATGTCGAGGGCGGCGACGGCGTCGTCGAGGTGGTGCGGCTTGGTGGCGCCGACGATGGGCGCGGCGACCGTGGGCCGGCTGAGCAGCCAGGCGAGGGCGACCCGGGCCCGGGGGACGCCGCGTTCGGTGGCGATACGGGTGACGGCGTCGACGATCTCCCGGTCACCCTCCTGGTAAAGGGTCTTGCCGAAGTTGTCCTGCGCGCTGCGTTCGGTGACGGTGCCCCAGTCACGGGTGAGGCGACCGCGGGCGAGCGGGCTCCAGGGCAGGGTGGCGACGGTCTGGTCCTCGCAGAGCGGGAGCATCTCGCGCTCCTCCTCGCGGTAGAGGAGGTTGTAGTGGTTCTGCATGGAGGCGAACCGCGTCCAGCCGTTCAGTCGGGCGGTGTACTGCATCTTGGCGAACTGCCAGGCGTACATCGAACTCGCCCCGATGTAGCGGGCCTTGCCCGCCTTGACGACGTCGTGCAGGGCCTCCATCGTCTCCTCGACGGGGGTGTTCGGGTCGAAGCGGTGGATCTGGTACAGGTCCACGTAGTCGGTGCCGAGGCGGCGCAGGCTGTTGTCGATCTCCGTCATGATGGCCTTGCGGGAGAGGCCCCAGCCGTTGGGCCCCTCGTGCATGGCGCCGTTGACCTTGGTGGCGATGACGATCTCGTCGCGCCGCGCGTACTCCGCGAGAGCGCTGCCGACGATCTCCTCGCTGGTGCCGTCGGAGTAGACGTTCGCCGTGTCGAAGAAGTTGATGCCGGCGTCCAGCGCCTGACGGATCAGCGGGCGTGACGCCTCGTCGTCCAGGGTCCATTCGTGCGTGCCTCGGTCGGGGAGCCCGAAACTCATGCATCCCACACAGATCCGGGAGACGTCCAGACCTGTCGAGCCGAGCTTCACGTACCGCATCGTCAGCACTCCTGCCTGTGGGGTGTAGGGCCACCACGCAGCCTACGAGAGGAGGGGCGCGTCCCTCCCGTCAAATCCGGTAGCGGCGCAGCGCCGGTGTCACCGCGGCCAGGAGCAGCATGGCGGCGACGACCAGCAGGCCACCGCCCACGACGGCCGTACGGGCACCGAAGGCGGCACCGGCGGTTCCGTGCAGGACGTCGGCCAGGCGTGGGCCGCCGGCCACGACCACGGTGAAGACGCCCTGCATACGGCCGCGCATCTCGTCGGTGGCGGCGGACAGCAGGATGGCTCCCCGGAAGACCATCGAGACCATGTCGGCGACACCGGCGGCGGCGAGGAAGGCGACGGCGAGCCAGAGAGTGGTGCTCAGCCCGAAGCCGGTGATGGCCGCGCCCCAGGCCATGACGGCCGCGATGACCATGAGGCCGTGCCGGTGGGAGCGGGAGAACGTGCCCGAGAACAGCCCGCCGAGCACGGCGCCGATGGGGATCGCGGCGAACAGCAGCCCGAGCGCGAGACCTTCACCGTAGGAGGCGTATGTCGTGTCGGCGAGTTGGGGGAAGAGAGCTCGGGGCATGCCGAGGACCATCGCGATGATGTCGGCGAGGAAGGACAGCAGGAGCACCTTGTGCAGGGAGATGTAGCGGAAGCCGGCGGCGACCTCCTGCCAGCCGGCCCGCCGGGTCGTCGAGGTGTCCAGGGGCGGAAGCGGGGGCAACTTGTGAACCGCCCAGAGGGTGATGCAGAGGGCCAGCGCGTCGATCAGGTACAGCTCGGCCAGGCCGATGACGGGGATGAGGGCGCCGGCGAGCAACGGGCCTGCCACCAGGCCGAGTTGCATCACGGTCGAGCCCAGGGCGGCCGCGGCGGCGAGTTCGTCGGCGGGGACCAGGCGGGCGACGGAGGCGTTGCGGGCGGGTGAGTTGAGGCCGAAGAACGCCTGCTGGAGGGCGAGCAGCACCATCAGCGTCCAGACGGATTCGAGGCCGGTGACGGCCTGGACCCAGAACAGCACCGAGGTGACGGCGATACCGGTGTTGGTGATCAGCAGCAGTGTGCGCCGGTCCACGCTGTCGGCGACCGCGCCGCCCCACAGCGCGAAGGCCACCATGGGAACGAGACCGGCGAGGCTTGCGTAGCCGACCCATGCCGAGGAGCCGGTGATGTCGTAGACCTGCTTGGGCACGGCGACGGCGGTCAGCTGGCTGCCGACCGCCGTGACGATGGTCGAGGACCACAGCCGCCGGTAGGCGGGGCGGCGCAGGGGGCGGGTGTCCATCGCCCAGTGGCGCCAGCCCCGACCGCGGGAGCCGCCCGTGTCCGCCGGCCCGCGGTCGGGTTCCGTGTCCCTGCCCGTACTGTTCTCGCTCGTGTCCACCGGTGTCCTGGCTGCTCGCTACAACGTTCGGTCCGAGGATCACTATCGCCCACACGGTGGTCGGCCCGGCATGCGGGTGGCGGCGGACGTCGGGGGCGTTCAGGCCCCCGCGATCAGGGAGGCGCCGAGGATCAGCATCGTCGCGGCGACCAGACCGTCCAGTAGCCGCCACGCCGATGGCCGGGACAGGTAGCGGCTGAGCAGGCGGGCGCCGAAGCCGAGGCCGGTGAACCAGCACAGGCTCGCGGCGGCCGCGCCGAGGCCGAAGGTCCAGCGCAGGGCGCCCTGGTCGGCGGCGATGGAGCCGAGGAGGAACACGGTGTCGAGGTAGACGTGCGGGTTGAGCCAGGTCAGCGCCAGGCAGGTGAGGACGGCTCGGCGTCGTGAGCCCGCCGTGCCGGTCTCCGCCCGTAGCGCGTCCCCCTCGGGCCGCAGGGCGCGTCGCGCCGCGAGGACGCCGTAGACCAACAGGAAGGCGCCGCCGACGAGGGCGACCGCGGTGAGGGCTCCTGGCCAGGCGACGACCACGGCGCCGATCCCTCCCACGCCGAGCGCGATCAGGGCCGCGTCGGAGAGGGCGCAGACGGCCACGACGGGGAGCACCGCGTCCCGGTGGATGCCCTGACGGAGAACGAAGGCGTTCTGGGCGCCGATGGCGACGATCAGGGAGAGGCCGGTACCGAATCCGGCGGCAAGGGCGGTCATTTCGTTGAACACCCGAACGACGGTAGGAAAGCCAGCACCAGGAGTACAGCTAAAGATTCTTATGTAAGATTAGCAATCGTGATGTCTCAGCTTCCGCTCGACCTGGTGCGGACCCTGCTCGCCGTGGTGGACGAGGGCACGTTCGACGCGGCGGCCGGCGCCCTGCATGTGACGCCGTCCGCGGTGAGTCAGCGGGTCAAGACGCTGGAGCAGCGCGTGGGCCGCGTGCTGCTCGTCCGTACGAAGCCGGTGCGGCCGACCGACTCCGGGGAGGTGATCGTCCGGTTCGCGCGTCAGCTGGCCCGGCTCGAACACGACGCCCACGCCTCGCTCGGCATGACCGGCTCCCACGAGACGACGCGGGTGTCGATCGCGGTGAACGCCGACTCCCTGGCGACCTGGTTCCTGCCCGCCCTCGCCCAGGTGCCCGAGGAACTGCGCCCCTGCTACGAGTTGCGCCGCGAGGACGAGGACCACACGGCGCGGCTGCTGCGCGAAGGGCTGGTGATGGCGGCGGTCACCTCGTCGCCGGACGCGGTGGCCGGCTGCTCGGTGCGCGCGCTGGGCCGGATGCGCTACGTCCCCGTCGCGAGCCCGGCGTTCGCCGCGCGCCGGCTCGGCGGCGTCGGATCCGAGGTGGCGCTGAAGGACGTGATCGCCGATGTGCCGGTCGTGGCCTTCGACCGGCACGACGACTTCCAGGACGCGTTCGTCCGCCGGCTGAAGCGGGGGCACCGGGCGAGCACCGTCCGGCATTACGTGCCGACCTCGGAGGGCTTCGTCGACGCCGTGGCCGCCGGGCTGGGCTGGGGCATGCTCCCCGAGGCCCAGGCACAGCCACTGCTCGACGACGGTCGGCTGATCGCGTTGGCACCGGAGCGAAGCGTGGACGTCCCGCTGTTCTGGCAGCAGTGGAAGCTTGACTCCCCCGCGCTCACGGCCGTGGCGGAAGCCGTCGCCGCCGCGGGCGCCGCGGCACTCCACGGCTGAGCATGTTCGACCGGGACGCCGGCTCGGTGTCAGTCGTCGATCGCCTGGTAGAGCGTGGTCCAGAAGTCGTGGATCAGCTGCGCCGCATTCGGGACCGTCATCCCGACCTGGGTGAGCAGGATTCCGGTGAGCCGGTTGGCCGGGTCGGCGTAGGTCGAGGTGCCGGCTCCGCCGTCCCAGCCGAACTGGCCGAGGGGAGCGTAGTCGCCACGGTAGGTGCGCACCGCCATCCCGAAGCCCCAGCCACCGTGCTGCCCTTGGCCGAACGACAGATGGACGTTGTTCACGGCCATGGCATGTCGGGCGGCTTGCTGCTCGGGTGTGAGGCGGTTGGTGGTCATCAGCTGGACGGCGGGCCGGGACAGGATCCGTTCGCTCCCGTGTGTCCCTCCGTGCAGCAGCATCCGGAAGTAGGCGTGGAAGTCGTCGACGTTGGAGACCAGCCCACCGCCGCCGCCCGGGAACGCCGGAGGCTCGCTCCAGCGTCCTCCCTTGGCCTCGTCCCACACGTTGAACTCTCCGGTCCGCGGGTCGGGGGCGTAGAGAGTCGGCAGCCGGTCGATCTTGTCGGCGGGCACATGGAAGCCGGTGTCCTTCATGCCCAGTGGCTCGAAGACGCGTTCGCGCAGGAACGTCTCGAACGGCCGGCCCGTGACCCTGGCGACGAGCACGCCGAGCAGATCGTTGCTGATGTGGTACTGCCAGCGCTCTCCGGGCTGGTGCATCAGCGGAAGGGTGCCGAGGCGGCGCATCCACTCGTCCGGCTCGGGCATCGGCTCCGGCAGATCGGGTGTGAGTCCCTGCTCGATGATCGCGCCCATGATCGGAGTACCCAGTGAGGTCACGTCCATGCCAAGGCCGAAGGTGGAAGTCAGCAGGACCCGTACGATAATCGGCCGCCGCGCCGGGACGGTGTCGTCCAGCGCGCTGTCGATCCGCTTCAGCACCTGCCGGTCGGCGAGTTCGGGCAGCCACGGCTCCACCACGTCGTCCAGCCGCAGCCTGCATTCGTCGAGCAGGACCATCGCCGCCGCGATCGCGACCGGCTTGGACGTGGACGCCATCCGGAAGATCGTGTCCCGGCGCATCGGCGCGCCACCGCCATGGCGCATCGTCCCGATCGCCTCGACATGCGTCTCATCACCCCGGCCGACCAGGGCGACGACGCCGGGAATCTTCCCCGAGTCGACATGACGTGTCAGCACGTCGCGCACTCTGCGCAGTCCCGCTTCGGACAAGCCGCTGCCGCTCTTTCCCATCGTGAATCTCTCCACCCGTCAATGTTCGAGACCTGCTGAACGCCCGCGACGCTACATTGCGTTCAGACTTCCGTCAACGATTGAAGGCCGCCATATCGGCTTACGAGCAAGCCAGATGGGACTGTCATTGCAATGAGTATGGCGCTGAATGCAATGGCGATCAAGGACAGGATTGCAATGGGCTCCGCGTGAATGCATACTGCGCAGCGGCGTGTACGGCGGACATCGGGCTCCGCGCATGTCGACAGACAGGAGACGAGCACCGATGCCCGGAGGCAGGCTCACCGAGGAGGACCGTCAGCACATCGCCGCGGGGCTGGCCGAGGGGCTCGGATACACAGAGATCGGGCGGCGTCTGGGGCGGCCCGCCTCGACCGTCATGCGGGAGGTCACCCGCAACGGCGGACCGGACGATTACCGGGCGGACCGGGCGCACGAGGCCACACAGCATCGTGCGCGCCGGCCCAAACATGCTCAGCCGCCGTCACCGCCGATTCCCGACAGCGGCCATGGACGTGACCCCCGCGCGGTCCAGGACTTCGCGGAGTCCTACACCGCTCTCCTCGAACAGCAGGGGCTGCCGCGGATGGCGGCCAGGGTGCTGGCCTGCCTGTACATCACCGACTCCGGCGCTCTCACCGCCGCCGATCTGGTCCAGCGGCTTCGCGTCAGCCCGGCGTCGATCTCGCACGCCGTCACCTTCCTCGAACAGCAGGGCATAGTGCGGCGGGAACGGACTCCGGGCGGGCGCCGCGAGCGCTATGTCATCGACGACGACATCTGGCTCCGGTCCACCCTCGCGGCGGTGCAGATGAACGACGCTCTGGCGGCCGCGTCGCGGCGCGGAGCCGAGATTCTCGGACCCGCCACTCCGGCGGGCGCCCGCTTCGAGTCCTCCGCCGGATTCCTGCTCGTCGTGAGCGAGTCTCTCCGGCAGGTCATGGAGCAGTGGCAACAGAGTCTGGACTCCCGGAGCGCCGGGCCCCCTCCGCGCTGAACGGGCCCTCCAGCGCCGCCCATTGGAGCAGCATGATGGTCTTCGCGTCGGCGATCTCCCCGTCGCGGATCATCTTCAGGGCCCGACGGAAGGGCAGTTCGACGGTCTCGATGTCCTCGCCCTCCTCGTCGAGGCCACCGCCCTCGTGGGTACGGGTCGACGGGCCGTAGGGGGCGGCGTAGAAGCTGACGCGTTCGGTGACGGAGCCGGGGCTCATGTAGATGTCGAAGACGTGCTGGATCTCGCCGATGGTGTGGCCGGTCTCCTCGATCACCTCGCGCCGCACGGCGACCTCGGGGTGCTCGTCCTCCTCGTCGAGCAGGCCGCCCGGTGTCTCGATGAGCATCCCGTCGGGATGACCGTTGACGTACACGGGATAGCGGAACTGCCTGGTGAGCAGCACGGTTTCACGTTCGGCGTCGTAGAGGAGCACGGTAGCGCCGTTGCCCCGGTCGTGCGTCTCGCGTTCCTGGGTGCTCCAAGTGCCGTCGGCATGCTGGAAGTCGAAGGTCGTGGTGCGCTCTATGTACCAGTGGCAGGACAGCAGTTTCACGTCCCGCACCTTGACCCGTGGGTTGCCGGTGAGGTCCCGGCCCGTGCGGTCGAGGCCGGTGCGGCCCCGGCGGTCCGGGATGTCGATGCCGACGGTCTTGTTGGTCATGTCCGCTTTTTACCATTCCGATCAGGACGTTGTCAGGCGCCTCAACTCACGTGCCGCGCACGTCGCTTGGCGGAATCGGGCCGTCCGGGACAGCATTCCCCTATGAAGAGCGATCTTTTCTCGAACGAGAACATGGTCCAGCCGGCGTACGCGCCGGGAATGAGCGTGCAGAACGCCAAATCCATCAAGTACGCGGTCAACGGCGAGATGCTCGCCCGGCAGGGCGCGATGATCGCCTACCGCGGCAACCTGCAGTTCGAGCGCAAGGGCCAGGGCGTGGGTGGCATGCTCAAGCGCGCGGTCACCGGGGAGGGACTGCCACTGATGGCGGTGCGCGGACAGGGCGAGGCCTGGTTCGCGCACGAGGCGCAGAACTGCTTCATCGTCGACATCGAGCCCGGCGACACGTTCACCGTCAACGGGCGCAATGTGCTGTGTTTCGATGCCTCGTTGTCGTACGAGATCAAGACGGTGAAGGGCGCCGGCATGACCGGCGGCGGCCTGTTCAACAGCGTCTTCACCGGACAGGGGAAGCTCGGGCTCATCTGTGACGGCAATCCACTGGTCATCCCCGTCTCGCCGCAGCTGCCCGTCTTCGCCGACACGGACGCGGTCGTGGGCTGGACGGCCAACCTGCACACCTCGCTGCACCGCTCGCAGTCCTTCGGCTCGATGATCCGCGGCGGCTCCGGGGAGGCCGTGCAGCTGAAGCTGGAGGGCGAGGGATTCGTGGTCGTACGGCCGAGCGAGCTGACTCCGCAGAAGGCCCAGCAGCACTGACGATCGGCTCTCTCTACGCCGAATATTCCGTGCCGAGCCGCCGGTGGAGGTAGCAGACTCGCCTGATGGTCGACATGAGCATGTTCCGGGACGAGGTCAGAAGCTGGGCGGATGGCGGTTCCGGCGGGTCGGTGAGGGATCTGGCTGTGCGGCTCGGGGTGCGGACGGCAGTCCTGCTGGAAGGACTCAGCGACGTCGCGGCCGTCGAGGCGCTGACCGCCCGGCAGGGCCGGGACCTGGCCGCCGAGGGGGTGTGCGTGGTGTCGATGGGAGGAGCGATGAACGTCGGCCGCTACGCCGGCCTCCTCGGGCCGACAGGCCTCGGACTGCGCCTGACGGGACTGTGCGACGAGCGCGAGCGGCCCTACTTCGACCGCGGCCTCGACCGCGCGAGGGTGCCACGCAGGGACGTCTTCGTGTGCGTCTCGGACCTGGAGGACGAACTCATCCGCGCGCTGGGCGAGGCGAGGGTCGAACAGATCATCCAGGCCGAGGACGAAGCGCGCGCCTGGCAGACCTTCACGCGCCAGCCGGCCCAGCACGGCCGGCCCCGGCAGCAGCAGCTGCGACGCTTCCTCGGCACGAAGAAGGGCCGCAAGATCCGTTACGGCCGCCTCCTCGTCGAGGCCCTGGACCTCGACGAGGTACCGGCTCCCCTCGATGACCTCCTCACAAGCCTGTGACCCCTCCAACATGGACGAACATGCTTTCGAATACAGGGGTACGCTGCCTGTATGGCCATGCACCTCCAGGGCTCCCTCTTCGACCAGTCCGACGACCTCCGCCTAGGCCCCCTCACGGGGCTGCGCCGACGTGAGCTCGGCGCGGGGGCGTGGGTCGATCTGCTGCCGGGGTGGCTCGGCGGGGCCGACGCGCTGTTCACTCGGCTCGCCGAGGAGGTGCCCTGGCGGGCGGAGCGACGCCAGATGTACGAGCAGGTCGTGGACGTACCCCGGCTGCTCGCGTTCTACGGTGCCGACGACGCCCTGCCGCACGCCGTGCTCGACGAGGCCCGTTCCGCGCTGTCCGCGCACTACGCGGCGGAGCTGGGCGAACCGTTCGTCACGGCCGGGCTCTGCTACTACCGCGACGGCCGGGACAGCGTGGCCTGGCACGGCGACCGGATCGGGCGGGGCGCCCGGGAAGACACGATGGTGGCCATCCTGTCCGTGGGCGACCCCCGGGACCTGGCCCTGCGGCCGCACCGCGGTGGCGAGACGCTGCGGTTCCCGCTCGGGCACGGCGATCTGATCGTGATGGGCGGCTCCTGCCAGCGCACCTGGGACCACGCGGTACCCAAGTCGACACGGGCGGTGGGGCCGCGCATCAGCGTTCAGTTCCGGCCGCGCGGCATCCAGTAGATCAGCCCGGGACCCGCTACTTCCGCGCGGCCAGCGCCCTGTACTGCGACGTCCGCGCCAGCTTCGGGCCCAGCCAGCGCTTGAAGCGGCGCAGGGCCTCCAGTCGGCCGACCGCGCGGTCGAGGCGGTAGTAGAGCTGCGGCGGTACGTACGGCAGCAGTGGGGAGTGCCGTTGACCAAGGAGGGCGAACATCTGCTGTGGGGGGAGGTCGATGTAACGCTGGAGGTTCTCGTACCACTGGGCGCTGTGGCGGGCCGCGCTCTGCAGACGGAGCAGTTCGGCCTTGCGCCGCCGCTCGTACGCGGTGAGCGCGGCCTCCGGCTCCGGGTGGGCGCCCAGGGCCCCGGCCAGGCAGATGGCGTCCTCCAGGGCGAGGGTGGTGCCGGCGCCGATGGAGTAGTGGGTGGTGTGGGCCGCGTCGCCGAGCAGGACGACGTTGCCGTGGTGCCAGGTGCGGTTGGTCAGGGTACGGAAGTTCAGCCACCGTGCGGTGCCGTCGCCCTGGTCCCGGCCGATCAGGGGGTGGCCGTCGAGGATGTCGGCGAAGAGCTTCTCCAGCTGGGCCAGCCCGTCCGCCTCGCCCAGCTGGTCCAGGCCCAGGCCGCCGAGGGTCTCGGGGGAGCATTCGATGACGCAGGTGCTCTGTTCGTCGCTGAACTTGTATCCGTAGGCCCAGATCCAGCCGTGGTCGGTCTCCTGGAAGGAGAAGGTGAAGGAGTCGAAGACCTTGGTGGTGCCGAGCCAGATGTAGGCGTTGCGGCCGAGTGCGATGTCGCTGCCGAACTGTTGGGCGTATCTCCCGCGCACCGCACTGTTGACCCCGTCGCCCGCGACGACGAGGTCGGCGTCAGGGAGGTCGGCGGCGACGATCTCGTGCTCGTACTCCAGGTGTACGCCGAGGGAGCGGGCCCGTTCGCCGAGCAGTTCGAGCAGGCGGCGCCGTCCGATGCCGAAGCCCACGTCGCCGGGCTGGACCGTTGTACGGTCACGGACGTGGGCCACCCCTGCGTTCCAGCTGACGGAGTTCTCACTGATGGCGAGGGCGGTCTCGGGGTCGCTCGCGCGGAGCTTCTCCAGTAGTTCGGCCCAGTAGGTGACGCCCCAGCCGTATGTCGAACCGGCCGGGTTCCGCTCGAAAACGGTGATGTCGTGGGACGGGTTCCGCCGCTTCATCAGGATCGAGAAGTACAGGCTTGCCGGTCCGCCGCCGACGCACGCGATCTTCACACACACTCCCATTCCGCTACGCAAAGCGATCAGTTGGGCACGAAGAGTAACAGCGGGCGGGTACGCTTCGCGTTGACCCGGTTACGCCGTGTTCGTTCGGCGGAGCCGAGCTGTGTGTGATGCGGAACGCGATCAGGCCGTTCCCGCGGCCGCTGTGCGGCACTCCGGGTGGCCCCAGCCCCGGTCGTTCTTGGCGATGGGCTCGCCCGCGGCGTAGGGGCGGCCGCAGACACAGCGGCCGGGGAACTTCGCCTTGATGGTGCGGGACGAGGAGGAGGACGAACCGGAGCGGCCGGCCTTCGCCGGTCGCTTCGGTGTTCCGCTGCGGCGGGCCGGGACCGCGTCCGGTGCGGCCGGGGGTTCCGGCGAGCCCAGGTCGCTGCCGGCGGGCTGCTGGACGGTGGCGGCCTGGCTCGCCGCGCGGTCGGCGAAGTCGTTGAGGCGGTCGCCGTCGACCTGGTGGGCGGGGACGTAACGGAACTCCACCGAGCGCCCGGCGAGCAACTCGTCGATACGGACGACGAGTTCCTGGTTGGCGACCGGCTTGCCCGCCGCCGTGCGCCACCCGTTGCGCTTCCAGCCGGGCAGCCAGGTCGTGACGGCCTTCATCGCGTACTGGGAGTCCATCCGGATCTCGATCGGGACATCCGGGTCGGTGGCGGCCAACAGCCGCTCCAGCGCGGTGAGTTCGGCGATGTTGTTGGTGGCCTTGCCCAGCGGGCCGGCCTCCCAACGGGAGGGGATCTCGTCGTCCTCGGCGACCACCCAGGCCCAGCCCGCTGGTCCGGGGTTTCCCTTGGAGGCTCCGTCGCAGGCGGCCACAAAACGTTCCGACATGGCCTCGATCATGCCACGGCCGGGGGTGTGGGACCGTCCACGGGCCCCCACCCCCGGCGGCATGCAACGCCGGCTCAGCCCACATCGGTCAGCTTCGGCATCTCCCCCTGGGTGTTGGTGACGTCGATGACCGAGAACGAGGCGCCCTGCGGGTCGCTCAGCGCCGCGAAGCGGCCGAAGGGTGTGTCCATCGGGCCGAAGCGGAGGATGCCGCCGTGCTTGGTGGCGCGGTCGACGGCGGCGTCGCAGTCGTCGACGGTGAAGTAGACGTTGATGTACGGCGGTACCTCGGGCGGGAACTCCTCCGTCATCTTCATGCGGCCGAGGACCGGGTTCGCGCCGAGGTCGAAGACCCGGAAGTCCATGTCGGGGTTGCCGGGGTGGTCCATCTGCTTGGCCCGGTACGGGAAGACGGCCGGGAAGAAGGCGTCGGACTTCTCGGGTTCGCGGGTGAAGATCTCGGCCCACACGTACGCGCCGGGTACGCCCATGGCCTCGAAGCCCTCGTGGATACCGGCCTGCCAGACGCCGAAGACGACGCCGCCGGGGTCCCGGGCCAGCAGCATGGAGCCGAAGTCGCCGACCTGCATCGGTTCCATCAGCACGTCGCCGCCGTTGTCACGGATCTTGGTCGCGGTGGCGTTCACGTCGGGCGAGGCGAAGTACAGGCACCAGGCGGACTGACCCTCCTGCCCGGGCATCGGCGGGACGACGGCGGCCACCGCCTTGCCGTCCGAGTACGCCTGGGTGTAGTTGCCGTACTCGGAGGACGCCTCGCCGAACGTCCAGCCCAGTACGTCACCGTAGAAACTCTTCGCCCTCTCGACGTCGCTGAACATCGCGTCGGCCCAGCAGGGCGTTCCCTCGGGTTGTGCGGCCATGACTGCCAC
The DNA here is from genome assembly GCF_002214185.1 of Streptomyces capitiformicae. Taxonomy (NCBI): domain Bacteria; kingdom Bacillati; phylum Actinomycetota; class Actinomycetes; order Kitasatosporales; family Streptomycetaceae; genus Streptomyces; species Streptomyces capitiformicae. The sequence goes on along the minus strand of NZ_CP022161.1, from coordinate 4,875,552 downwards.
TCTTCTCGGCTCGACGGTGGTTTCCCCGGCTCTCACGCTAGCCAGGAGCGGGCCCTGTCGCGCGCCGAACGGGACGGACCGCAGGAAACTGGTGTGTCCAGGTCTTTACGGTCATCGGGAACGGCGAGGGGACGGGGATCGGGATGATGCACGCGTGGGAGGTGGCCCGGCCGGGGCCGATCGAGCAGGAGCCGTTGCGGTTCGTGGAGCGGCCGGTCCCGGTGCCCCGGGCCGACCAACTGCTGGTGCGGGTGCGGGCGTGCGGGGTCTGCCGGACCGATCTGCACGTCGCCGAGGGCGACCTGCCCGTGCGTCTGGCGGGCGTGACGCCCGGGCACGAGGTCGTCGGCGAGGTGGTGGGGACGGGCTCGGACGTACGGGGTTACGTGCCGGGCGACCGGGTGGGGATCGCCTGGCTGCGGCGCACGGACGGTACGTGCGCGTACTGCCTGCGCGGGGCCGAGAACCTGTGCCCGGCCTCCGAGTACACGGGCTGGGACGCCCACGGCGGTTACGCCGAGTACACGACGGTGCCGGCCGCCTTCGCCTACCCCCTGCCCGGCGGTGTCGACGACGTGACGCTCGCGCCGCTGCTGTGCGCGGGCATCATCGGCTACCGGGCGCTGCGGCGGGCCTCGCTGCCGCCGGGTGGACGGCTCGGGCTGTACGGCTTCGGCGGCAGCGCCCATCTGTGCGCCCAGGTCGCGCTGGCCCAGGGCGCGCGGGTGCATGTCATGACGCGGGGCGAGGCCGCGCGACGGCTCGCGCTGGAGCTCGGGTGCGACTCGGCGCGCGGGGCGTACGAGCCGCCGCCGGAGCCGCTCGACAGCGCGATTCTGTTCGCCCCGGTCGGCGACCTCGTGCCCGTGGCGCTGCGGGCCCTCGACCGGGGCGGCGTGCTGTCGGTCGCCGGCATCCATCTGACGGACACGCCACCGCTGCGCTACGAGACCGAGCTGTTCTACGAGAAGGAACTCCGCAGCGTCACCTCCAACACCCGTGAGGACGGCCGGGAGTTCCTGGCCCTCGCCGCCCGGCACGGTGTACGGGCCACGACGCACACCTACCCGCTGGCACGGGCCCGGGATGCGCTGCGGGACCTGAAGGCGGGCCGCTTCGACGGTGCGGCCGTGCTGGTCAACGATCTGGTCAACGACCTTCCGGCGCGGCATTGACCGTGAAGTCCCGGCCGGGAAATCGGTGGGGCGGGTCCACGGCTGTGTCTCTTCTGATAATTTCAGCCTCCGCTCGCACTCTCGTTCGCCTCGACTCGTGAGGTGCCTCCATGCCCGGCCGACCGTTCCGACGTACGGCGCTGCCGTGCGCCCGCGGCCGGTCGGCGTCGCGTCTGGTGCTCGTGGTCGTGCTGGCCCTGACCACCTTCGTACTGTTCTGCGCCGGCTCGCCTCCCGATGAGGCCCCGGCACCGCGTCCGCATTCCGTGTCGGCGGCGCCGGCGGCGGAAGGGGCGGTGACCGCGCGGGCCCGCCACGTGGAACGCGATCCCTGCGAGCACGGCCCGGACGGGCACCACTGCCACTCCGCCGATCCGCGCGCGGTGCTGGGCCACGCGCCGCTGCCGGGCGCCGATCACACCGCCGCGCCCTGGCAGCCGTCGACGGCTCCGGCGCTGCTGACGTCCGACAGGTCCGGGGAGCCGGGTCGGGCCCGGCCTCCCGATCTCCATGAACTGCAGTTGCTCCGGGTCTAGGCCGCCCTGCGCAGGCCACATGTGACACACCGAAGACGACTCGCAGGACCGCCATGCCCGTGCGGGGCACGGCGGGGAGAAGGACATTCCATGGCTTCATCCAAGTCGAAGGCCAAGAACAGCGCCCCGAAGGGCAAGAACACCACCAGCCCCAAGGCCAGGGAGGCGGCGCGGCGCGCCCGCGTCGAAGAGATACGCAAGGCCGAGCAGGCCCGTGAGCGGCGGATACGGCTGATCACGCTCGGCGCCACCACCGCGATCCTCGTCGCCCTGGTCGGCGGCGGCTGGTACCTGATCGACGCGGCGAACGAGAAGGAAGAGGCGAAGACCGCGCCGGTCGACGGCGTGAAGAGCTGGTCGAAGCTCACCCAGAAGCACGTCACCGGGACCGTCGACTACAAGATGAGCCCGCCGGTCGGCGGGGACCACAACCAGGTGTGGGTCAACTGCGACAAGCAGGTGTACACCAAGGCCGTGCCGAACGAGAACGCCGTGCACGCGCTGGAGCACGGCGCCGTCTGGATCACGTACAACGACAAGGCCGCCAAGGCGGACGTCGAGGCGCTGACCGAGAAGGTCACCAACACGACGTACACCTTCATGAGCCCGTACGAGGACCAGTCCTCGCCGATCGTGCTGAGCGCCTGGGAGCACCAGTTGAAGGTGGACAAGGCCTCCGACCCGCGGGTCCAGAAGTTCATCGACAAGTACGTCCAGGGCGAGCAGACGCCGGAGCCGGGCGCCGCGTGCTCCGGCGGTATGACGCCGTGAGGTGACGGCGGGGCGTCCGGTCGGATCGGGCGCCCCCATGACCGACGCGGGTCTTCCACCCTGCCGCCGGGTGTGCTTGCCTGGGGAGCCGTTTCGATGGCCGGGGCGGGAGTCGTCGTATGCGCAAGCCGTGGATCGTGGGAGTGGCAGGGGCGGTGCTGGCCGGGCTGTTGCTCGGCGCGTGCGGGGATCCTAAGTCCGCTCCCGATGAGGCGCCGCCGTCGGTCTCGGCACCGGATGCGTCGCCGACCACACGGCAGCGGGCCGCCACCGCGTCCCCCGACGCCCGCCCGGCCAAGACGGCGCCGAAGGTGCTCTACCTCGGGGACTCGCTCGCCATGGAGAACCAGAAGGTCCTCGGCGCGCAGTTGGAGGACGACCTCGACGCCCGGTACACGAGCGCCCCGTACTCGGGCACCACCCTGTGCGACTACCTGGAGGGCACCGCCGACAGGTCGCTCGTGCCGACCTCGGACAAGGCGGCCGCGCTGGTACGGCGACTGAGCCCCGACTATGTCGTCCTGCAGTTCTGGGGCAACGCCTGGGACTACACGCCGTGCATGGACGGCATCACGTACGACAAGGCCCCGGCGACGTACTTCGAGCGGTACGCGGACGCCGCGGGGCGGCTCACCGAGCAGATCGCGGACGCGGGCGGCACGCACCGGCCGACGATCGTCTGGGTGCTCCAGGGGCCGGATCCGATCACCCCGGACCGGGTCCGGCGTGTGAACGCCCTCTACGAGAAGCAGGCCAAGGCCTCCGGCGACCTCGTCGCCGACGCCGGCAAGGCCGTCAGCCCGGCCTCGGACCGCTACACCTGGACCCAGTACCTGCCGTGCACGGCGTACGAGCGTGAGCACGACGGCTTCTGCACCCAGCCGGGCCAAAGCCGCACGGCCCTCCACCGCGACGACGACTACCTGCACTTCTGTCTGGCCCCGACGACGTCGAAGCCGAAGCCCTGCCCGGTGCTCTCCCCCGGCATCACGCGGATCGCGCGGGCGATCACCCTGGTGATCACGGACGCGAGCGCCTGAGGCAGGCAATCACATGCAGCACCTCTCAGCAGATCGGGCGAAGTCCGCTGCGGTTCGGCCGCGCCCTGAAGGGGCGCGGGGCGGAACATTCTGCGGCACCGCCGCGATGGGGGTCCCCCCGCGCGAGCGCAGCCGAGCGTGGGGGAGCGACCAGCCACGACGGTGAGCAGCCAGGCGGTGAGGGAGACGCTCACGTTCCTCCGGGTGCAGGTGGTGCACAGGAGAGCCTCACCGAGCTCATGAGCCACCACTACCCACACCGGGTAAAGCCGGGTAAAGAACGCCCGAAATCCTCGTAGGTGCTACTCGCCCGCGTACGCCTTCTCCAGGGCGGCGATGTCGAACTTGCCCATCGAGAGCATCGCCTTGGTCGCGCGGACCGCCTTCTGCGGGTCCGGGTCGTTCATCATCTCCATGAGTGCGGCGGGCTCGACCTGCCAGGACACGCCGAACCTGTCCTTGACCCAGCCGCAGGGGCCTTCCTCGCCGCCCTCGGTGAGCCTGCTCCAGTAGTAGTCGATCTCCTCCTGGTCGGCGCAGAGGATCTGGAAGGAGATGGCCTCGTTGAACTTGAACTCCGGGCCGCCGTTCAGGGCGATGAACTTCTGGCCGTTGGCCACGAACTCCACGGTGAGCACGGTGCCGGCGGGCCCGGGACCGGCCTCGCTGTAGTGGGTGACCCGGCCGAGACGGGAGTTCTTGAAGACCGAGACGTAGAACGCGGCCGCCTCCTCGGCCTGGCCGTCGAACCACAGGCAGGTGATGAATCCGTCGCTGGACATGTGTGCCTCCTCCGGCGGGTGTGTCGCCATCTCTGTCGATGCCGTCATCTCTTCGACCGATGCTGGTTCGAAAACTCATCGGTGGCGTGGGCAAGTCTTGGTGTGCTCTGCTGTCGGCGAATCTGCCGTGGGCAGAGAAAGCCCAGGTGAGAGGCGGTTCTTGGGGAGAGTGGAGGCAGCGGCCGACGCGGCCGCGGCAACCGACAGGGAGGACTCATGGCTCCACTGATCACCGGCTGGGCTCCGGCGCTCGCCCCGCGCGCGGAGGAGGGCGACACCCCGCCCTCACGGTTCGACGACCATCTCGCCGCGCAGCTTCTCGCCCAGCGGATCGTCTTCCTCGGCACCCAGGTCGACGAGGTCTCCGCCAACCGGGTGTGCGCCCAGTTGCTGGTGCTGTCGGCGGAGGACCCGCGTACCGACATCAGCCTGTACATCAACAGCCCGGGCGGTTCCGTGACGGCGGGACTCGCCATCTACGACACGATGCGGCTGATCCCGAACGACGTGTCGACGCTGGCGATGGGCTTCGCGGCGAGCATGGGCCAGTTCCTGCTGACCGTGGGCACGCACGGCAAGCGGTTCGCGCTGCCCAACGCGCGGATCATGATGCACCAGCCGTCGGCGGGCATCGGCGGGACCACCGCCGACATCGAGATCCAGGCGGAGAACCTGGAGTTCACCAAGAAGGCCGTCGAGCGGATCACGGCGGAGCACACCGGCCAGACCGAGGAGACGATCTCCCGGGACGGCGACCGGGACCGCTGGTTCACGGCCGAGCAGGCCAGGGAGTACGGGATGGTCGACCGGGTCGTCGAGTCGCTCGACGACGTACGGCCGGCCTCGTCGCGCCGACGGATGGGACTGCAGTGATGGGGACGTACACCATTCCGAACGTGGTTGAGCGGACCCCGCAGGGTGAGCGGTCGTACGACGTGTTCAGTCGGCTGCTGTCCGAGCGGATCATCTTCCTCGGCACGGGGATCGACGACGGGGTGGCGAACGTCGTCATCGCGCAGCTGCTGCATCTGGAGTCGTCGGCGCCGGAGAGCGAGATCGCGATCTACATCAACTCGCCCGGGGGATCGTTCACTTCGCTCATGGCGATCTACGACACGATGAGGTACGTGCAGGCGCCGATCTCGACGACGTGTGTGGGGCAGGCGGCGTCCACGGCGGCGGTCCTGCTCGCGGGTGGGGATCCCGGGCGGCGGTTCGTGCTGGAGCATGCGCGGGTGTTGCTGGGACAGCCGGCGAGTGGGGGGAGCCGGGGGACGGTGTCGGACCTCGCGCTCCAGGCCAAGGAGATGGTGCGGATTCGGGCGCAGGTCGAGGAGGTTCTTACCCGGCATACGCACCACGGTGTGGCGGAGCTTCGTGCGGACATGGACCGGGACAAGGTGTTCACGGCGGAGGAGGCGGTGGCGTACGGGCTGGCTGATGAGGTGTTGAGTCGTCGGTTGGTGGGGGTCTGACCGCACTGTTCCCCGCGCCCTGCAGGGCGCGGGGAACAGTCACGCGGCAACCAGGCACAGCCCGTCGTAGGGGGCGTTGGGGGTCCTGTGTGTGCGTGTCGTGTGGTGGGTCAGCTCGTCCTGGGCCAGAGAAAGCAGGTCGGTCAGACGAAGGCCCAGTGCCCCGGCGGCGGCCGCCAGGACCTCCGACGAGGCCTCCTTGCGGCCGCGTTCAACCTCGGAGAGGTACGGCATGGAGATGCGGGCCGCGTCCGCCACGTCCTTGAGGGTGCGTTCCTGCGCGAGACGCTCGCGTCGGAGGACGTCGCCCACGAGGTCGCGCCACAGGGGTTCCTTGGCGGGCGCCTCGTCGGGGACGGGGGCGGGCGCGGGGCGCAGGGGGATGACGCGGGCTTCGTTGGACGCTTGTCGGCTCACTCATCCAGACTATGAGGCCTCCGCGGGACGGGAAGAGTCCGGCGTTCCGCCCTCAGGGGAATCCGGGTTCAGGAGAGTTCGAGCGAAGGGTACGGCGATGCTGAGGGCCATTTTCAACGAGGCGGCGGAGCTGTACGACCGGGCCCGGCCCCGCTATCCCGACGCGTTGGCCGCGGAGCTGGCCGCGCTGACGGGGCTGGGCCCCGGTACGCGTGTTCTGGAGATCGGGCCCGGCGCAGGGCAACTCACCGTCGCGTTGGCCGAGTTCGGGTGTGATCTGACGGCCGTCGAGCTCGGTCCGGCGATGGCGGAGGTGGCCCGGCGTAATCTGCGGCCCTTTCCGCGGGCGCGGGTAGAGGTGGCCGAGTTCGAGCGGTGGCCGCTGCCCGCCGAGCCGTTCGACCTGGTGGTGAGCGCGACCGCGTTCCACTGGCTCGATCCGACGGTACGGGTGCCCAAGGTGGGCCAAGCCCTGCGCCCCGGCGGCACCTTCGCGCTCGTCACCACGGAGCACGTCAAGGGCGGCACCGTCGACTTCTTCGCCCGGGCACAGGAGTGCTACGAGCGCTGGGACCCGGCCACGCCGCCAGGGCTGCGGCTCCAGGACGAGTCCGAGATCGCCACGGACACGGGCGAGTTGGCCGAGTGGGACGACCTGCGCTCGTACCGGTGCACGCGGGAGATCACGTACACGGCTCAGGAGTACATCGACGTGCTCCTGACCTACTCCGGGCACCGCGCGCTCGACGCGCTCGCCCGCGAGGGCCTGTTGGGCTGCATCCGGGAACTGATCGACACACGCCACGGCGGGCGGATCACCAAGTGCTACATGCACGAGCTGATCACGGCGCGGCGACCGGCCCAGACAGCCGCGAACTGACCGATGCGGGGGGCGCGCTCGCCGGCTACTGACCGATGCGGCCGTCTATGCGTTCACGCAGGAGGTCCGCGTGGCCGTTGTGCCGGGCGTACTCCTCGATCATGTGGACCACGACCTCGCGGAGGGCGATGGGCTCGTGGTGGTGGGTGCGGGGGTGGCGAGGTCGGGAGTGCCGGCCACGAGCTTCTCCGCGAAGGCGACCTGGGCGCGCCATGTCTCCCAGGCTTCGGCGACGACCTCGGGGTCGGGCACCGCGCCGTTGAAGTCGAGGTCGGGGTCGTCCTCGGTGCAGTAGAGCTTCGGGACGTCCTCGCCCGCCATGGCCTTGCGGAACCAGTAGTGCTCCACGCGGGCCATGTGGCGTACGAGTCCCAGCAGCGACATGGTGGACGGCGGCACCGAGCGGCGGGCCAGGGCCTCGGCGTCGAGTCCCGCGCACTTCAGCTCCAGGGTGAGCCGCTGGTCGCGCAGATATCCGACCAGTGTGGCCCGCTCCCCCTCGAATCCCCCGTCGCTACGCGGATCCTCCTCCGGGCCGACGAACATGTCCGACCATCCGAACGTGCGGTCCGGCAGGGGCTCTTCGGGCGACGGCGACTCGATGATGTGGGTCATGGGGACGAGCTTCGGCGGCTTCCGGACGGGCCGCCACCCATTTTCCGTTCCCGTAGAACCCTCGCTTCCGGCTTGTTCAGGACGCCGGGGGCCCGTTCGGCGCCGGGATGTCATCGAGGGAGGCCGATCCGGTCGTCGTGGTGTCGTCGAGCGGTGTGTCGGCGGTCTCCGGCTCGGGCTCCTGTTCCGGAGCGGGCTCGGAGGTCGTGGTCTCCGGGTCTGGCGCGGGCTCGGAGGTGGTGGTCTCCGGTTTCGTCGGGGGTGAGGTGGTCGGTGTCGCCGAGGACGACGAGGGGCACGGGCTCGTTTCCTTGCGCGGGCACGGCTCGGGCGACTCGGAGGGCGGGGCCTCGGAGAACGACGTCGACGCCGACGGGGAGGGCTGGTTGACGGGCGGGTTGGTCTTCTTGTCCCTCTCGCCCGTGTCGCCGGAGGGGCGGCTGAACCAGTCGTCGCGGTCGGGGTCGTAGAGGATGAACACGTTGACGATCACCGTCGAGCGTTCGATGACCACGACGTTCTGCGGCCGGTACGACGGCCAGGAATCCCCCCTCGGCTTGGGTGTGGTCTTCAGCGCGACCGGCGGCTTCAGCGGGTTGCCGCAGGCGCAGCGCACCCGGGGCACCCCTCGGTCGTCGACGAGGACGGCGGTGCCGGCCTGGAGGACGGCCTGGTAGCTGGTGGCGGCGCCGTCGCGGTAGCCGTGGTTGGTGACGCGGGTGTCCATGCGCAGCTGCACCGGGGTGAGTGCGCGCAGGTGGGCCGCGACGTCGGAGGACCTGATGCCGAGGACGGAGGCGAACGCGTTGGTCTTGCTCGGGTTCGCCTGGAGGAACTTGATCTGCTTCTCGACGTCGCAGCTGGCGACCTTACGGGTGCCGCCGTACAGTCCGGGGGCCGACCCGTCCACGGCGCGCGTCACGTTGGGGGGTTCCGACCTGGTCGGTGTCGCCGAGGGTGTCTCGGGCGGGGTGGAACTGTCCGTCGCCGTCGACTCGGTGAACGGGTCGGGGCCCGACTTGTCGGCGGCCTGGAGGAAGACCTCTCCGCCGCCGCCGTCGCCGCCCGACCCGCCCGAGCGGGTGAAGACGACGATCAGGGCCACGGCGACGAGGGCCGCGGTGGTCATGAGGGCGATGCGGGGAGCGGACCGCCACCACGGCTGACCAGGGTGCCCGGGCCCCTGGCCGGGGCCGCCAGGACCGCCGGGGCCTCCTCCTGTGCCGCCGGTTCCGCCCGGGCCCGAGGCATCGCCCGGCGGTTCCGGAGGGATCTGGCCGCTCGGGCGCGTCGGGCCGGCCGGGGTCCGGCCGGGTTGCGACGGCCCGGACAAGGGGCCGGAAGGCGGCCCGGACGGGCGGCCGGAGGGCGGTTCTTCGACGCTCACGGGGCTTCTCCCGCCGTAAGGATTCCGCGGCCCTTCTTGTTGCACTTATCGCGTTTCATTCCACTTTCGTCCGCTTTCTTCCGCAACAGGCTCATTGTGTGCTCCGGTCCTGTGCCGCCCGCAAGCGGAGGCGGGTGGGGCCTCCCGGCGCGCGGAGTGCCCCGGCCGTGCTTAGCGTGGCAAGAGTGAGTCCCCAGACCCTGCGTCCCGAGAAGACGACGCCCGCGCGGGCGGTCGCCCGCCACGGCTGGCCCCAGGCCCTCGGAACCGTGCTCGCCGGGCTGATCGTGATGGTCGTGGTGGCCTCGCTCGGGCTGTGGGCGGCGGGTGCGGCGGACCTCCCGGACAACGCCTTTCCGCGTGTCGTCGCGGCCACCTTCGTGACGGCGGTCGGCGGCACGATCGAGCTCTCCGGCGGCGCCGGGGCCATCGCCGAAACCCAGGCCGGTCTGACCGTGATCCCGCTGTCAGTGACCCTGGCCGGCGCGTTGGTGATGGCCGCCGGTTTCCTACGGCCCCTGCGGCACCGAGCGGTCGCCGGGGCGCCCGAACTGGCGGGCTGGGCCGCCCGGATCGCCGTCCTGTGGCTGGCTGCGCTGATCGGCCTCTCGCTCGGGGCCCGGCAGACGTTCGCGATCCCGCTCGGCGAGGTGGGCGACTTCTTCGGCACCTCGGCCGAGGTGGGGTTCGAGGCGGCCGTGGCGCCGACCGTCTTCTTCGGGCTGCTGTGGCTCGCCGGGGTCTTCGTCCTGGCGCTGCTGGTGTCGCGGGCGCCGCTTCCGGCGCGGCTGCTGCGGTTCCAGGAGTCGGTGCGGCCGGCCGCGTACGCGATGGTCGTGCTGCTGTTGGCGTACGTCGCTCTCGGGCTGGTGATCGGGGTGGTGGTGGCGTTGACGCGCGGGCACGCCGCCGAGACGGCCGCGGTGATTCTGCTGGGTCTGCCGAACGTCGTGTGGCTGGTCTTCACGATCGGTCTGGGAGCCACCTGGGACGGCCAGGTCGAGGGGCCGTTCGGACTGCCGATGCCGAAGCTGCTGGACCAGGTGATGCGCGGGCCCGACGTGTCGACGCTCGACCTGGGCTCGCTGGCCGAGTTCGACGGCAGGGTGTGGTGGCTGGTGGTCGTGAACGCGGTGCTGCTGCTGGGCGCCGCGTTCGTGATGGCGGTGCGTTCCCCGGCCCGGGTACGGCTGTGGCAGCACGCGGTGCACATGACGGTCGCCCTCCTGCTCACGGTCCTGATGATCTGTCTGGTCGCCCGGATCTCCGCCCACTACGGCCTGTCGGTACTCGGCATCGGCGACCTCGGTGGCGATCTGAGCGGGGAGTTGTTCCTGCGTCCCCGGATGTGGTCCGCGCTGGGCTTCGCCGTGCTGTGGGGGCTGGTGACCGGGTTCGTCGGCGGGGTGCTGGCGAAGGGGGTTCGACGGCGGGGTGCGGTCGACGGCGTCGGGTAGGGCAGCGCGCCGGAGGACGGGCCGGGCGGCGCCTGGCAGGCGCCTGGCAGGCGCCACTTTCGACACAGGCCCTAGAAGGGGCGGGCGCCGGCGCGGACAAGCGGCCCGTGCGGTGGAGGGCGTACACCGATGCGGCGCAGGCCGGGCCGAGGGCGCACAGCGAGATCCATGGCAGTGCGGGCAGGCCCGCCTCGCGGGCGGCGTCCAGGGCGGCGCCGGTGGGAAGGTTGCCAAGTGTGATGCCGAGTCCGCAGACGGTGTTGTGGAGCCCGTAGTGTGTGGCGACGAGCCGGCGCGATCGCCCCGTGAGTGAGTCCGACGGCGAACAGCACGACGGCGAGGCCCAGCACGCGCAGCAGCGGGCCAGAGCAGGCGCGGGCCCGAGCCATGCGTCGGGGTGACCAAGACGTAGTCACCCCGTGATGCCGGCGCGTCGGGGAAGTCGATCGTCCGGTCCCCCGGCACACAACGTCAACTCGTCATGCCAATGACCGGTTTGCTTCGGCGAGCATCAGCCATGCCGTCTGCGGTCTCTCAACCGGCGGTCTGCGTCAGGTCCGTGGCACGGCGGGCCAGGAGGGAGGCTCGGATCTCTCCGGCTCGTACGGCGGTGGTGGACAGCAGGGTCGAGGTGAGGCCGTGGGTGTGTTCGGTGCCGCCCTGGAGGTAGATGCCGGCGGTGACGTTCGGGGCGGTGGCCACGCGGTGGTCGCGGCCGACCTTCAGGGCGTCCTCGTCGTCGCGGAGGCAGAGTTTGCCCATCTCCCCCAGGTTGTCCCCGATGCCCTGGGGCTGGTAGCCGGTGGCGTAGACGAGCAGGTCGGAGGCGAGGACCTCGCGCTTCCTGGTCGGGAGGAACTCCACGGTCACGCGTACGTCGTCGGCACCCACCGCGACGTCGCGGATCCGGGAGACGTTCATCATCCGCAGCCGCTCCCGTCCCTGGACCTTCTCCTGGTACATCGCCCTGGACAGGGACTCGATCACCTCCATGTCGACGACGGAGTAGTTGGTGCTGCGGTGGTAGTCGTAGAGGGACTGTTTCACCTCACGAGGGGCGCCGTAGTACAGGTCGACGGCCTCGGGGTCGAAGATCTTGTTGGCGAACGGGCTGTCGTCGGCCGGGGTGTAGCCGTACTTGGCGAAGACGGAGCAGATCTCGGCCTCGGGGAAGCTGCGGTGGAGGTAGTCGACGGCTTCCGCCGCGCTCTGGCCGGCGCCGAGGACCACGGCGCGGCGTACCGGTACGCCGGAGCGCTGGACTTCGTCGACGCGGGGCAGCAACTCGCTGGTGTGCCAGACCCGTTGGGAGAGAAGCGCGCCGGGCGGCAGATGGGGTTCCAGACCGGTGGCCACACAGACGCTGCGGGTGCGGCGGACGGTCAGGTGACCCGGGTCGCGGGGATCGCGCGTGGTGACGTCGAAGTGGCGGATCTCGCCGTCCTCGGTGACCGGGCGCACGGAGACGACCTCGGAGGAGTACTCGACGAGATGTGCGACCCGGGCGGCCGCCCATTCGAAGTAGCGCCCGCTCGACGAACCGCTCGCGCAGCCGGGCCAGGGTCGTCTCGCCCAGCCGGGCGATCAGCGACAGCCCGAACCCGGCGGTGACGCCCTGCGCCACGGCGACGACCACCAGCAGTCCCGCGGTGCCCGTGATGGCGTCGACGGACCCGCGCTCGGCGGCCAGGTCGACGATCCGGCCCAGCAGGGGCGGCACCAGCAGCCCTACGGCGGTGGAGCCGACCATGACGCCGAACGCCGCCAGCACCGACCACCGCTGCGGGCGCATCAGTTCGGCGACGGCGGCACGGGTGCGGGCGGGGGTGGCGACGGGGAGCAGTTCGGGGGCGGCGCGGATGCCGGCGTCGGGGGCGGGCTCGACGGCGGCGGGCTCGACGGCGGCGGTGGGTTCGGTCATGGTGCCGGTGAGTTCCGTGGTGGTGCCGGTGCCCGTGGTCTCGTTCATGTGAGGACCGCCGTCCGGTAGTCCGCGCAGTCGTGGATCAGGCGTTCGTGGTCGCCTGTCGCGGTGACGCGGCCGGCGTGGAGGAGGACGACCCGGTCGGTGACGGCGAGGAGGGCGGGGCTGTTGGTCACCAGCAGCGTGGTGCGTCCGCTGCGGACCTCCCTGATGCCGGTGGCGATCCGTACCTCGGTGACGGCGTCGACGGCGGTCGCGGGCTCGTGTACGACGAGGGCCGGTGCGTCTGCCGCCAACGCCCGGGCGAGGGCGACGCGTTGGCGCTGTCCGCCGGACAGGGAACGGCCGCGTGCGGTGACGGGCGTGTCGAGGCCGTCGGGCAGTGCGCGGGCGACCTCGTCGGTGCCGGATGCGGTCAGCGCGGCGGCGACCGCCCCGCTGTGGGCGTCGGTCGTTCGGCCACCGACCGCGGCGGTGACGTTCTCCCGGACCGTCCCTTCGAACAGGTCGGCCTCGTGCTCGGCGACGACGATCACCGCGCGTACGTCTCCGAGTGCGAGCGCACGTCGGCCTGGAGAGGACGTGGCGGGGCTGTCGGCGCGGCGGACCCTGGATCTGGGCGGCGCCACGGTGCTCCCCGGCTTCATCGACGCCCATGTGCACCTGGCCTGGGCGGGGTTGAAGGCCGAGGCTCCCAGCGTGGCGCCGAGCCGGTGTGCCGACGACGTACTCCGTGTCGTGGCGGAACCGGTGACCCGGGCCCCGGCCGGCGGCTGGGTGGACTTCGGCGGCTACGACCAGCGCACCCTGGACCGCCGACTCACCGCCGCCGACCTCGATGCCGTCAGCGCGGGCCGCAAGGTGTACTGGGCCACCTCTCCGGTCATGCCTGCCTGGTCAACTCGGCGATTCTCGACGGCCTTCCGGCGGACGTGGCCCGAGCCGACGGTTTCCTCGCGGAGGGCGCCATGGGAGCCGCGCTGAAGACCCGGCCTCCGCACTCCCTCACCGAACTGGCGTCGGCGACGGAAAGCCGTGGCCGCGCCCGTGAGCAACGCCGGTAGGCTCCGAGGCATGCGGATCTCCGTCTCCTCCGACATGGACGAACCCGTCGCGCGCTTCCTCGTCGCGGAGCTGCGCGATCGGGGCCACGAAGTACTGCCGCACGGGGCGCTGCGGCCCGGGGACGACCCCCAGTGGGCGGTCTGCTCGGAGGCGGCGGCCCGTGAGGTCGCCTCCGGTGTGGCGGAGCAGGCGGTCGTGTGCTGCTGGACGGGGACCGGCGCGTCGATCGCCGCGAACAAGGTGCCAGGGGTACGGGCCGCCCTGTGCACGGACGCGTACACGGCGGACGGCGCCCGCCGCTGGAACGACGCCAACGTGCTGGCGATCGGCCTGCGCCTGACCTCCGAGCCGCTTCTGAAGGAGATCCTCGACGCCTGGTTCGCCGCCGAGGCCAGCCAGGACGCCGACGACCGGGAGAACGTGGCTCGCGTCGAGCGGCTCGATGCCGGTCGGGGGACCACTCCGGCCGAGTGAAGTCCGGCTACGAACCGCGCTGAATGAAGATCGGCCTGGCCCAAGGGGGCGGTTCCGGTGGTGGTCCGGGCGGCCCCGGTGTCGCCGGGACAGCCCGGGTCGGCGCGTGTTCCGGCGCCGGCACGCGTGCCGTACCGGCGACGCCCCTGAGGGCGGCCACGAAGGACAGACAGGAGTCGTACCGGTCGTCGGGGCTCTTCGCCAGCGCCTTCGCCAGCACCTCGTCCAGCGCCGCCGGCAGGCCGGGGCGCCCCTCACTCAACGGAGGCGGCTGGTCGTACTGGTGGGCCCACAACAGCGCCATGTCGTCGTCGCGCTGGAAGGGCGGCCGGCCGACGAGCGTCTCGTGGACGACACAGGCGAGGCTGTAGACATCGCAGCGGCCGTCGACCGGCTTGCCCGAGATCTGTTCCGGCGCCACATAGTCGAGCGTCCCGACGAACTGGCCCACGCTGGTGAAGCCGGTCAGGGACAGCGACTTCTTCGTCAGGCCGAAGTCGGTGAGGTAGACGTGCTCGGGGTGGTCGCTGTCCGTGCCCTGCGCGACCAGGATGTTGCCGGGTTTGACGTCCCGGTGCACCAGACCGTGGTCGTGCGCGGCATCCAGCGCGGAAGCCACCTGCGCGGCGATCCGCGTGGCGGTCGCGACCGGCAACGGGCCCTCCCGGTCCAGGAGATGACGCAGGTCCCGTCCGGCGACGTACCGCATGGCGATGTAGAGGACGCCGTCCGTCTCGCCCGCCTCGAAGACCGGCACGATGTGCGGATGGTCGATCGCGGCAGCCACCCGTGACTCGTGGGTGAAGCGGCGCCGGAAGGTGTCGTTGCGGGCCAGCTCCGGGGCGAGGAGTTTCAGCGCGACGGTCCGGTCCAGCCGCAGGTCCCTGGCCTGGTAGACGACGGCCATGCCGCCGCGGCCGATCTCGCGCTCGAGGCGATAGCTCGCGATCTGCCGTCCGACGAGCTCGGACGGCCGCCCCGAGAACGGCTGCGTCTCACTCATCGGGGTTCACCGGCGGGACCAGACGGGTGGGTTCGTGATCGGTCGGTCCGTGATCCTCCGCCCCTTGCTCCCTCGGTGCGCGCCCGAATTCCCCTACGACACGGGTGGGCTCCGGTGCCGGGACCGCCGCGGGGGCCGGTGGGGCCGGGTTCTCGTGCGGCTCCTCCGCGACGGCGAACGTGCTCAGCCTTGTCCCGTCGCAGTACACCCACCGCTCGTGCGTGGCGTCGAACAGCCACAGCGACTCCCCGTCCACGACGACTCCGATCCGCACTCCCTTCGTACGGTCCCGGAAGGACTCCCCGTCGAGGCGTCCGGCCGCCAGGGCCTCGGCCTCCGTGCGGTAGCACGCGAGGGCCTCCTCGACACGGGCCAGCAGGGGGCGCGGGTCGGCCGTGCGGGCGGGTGCGGTGCCGGCGACGGGCGGGTTCTGGGGAATGGCGACCAGGAGGCGGCCGTCGACCCAGGCGGACCAGCCGTTGGCGCACAGGATGTGGCCCCAGTCGCCGCGCCGGTCGAGGAGTTGGACGGGCAGGAGGGCGTCGAGGGGCACGGTGGGGCGGGCGGGGTCGGGGCTCTCCCAGGCGGGCATTCCGCCCGGGGGGACGACGTGCGTGGGGAGGAACCGGGGGGTGGCCATCGCGGCTACTTCCGCATCACTGCGGGTTCGCGGTGGCGCAGCAGCCGGGCGACCACGTATCCGCAGACCAGCGACAGCACGACCAGCATGCCCATGTCGAGCAGCCACACGCCCGCGGAGTGCTCGAACAGCGGGTCCGCCTTGTCGGGGACGATCCGTTCGAGGTCGATCGTGCCGGCCATCGCGGCGAACGCCCACCGCGACGGCACCAGCCACGCCAGTTGTTCGAGGACGATCGTGCCCTTGACGTCCAGCAGCGCGCCGCAGAACACGACCTGGATGATCGCGAGGAGCACCAGCAGGGGCATGGTGACCTCCTCCTTGCGGACGAGCGCGGAAACGACGAGGCCCAGCATCATCGCCGTGAAGGCGAGCAGCGCCACGGCCACCGTGATCTCGACGAGCGGCGGCATCAACACGCCTTCGCCACCGGGGGCGTTGAGATCGACGCCGAGCAGGGCGACCAGGGTGAGGACGACGGCCTGGAGGACGGTGATCGTGCCGAGGACGACGACCTTGGACATCAGGTACGCGGATCTGGACAGGCCGACGGCGCGTTCACGCCGGTAGATCACGCGTTCCTTGACCAGTTCGCGCACCGCGTTCGCCGCACCGGTCAGGACGCCGCCGACGCACAGGATGAGCAGCGCGTTCATGGCCGTCTCGCGGTCCAGCTCGCTGCCCGCGAGCGCTCTCGCCATGGCGCCCATCACGAACGGCAGCGCGATCATGATGGCGAGGAAGGTCCGGTCGGCGCTGAGCGCGGCCGCGTACCGGCGGACCAGGGTGCCCAGCTGGGCGCCCCAGCTCTGTGCCTTGGGTGGCGGCGCCACCGCGACCGGCGCCTCCTCGGACAGATACGGCTGGCCCATGGACGCGACGACGTACTGGCGGTGGAACGGCGAGTCCTGGTACTCCCCGGCCCAGTCCCGGTCCTGATCCCGTTCGAAGGCCTCGAACGCCTCCGGCCACTGCTCGAAGCCGAAGAAGGCGAGGGCGTCGTCCGGCGGCCCGTAGTAGGCGACCTTGCCGCCGGGTGCGAGCACGAGGAGCCGGTCGCAGACGTCGAGGCTGAGGACGCTGTGGGTGACGACGATGACCGTACGGCCGTCGTCGGCGAGGCCGCGCAGCATGTGCATCACCGAGCGGTCCATGCCGGGGTCGAGACCGGAGGTCGGCTCGTCGAGGAAGAGCAGGGAGGGCTTCGTCAGCAGTTCCAGGGCCACGCTGACCCGCTTGCGCTGGCCGCCGGAGAGGCTGTGGATGGACTGGTCGGTACGTTGTTCGAGGCCCAGCTCACGGATCACCTCGTCGACCCTGTCCTGCCGCTCCGCCTTCGCGGTGTCCTGCGGGAAGCGCAGCTCGGCGGCGTACGCGAGGGCCCTGCGGACGGTCAGCTGGGCGTGCAGGATGTCGTCCTGCGGGACGAGTCCGATGCGCTGGCGCAGCTCGGCGTAGTCGTGGTACAGGTCGCGGCCGTCGTACAGGACGGTGCCCCGGTCGGCGGGGCGCTGCCCGGTCAGGGCGTTGAGGAGGGTGGACTTTCCGGAGCCGCTGGGGCCGACGACGGCGAGGAGGCATTTCTCGCCGACCGGAAAGGCGACCTTGTCGAGCAGTGTCTTGCGGCCGTGGTCGACGGCGACGGTCAGTTCCTGGACATCGAGCGAGATCTCGCCGGTGTCGACGTACTCCTGGAGCTCGTCGCCGACCAGGCAGAACGCGGAGTGACCGATGCCGACGATGTCACCGGGAGTGACCGGGGCTTGGTCGACGGGGCTGCCGTTGAGGAAGGTGCCGTTGTGGCTGCCGAGATCGACGATCTCGTACGTGCCGTCCGGCCGCGCCCGGAGTTCCGCGTGCCGGCGGGAGACGACGAGGTCGTCGATGACCAGGTCGTTGTCAGCGGCACGGCCGATGCGGACGGTGCGCTCGGGCAGCGGGCGGACGCTGGTGGGCTGCCGGAAGGTGCCGGTCGAGGCGGGGTGGAAGATGGCGGTGGGGCGCTCGGCGGCGAGGCCGGTGAGGACGGCACGGGGACCGTCGACGAGGCTGCCGAAGCGGATGACGCTGCCCGGCCCCACATCCCAGGCGTGGACGCGGTGGCCGTCGGCGTAGGTGCCGTTGGTGCTGTTCTCGTCCTCGATGATCCAGTGGTCGGCGTGTGCCTTGAGTACCGCGTGGTGCCACGAGACCCGGTCGTCGTCGAGGACGACGTCGCTGCGCGGGTCGCGTCCGACGTGGTACTCGTGGCTCGGGGTCATCACCGTGGAGCCCGACTCGGTCTCCAGGACGAGTTCGGGCGCAGTCGGTGCCATCGACCGCTCCGCCATGCCCGAAATTCTACCGATCCGCCCGGATATGCGCCCAGGCGCATATCCGGTACGGGGGTCAGGCGGCGGGAGCGGCGATCCGCTGGGCGATGCGCTGCATGCGAACGGCGTCGACGGACTCGGCGAGCAGCTCATACTCGGTGGTGTCATCGTTGGTGGCGATGCGGACCAGGTTTCCAGCGGCCAACTCCTCGGCTACCAGCTCCTGTTGGGCGCTGTCCGCGGACCAGGCGCGCAGCAGGCTCGGCACGTCCGGGACGGTGTCCGCGACCGGGACGACCGCGTTCGGCGGGTAGTTCGGATTCTCGGGCTGCGGGTCGAGGCGTTCGGCGATCCATAACGCGCGGTCGCGCATCCACCACAGCGCCAGCGCCAGGGTGGGGGCGCGGTAGGTACCCAGGGGTACACCCACCCGCTGGCCGCCGCACATGCCGTACGCGGTGACATGGCACAGGAACTCGTCGTGCACGCCTCGCTCCCCCGTTCGCACCATCGAACGCCGTCCGGACCCGCTCACCGGACGAACCCGCTCTCACCTGGCAGACTTGTTGGTCGTACACGGGGCCGACAGACCGTCACGCAAAGTGACGACATGGACGCGTGCGGCGACGCACTTTGTTCACGCCTCAATCGACCTCTCAGTCGAGTATCGCCACTCCTGACACTCTGTCACCATGCCAATTCAGCCAGTCTCCTGGCATATTCGTGAGCGCGGTTGGCTGAAACGATGCGAAGCCCTCTCCGACCGGGGGTTCTCTCTCATACGTATGTCCTCGCCGGCGTGTTCAACGATCACGCCCGGAATCCACGACCGGTGGCCGAGGAGGGCGGTTGCGCCGGGGCCCCATCAGCGCGGACCCCGGCGGCGTACCGAACGACGTACCGAACGACGTGTCAGCCCTTGCCCTCGATGATCGCGTCGATGCGGGCCAGCTCGTCCGCCTCGAAGCCGAGGTTGTCGAGGGAGCCGGCGCAGTCCTCGACCTGGCGGGCGCTGCTCGCACCGATGAGCGCGGAGGTCACCCGGCCGCCGCGCAGCACCCAGGCGAGGGCGAGCTGGGCCAGGGTCTGGCCGCGCGACTTGGCGACCTCGTCCAGGGCGCGGAGCCGGCCCACGAGGTCCTCGGTGACCGCGTCGGAGTTCAGGAACGGGCTGTCGCTCGCGGCGCGCGAGCCCTCCGGGATGCCGTCGAGGTAACGGCCGGTCAGCAGGCCCTGCTCCAGCGGGGAGAAAACGATGGAGCCGACCTGGAGCTCGTCGAGGGCGTCGAGCACCCCCTCGGTCTCGGGGCGCCGGTCGAGCATCGAGTAGCGCGGCTGGTGGATGAGGAGCGGGGTGCCCAGCTCGGCCAGGATGCGGGCGGCCTCACGGGTCTGCTCCGCCGAGTAGTTGGAGACGCCGACGTACAGCGCCTTGCCCTGCTGCACCGCCGAGTGCAGCGCGCCCATCGTCTCCTCCAGCGGAGTGTCCGGGTCGGGGCGGTGCGAGTAGAAGATGTCGACGTAGTCGAGGCCCATCCGCGTAAGGCTCTGGTCGAGCGAGGAGAGCAGGTACTTGCGCGAGCCCCACTCGCCGTACGGGCCGGGCCACATCAGGTAGCCCGCCTTGGTGGAGATGATCAGCTCGTCGCGGTACGCGGCGAAGTCGGCCTTGAGGGCCTCGCCGAACGCGGACTCGGCGGAGCCGGGCGGCGGGCCGTAGTTGTTGGCGAGGTCGAAGTGGGTGACGCCCAGGTCGAAGGCGCGGCGCAGGATCTCGCGCTGCGTCTCGACAGGCCGGTCGGGGCCGAAGTTGTGCCACAGGCCGAGCGAGAGCGCGGGCAGTCTCAGACCGCTGCGTCCGGTGCGCCGGTAGGGCATGTCCGCGTAGCGGTCGGGGTGTGCGGTGTACAACGCGACTCCAGAAGGGGTTGGCACGGCGGGACCAGGTTCCCGAGAACCGGTGTCCACGGTCTCTGACAGGCCCTCTGAGAACCGGTGTCCACTCTTTCGCGACCTGGGGGCATTGGTCCAACAGAAGAATCCGATGGGATTCAGCGCCTACGCTTCTCAGTCATGGAACTCCGCCATCTGCAGCACTTCGTCGCGGTCGCCGAGGAAGAGCACTTCACCCGGGCAGCCGAACGGCTGCTGGTCTCCCAGTCGGGTCTGTCCGCCTCGATCCGGACGCTGGAACGGGAACTGCAGACTCCGCTGTTCGTGCGGACCACCCGGCGGGTGACGCTCACCCCGGCCGGGCGGGCGCTGCTGACCGAGGCCGAGCGGATCCTGGCGCAGGTGAGGTCGGCCCATGAGGCGGTGGCCGCCGTGCAGGGTGTGCTGCGCGGCATGCTCGCGCTCGGGTCGGAGCAGTGCATCGCCGGGGTGCCGGTGGCGGGGCTGCTCGCCGCGTTCCGCCGGAACCACCCGGACGTGGAGATCTGTCTGCGGCAGGCGGGCTCGGGCGCGCTCGCGGAGGAGGTCGCGAGCGGACGCCTCGACCTCGCCTTCGCCGTGCGGACGGCGCAGGAGGACACCGACCAGCTGCGTGTCGTACCGCTGACCGGCGAGCCGATGACCGTGCTGTGCCACCCCAGCCACCGCCTCGCGGCCGCCGGCGCCGCCGTGACCCCCAAGGAGCTGGGCGGCGAGGTCTTCGTCGACTTCCACCCGGACTGGGGTCCGCGCCGCACCACCGACGCCGCCTTCGCCACCGCGGGCGTCCGCCGGAGGGTCGCGCTGGAGGTCAACGACGTACACAGCCTCCTCGACCTGGTCGACGAGGACCTCGGAATCGCCGTCGTGCCCCGGCACTTCCGCCACAAGCGCGCCTCGCTCGTCGCTCTCCCGGTCAAGGGCACCGGGGAGACGGTGTACGAGACGGTCGCCCTGCTGCCGCCGCCGGAGGCCACCAGCCCCGCGGCGCGGGCCCTGCTGGGGTTGCTCGACCCGAAGGCGGCTTGCAGCTGACGCTTCGGGGACGAGCCGTGCGGGCGCGGCACGCATGCTCGATGGTGGACGTATGAATGTGAAGGACGTTCTCACCGACGCGTACGGCCGGATCAAGGAGGAGGTGCACGCCACCGTGGACGGGCTGTCCTGGGAGGACCTCCACTACCGCCCCTCCCCCGACGCCAACTCCATCGCCTGGCTGGTCTGGCATCTGACCCGGGTCCAGGACGACCACGTCGCCGACGCCTCCGGGGGCGACCAGGTCTGGCTGTCCCAGGACTGGGAGAAACGCTTCGGGCTCGGTCTGCCGCGGCACGACACGGGGTACGGGCACAGCGCGGCGAAGGTCGCCAAGGTGCGGGTCGACTCCGCCGATCTGCTCACCGGGTACTACGACGCCGTGCACGAGCAGACCCTCGCATATGTGCGCGGGCTGACCGGCAAGGACCTCGACCGCATCGTGGACGAGCGCTGGGATCCGCCGGTCACCCTCGGCGTACGTCTGGTGAGCGTCCTGGCCGACGATCTTCAGCATGCCGGCCAGGCCGCCTACGTACGCGGATTGCTTCAGAACGCGGACTCGTAGCCCGGCAGGACGACGTCCCGGATGAGGGCGTTGCGCTCGTCGAACGGGATGAAGGCGCTCTTGAGACCGTTGACGGTGACCGTGCGCAGGTCGTCGAGGGTCCAGCCGGCCTCCTCGACCAGCAGGCTCATCTCGCGGGTCATCGTGGTGCCCGACACCAGACGGTTGTCGGTGTTGAGGGTGACGCGGAAGCCGAGGTCCTTCAGGGCCGTGATGGGGTGCTCGGCGATGGAGGTGGCCGCGCCGGTCTGGAGGTTGGAGGTGGGGCACATCTCCAGGGCGATACGGCGGTCACGCGCCCAGGAGGCGAGACGGCCGAGCTTGCCGTCGACGATGTCCTCGGTGATGCGGACGCCGTGACCGATGCGCTGGGCGCCGCAGACCTGGAGGGCCTGGTGGATGCTGGGCAGCCCGTGGGCCTCACCGGCGTGGATGGTGAAGGGGACGCTCTCGCGGCGCAGCTTCTCGAAGGCGGCCAGGTGGTCGGCGGGCGGGAAGCCGTCCTCGGCGCCTGCGATGTCGAAGCCGACGACACCCGCGTCCCGGAAGGCCACGGCCAGGTCGGCGGCCTCGGCGACCCGGTCGAACATGCGCATGCCGCACAGCAGCGTCCCGACCCGGACCGGGGTGCCCTGGGCGGCCGCCTTGGCCATACCGGCGGCCAGGCCCTCCTGCACGGTCTCGACGACCTCGGGCAGGGTCAGTCCACCGCCCACGTTCAGTTCGGGGGCGTAGCGGACCTCGCCGTAGACGACACCGTCCGCGGCCAGGTCGAGCACGTACTCCTCGGCGGCGCGCAGCAGGCCCTCGCGGGTCTGCAGCACGGCGAGGGTGTGCTCGAACGTGGCTATGTACCGCACCAGGTCACCGGAGTTCGCGGCCTCGTAGAACCAGGCGGCGAGGCCCTCCGGGTCGGTCTCCGGGAGGGTGTGACCGACCTCCGCGGCGAGCTCCACGAGGGTGGCGGGGCGCAGACCACCGTCGAGGTGGTCGTGCAGGACGACCTTGGGGAGGCGGCGGATGGTGTCGGCGTCTACACGCGTAGCTGTCATGGCGTTCGTTCCTCGGCAGGTGGTGCGATGGTGTGTGAGCGGCGGGGCAGGTCAGTCGTCGAGCGGCTGGAGCAGGTCCCAGCGGTTTCCGTACAGGTCCTCGAAGACGGCGACCGAGCCGTACGGTTCGTGGCGCGGCTCTTCCAGGAACCGCACGCCCGCGGCCAGCATCCGGGCGTGGTCACGGGCGAAGTCGTCGGTGTGCAGGAAGAAGCCCACACGCCCGCCGGTCTGGTCGCCGACCCGGGCGCGCTGTGCCTCGTCCTTGGCCCTCGCGAGCAGCAGTCCGCCGCCCTGCTCGCCGCTTCCCGGCTCGACGACGACCCACCGGCCGCCGTCCGGCCGCGGTGCGTCCTCGACGAGCCGGAAGCCGAGCGCCTCGGTGTAGAAGCGGATCGCCTCGTCGTAGTCGTCGACTACGAGGGTGACCAGGGCGATACGTCTCATCGTGGCCTCTCGGGTGGCTCGGGGTTCCCGGGAGGTTATACGTAACACGCGACGGACGGCAACTGGGATCTCTTTCGGCATGACCTGCTGAGGCTCGGCGCCGGCATGCGTGAGGCCCTGCGGGGGGCCTCACGGGCCCCGGCCCCCGCGCCGGCCGCTCCGGCTCCGGCCCCGGTGGCCGCCACCCCGGCTCCGGCCGCTCCGGCGCCCGCCCCGGTCACCCCGGCTCCGGCCGCTGCCGCGCCCGTCGCCGCCCAGGCGACCGACGAGGGTGCCTACGTGACCCCGCTGGTGCGCAAGCTCGCCGCCGAGAACGGTGTCGACCTGGCCACCGTCAAGGGCACCGGCGTCGGCGGTCGTATCCGCAAGCAGGACGTCATCGCCGCCGCCGAGGCCGCGAAGGCCGCCGCGGCCGCTCCGGCCCCTGCGGCAGCTGTGACTGCCGGGGGCCCCGCCGCCGCGAAGAAGGCGCCGAAGCTCGAGGTCTCCCCGCTGCGCGGCCAGACCGTCAAGATGACCCGCATCCGCAAGGTCATCGGCGACAACATGGTCAAGGCCCTGCGCGAGCAGGCCCAGCTGTCCTCGGTCGTCGAGGTGGACATCACCCGCCTGATGAAGCTCCGCGCGCAGGCGAAGGACTCCTTCGCGGCCCGCGAGGGCGTCAAGCTCTCCCCGATGCCGTTCTTCGTGAAGGCGGCGGCCCAGGCGCTGAAGGCCCACCCGGTCATCAACGCCCGGATCAACGAGGCCGAGGGCACCATCACCTACTTCGACGCCGAGAACATCGGTATCGCGGTGGACTCCGAGAAGGGCCTGATGACCCCGGTCATCAAGGGCGCGGGCGACCTCAACATCGCCGGTATCGCCAAGGCCACCGCCGACCTGGCGGGCAAGGTCCGGGCCAACAAGATCACCCCGGACGAGCTCTCCGGCGCGACCTTCACCATCTCCAACACCGGCTCGCGCGGCGCGCTCTTCGACACGATCATCGTGCCGCCGAACCAGGTCGCGATCCTCGGCATCGGCGCCACGGTCAAGCGCCCCGCCGTGATCGAGACGGAGGAGGGCACGGTCATCGGCGTCCGCGACATGACCTACCTGACCCTCTCCTACGACCACCGCCTGGTCGACGGCGCCGACGCGGCCCGTTACCTGACGGCGGTCAAGGCGATCCTGGAGGCGGGCGAGTTCGAGGTCGAGCTCGGCCTCTGATGTCCCTGATCGGGTAGTACGGCGCCCCGCGCGGAGCTTCTCCGGGCGGGGCGCCGCCGTTGCAGCGCGCCGGGTGCGAGCCCTCTGGCGCCTACGCCTCACACCGTGTAAGTCTCGTCTCACCTGCGCAGAAGCACCCCCGTGCGGCCCTCCCCGGCAGGGCCCCGGCTTTATTGTCTAGAGGTCAAACGCCCTTGGGGCTCTGTCCCCCGCCGAAGGAGCCCGCATGACCACCGCGCCCGTCATCCACTCGCTGCGCGAACAGATCCGCGAGCACATCGTGGAGGGGATCGTGAGCGGGCGCTGGAAGCCGGGTGAGCGGATCGTGGAGCGGCGGATCGCGACGGAGCTGGAGGTCAGCCAGACACCCGTGCGCGAGGCGTTGCGCGAGCTGGAGTCCCTGCGGCTGATCGAGTCCGCGCCGAACAAGGGCGTACGCGTACGGAACCTCACGGCCACCGACCTGGAGGAGATCTACCCGGTCCGCGCCGGTCTGGAGCAGATCGCCGCCGAGCTGGCGGCGGCTCGGCTGGCCGAGGACACCTCGGCGCTGGAACCGCAGGTCGCGGCGTTGTACGAGGCGGACCGCACCGCCGACGGCGAGGCCCAGGTGCGGCACACCGTGGCCTTCCACCGGGAGATGGTCCGGGCGGCCGGGAACAGTGTGCTGCTGCACACCTGGGAGGGGCTGGGCATCGAGGTGTTCACGGCCCTGTCGATCCGGTGGCTGGGGACGCGGCAGGAGTCGTACGCGGAGGAGCACCAGGCGCTGGTCGACGCGTTCAAGCGTCGGGATCCGGACATCGGGCGCCTGGTGAAGGAGCACGTACTCGGCTGCGCTCCCCGCGTCACCGACTGACTCCTCCTTCGACGTACCCGGATCCGTCTGCGCAGGACGGGGCTGGTGAGGCGTGCGCATACTGGTGGGAGCCGTGAGTTCTTCGGGACTGGCGGTCACGTCCCCGGTGGCCGATCGTGGAGGTCCACGTGATCTGGCCCGTGCTGTTGCCGTCGCCATCCATGATCTCCCGGTCCGTGCGGTCCGGTTCCGCGCTGGCCGGTTCCGTACTGTCGGGGGCGGTGCGCTCCACGACCGAGCGGTTGACCGCCGTGGCAGCACCGGAGAAGCCGCAGAATCCGGAGAAGGGCGACCCGCCCCGTACGCCACGGTTCTGGCGGACCGCCGGTGGTGTGCAGGTCGAGACCCGGCGGCTGGGACTTCCCGGCACGGCGGGCGAGGCGCGCGCGGTGGAGAAGGCGCTGCGCGGGCTGCCGGGTGTGAGCCGTGCCGAGGTGAACGGCGCCCTGGGTTGTGTGTACGTCGGCTGCGCGCCCGAGACCGATCTGGAGCGCGTCGTCGCCCTGGTCTCGGCCGCGGACACCGCCGAGCCGGAGGCGGGGGGCACCGGGGCGGACAAGGGCGAGCGGGGCGCCGCCACGCTGGGCTTTCCCGGCCGGGCGGGGGGGCTGGTCGAGGCGGGCGTTCACCTCGGCGCGGGCCTGGTGGCGGTGGGCGTGGCGTCGGTCGGCAACCTCCTGCGGCTGCGCGGTCTGCCGCCGGTGGTGATCTCCGCGACCCAGCTCGCGGAGGCCATCCCGCGGCTGCGTGAGGGCATCGCCCACCGGCTCGGCGAGACCACCGCGGAGCGGGGCTGGGCCGCGACGAACCTGCTGATGACGACGTTGACGTTCCGGCCGCTCGGCGCCGCGGTGACCACCGTTCTGGCCGCCGCCCGGTACGCGGAGGTCCAGGGCCGCCGCAGGACCTGGGAGGAGTGGGCGCGCAGGCTCGCCGCGCACGAGGGGGCGTACCGCCATGACGCCGCGCCGGCCTACACGCGCCCCGCGCCGCTGCCGCCGGGGCCGAGCGAGCGGTACGCCAATGTGGCGGTGCCGGTGTCCGTCGCGGCGTACGGCCTCACCGCGGTCGGCCCGCTCAGCCACGACCGGGGGTTGGCGCTGCTGATCGCCGGGACTCCGCGGGGCCCTCGCTACGGCGGCGAGTCGTACGCCTCGTCGGTGTCCAGGACGCTCTCCGACCGGGGAGCCCTGGTGCTGCGGCCGCAGGCCCTGCGCCGCCTGGACCGCATCGACACCGTCATCCTGGACGCCCGCGTGCTCGCGGCCGGCGGTTGGATGGTCGAGGGCGTCGCCCGGCTGACACCGCCCGGCGGGCTGACAGAGGGGGCGGCGGACGGCGCCCACCCGGACGGGGCGGAGAACAGCACGACCGCCACCCGCCCGGACGGGGCGGGGGGCAGCACGGACGGCCATCACCGCACCGGACCGGAGGCCGGACCGGACGGCCGGCCCACGAACGGCCCGCAGGCGAGCCCCGACGGCCACGCCGCTGACGCTCAACCCACCCCGGAAGACGACGAGTTGCACGCGCGGATCCTCGAACTGATCGAGCCGGGTCTGCGACGCGGTAAGGGGCACGCGGTGCCGTCGCAGTTGGCGGGGTGGGCGTTGGAGCCGTTCACGGACGCGGGCGGTGTACCGGGGGGCGCGGTGGTGTCCGAGGAGACGGCCGAGTTGATGGAGCGGTGGGCGGAGGAGGGCGCGCGGGTCGTGCTCGTTTCGCGGGAGGGCACGCCGGTCGCCGTCGCCGGGCTGGTCCCCCAACTGCACCCGCTGGCCCACCACTTGGTGCGGGCGGCGCGGGAGTGCGGCGAGGTACGGCTGGTGGGCGGCCCGCCGGGGCTGCACCGCCGCTTCGGTCTTCCCGAGGCGGCCCCGACCGGGCACCGCCGCACGGCCGCTCTGGTCCGCTCGCTCCAGGCCGAGGGCCATGGTGTGGCGGTGGTCGCTGCCCGGACGCAGCGCGCCTTCGCCCGGGCGGATCTGGCCGTCGGAGTGCTCGGCAGTGGCCGTCATGTGCCGTGGGACGCCCATGTCGCGGCCCCGCCGGATGTCGTCCATCTGCTGCTGACGGCGGTGCCGGAAGCCCGCCGACTGGGCGTGCTGTGCACCCGGCTGGAAGGCGGCGGCGCCCTCGTGGGCTCGGCCCTCGGCCTCCTCGTACCCCGTCCGGGGGCCTGGGCGCGGGCACGGCTGGTGAGCGACGCGATGACCATCGCGGGGATCGCCGCGGGGTTCTGGGCGGGCCGGCGGCTGCACACCCGCCGGGCTCCGGCGGCCATGGAGCCCACGCCCTGGCACGCCATGACGGTACGTCAGGTGATGGCGCGGCTCGGCACCACCTCCCGGGGGCTGGACGAGACCGAGGCCGTACGGCGCCGTCAGGTAGAGGGCCGTGACCGGCCCGCCGGTGCCGCCACCCTGCTCGGCAGGTTCGTGGAGGAACTGGCCAATCCGCTCACTCCCGTGCTGGCGATCGGCGGCGGCATCTCGGCGGCGCTCGGTTCCGTGGTGGACGCCGTCCTCATCGGCGGGGTCCTGGGTACGGACGCGCTGGTGGGCGGGGTGCAGCGGCAGAAGGCCGACCAGGCGGCCGAGCGGCTGGTCGAGGCGACCTCGGTACGGGTGCGGGTGCGCCGCCCGGACCGGTCGGACGCGGTCGAGGCGGCCGCCGAGCACCTGGTGCGCGGCGATGTGATCGAACTCGAACCCGGTGACTCAGTCCCTGCCGACTGCCGGGTGGTGCGGGCGACGGGGCTGGAGACCGAGGAGTCCAGTCTCACCGGCGAGTCGCAGACCGTCCTGAAGGGCAGCGCTCCGACGTCGGCCCGGGTCGTCGCGGACCGTACGTCGATGCTGTACCAGGGGACGACGGTGGCCGCCGGTCACGCAGTCGCCGTGGTCGTGGCCACCGGAACCGCCACCGAGGCGGGCAGCGCGGCGGAGACCGGTCCCGAGGACGAGGCGCCGGCGAGCGGTGTGGAGCGGCGGCTGAAGGCCTTGGGCCGGTGGTTCCTGCCGATGTCGGTCGCCTCGGGCGTCGTCCTCTTCGCCGTCGACCTGCTCCGCAGGCGTCCGCTGGGCGCGGCCCTGGGGTCGGCGGTCAGCCTGTGCGTGGCCGCCGTACCGGAGGGGCTGCCCTTCGTCGCGACGGTCGCCGAGCTGGCCGCGGCCCGTCGGCTGTCCACCCGCGACACCCTCGTACGCGGCGCCTCCACCATCGAGGCGCTGGGGCGCACCGATGTGCTGTGCTTCGACAAGACCGGCACGCTCACCGAGGGCAGGATCAGCCTCCAGCAGGTGTCCGACGGGGTGGAGCGGAGCTCGCCCGACCGGCTCGGCCCGGCGCTGCGCCGGGTCGTGGCCGCGGCGGCGCTGGCCGGTCCGCAGGGCCCCGCCTCGTCCCTCCCCCATCCCACCGACCGTGCCATCGCGGCCGGGGCCGAGCTGCTGGGTGCCGCCCCGGTCCGGGCGGCGGGGCTGCCCGACGAGGCCTGGGACCGGGTGACGGAGCTGCCGTTCGAGCCCGGGCGGGGCTTCCACGCCGTGCTGGGGCGCTCCGGCGACCGGGCGCGGATCGTCGTCAAGGGTGCCCCCGAGGTCGTACTGGCCCGTTGCGACCGGATCCGCCGGGACGGGGGCAGCGTGCCCTTCGACGACCGGGCGCGGGAGGACTTCGACGCGGAGATCGACCGGCTGGCCCGCCAGGGTCTGAGGGTCCTCGCGGTGGCCGAGCACGTCCTGCCCAAGGACGCGCCGCGGGACGACACCGCGCTGGCCGATTTCGCGGACGTCAGCGACGAGAACCTCGACGGGCTGTGTCTGCTGGGGCTGCTGGGCCTGGCCGATCCGGTACGGGCGACCGCGGCCGAGAGCGTGCGGCGGCTGGCCACGGCCGGGGTGCACATCGTCATGGTCACCGGAGACCATCCCAGTACGGCGGCGGCGATCGCCCGGGAGCTACGGCCGGAGGAGGAGCCCCGGCTGATGACCGGGGTGGAGCTGGACGCCCTCGACGACGCCTCGCTCGCGCGGGCGCTGCCGGGCGTCACGGTGTTCGCCCGGGTCACCCCGGCGCACAAGGTGCGTATCGTGCGCGCGCTGCGCTCGGCGGGCCGGATCGTGGCCGTGACCGGCGACGGGGCCAATGACGCGCCGGCCATCCGGATCGCCGACGTCGGCATCGCGCTGGGCTCCCGGGCGACCCCGGCGGCCCGTTCCGCCGCCGACGTGGTGGTCACCGACGACCGCATCGAGACCATCGTCGACGCCATCGTCGAGGGCAGGGCCATGTGGGCGTCGGTGCGCAAGGCGCTGGGCATCCTGCTCGGCGGGAACGTCGGGGAGATCGTCTTCACCCTGGCGACCAGTGTGCTCACCGGGCGCAGCGCGCTGAACGCCCGCCAGCTCCTCCTGGTCAACCTGCTCACGGACATGCTGCCCGCCATGGCCATCGCCGCCCGGCCGCCGGCCGACCACGCCACCGACAGGCTGCTCACGGAGGGGCCCGAGGCGTCGCTCGGCGCGGCCCTGACCCGGCACATCCGGTTGCGTGCCGTCGTCACCACGGCGGCGGCCGCCGCTGCCTGGGTGGTGGCCCGGGCGACCGGTACGCGGGGACGCGCCGACACGGTCGCGCTGGTCGCCCTGGTCTCCTCCCAGCTGTTCCAGACGCTGGCGGACGCGGGCCGCGATCCGGTGGTCGCGGCGGCCGTGGTGGGGTCCTTGGTGGTGCTGGGCCTGGTGGTGAGCGTGCCGGGGCTGAGCCACTTCTTCGGCAGCCGGCCGCTCGGCCCGGTGGGCTGGACGATCGCTCTGGCCTCGGCGGCGGGGTCGGTCGCACTGCCCTCGGTGGCCAGGTCTGTCGCAAGTTCACCTGGACGTAACCTTGCAGCCACCCCCCGGAAGCCTTGAGCCCGGACAAAGGAATGGCCCGCAGCACGATTCGCATGAAAGTCGACCGAACCATGCCGCACTTCCTCGCCACGATCCTGACCAACGTGGCCATCGCCGTCATAGAGGCCGCGCTGATCCGCCTGTCCATGGCCCTCTGGAAGGCGTTCCTCAACAGCGGGCGCCCGGCGGCCGCCCACGCCTGAGGCCACGCACCTCACAAGGGTCGTCACGTTTACCCGATTTTTCAGGTTTGAGTCGTTTATCGACACCCAAGGATGGAAGGCGCCTAGGGAGACCTCCTCACTCACGTCGCCCAGCATCGGGAGGGACGGAGATGACTTCCCCACAGACGCAGCAAGCACCGCAAACGCAGCCGGCGCAGCCGGAATCCGAGCGGCAGGAGTCGGCCGAGCATCACGCGTTCGACAAGGTCGTCCACCTGCACACCGCGCACCCACGGGTGCCCGTCCCGTATGTGACGCCCGGCGACTTCTTCACGGCCGCACGCAAGGGCATATCACGGCAGCAGGGCACGGCAGGGCTTCCGTTCCGCAGGCTGGCCTTCTACGGCGTACTCGGCGGCATGGCCGCGGTCCAGGTCCTGGAATGGCCGATCGCCCTCGCCGTGGGCGCCGCCACAGAGGTGATCAGCCGCGAGCAGTCCGCTCAGCGCCGCCGCACCGAACAGGAAGAGGGACAGCGCGGGCAGGGCACCGGCGAACCCTCCGCCCGTAAGGAGCAACCCGTCGGCATGGCGCCGCCGACCGCGCAGACGGCCACGAGCTGACCGTTGACACCCTCAAAACCCACAGGGCCGGAGCCAGTGTGCGCCCGGCCCCGCTGCACACCTGCTCAAACGCCGCCTCACCTGCGCAAACTCCCGAGTGACACGGCACCCGGTGTCCCCACTGGAGGCACCCCGTGCCGACTTTCTCGCGATCAAGAAGTTTTGCCCCTCAACCCTTTGATCGATCATCGATCAGCGAGTTACAGTCGCCGACGGGCCACGCGGCGGTAGCCGCGAGGTGTCACAGCACCAAGGCCCCCGCCCTGTCCTGCCAAAGACAAAGGGCAACCCCGAACCCTTACCGATGAGGGAACCCCCTTCGACTGAGGAAGGCGGCGCAATGACCGACCCCAAGGCCATCCAGCCGAGCGCGCTCGACCAGCTCCCTGACCGCGATCCGGAGGAGACCGCCGAATGGCAGGCCTCGCTGGACGCCGTCACCAAGGCGGCCGGGCCGCACCGGGCCGCGTATCTGATGCGCCGCACCCTGGAGCGCGCGGAGGGCAACGGCATCGCGCTGCCCAAGCTGCTCGAGACGGACTACGTCAACACCATTCCCACCGCCGCCGAGCCGTCCGCGCCCGGTGACGAGGAGATGGAGCGGAGGATCACCGCGTGGAACCGCTGGAACGCGGCCGCGATGGTCACCCGGGGCAGCAAATACGGCGTCGGCGGCCACATCGCCACCTTCGCCTCCGCCGCCTGGCTCTACGAGACGGGCTTCAACCACTTCTTCAGGGGCAAGGAGGCCGATGGCTCGGGCGACCAGCTCTACATCCAGGGCCACGCCTCCCCCGGTATCTACGCCCGCGCCTTCCTCGACGGCCGCCTGAACGAGCAGCACCTCGACAACTTCCGCCGTGAGTCGGGCGGCAACGGCCTCCCGTCGTACCCGCACCCCCGCCGCCTGCCCTGGCTGTGGGAGTTCCCGACGGTGTCGATGGGCCTCGGCCCGCTGTCGGCGATCTATCAGGCGCGTTTCAACCGCTACCTGACCAGCCGCGGCATCAAGGACGTCTCCGACTCCCACGTCTGGGCGTTCCTCGGCGACGGCGAGATGGACGAGCCGGAGTCGACGGCGGCCCTCGCCCTCGCGAGCCGCGAAGGCCTGGACAACCTCACCTTCGTCATCAACTGCAACCTGCAGCGCCTCGACGGCCCGGTCCGCGCCAACTTCAAGATCGTGCAGGAGCTGGAGGCCCAGTTCCGCGGCGCGGGCTGGAACGTCATCAAGACGCTCTGGGGCTCGGCATGGGACGAGCTGTTCCAGCTCGACACCACCGGCGCGCTCGTACGCCGTCTGCGCGAGGTGCCCGACGCGCAGGTCCAGACGTATCAGACGCGTGACGCCGCCTACATCCGCCAGGACTTCTTCGGCAAGGACCCCGCGCTCGTCGAGATGGCGAAGCTGCTGAGCGACGACAAGATCCTCGAGTGCTTCCACCTCTCCCGTGGCGGTCACGAGGCGCGCAAGGTGTACGCCGCCTACAAGGCCGCCGTCGAGTTCAAGGGCGCCCCGACCGTCATCCTGGCCCAGACCGTCAAGGGCTTCACCCTCGGTGAGGGCTTCGCGTCGAAGAACGCCAACCACCAGATGAAGAAGCTGTCGGTGGACGAGTTCAAGGCGATGCGCGACCTGCTCGAACTCCCCATCAAGGACAGCGACTTCGTCGACGGGGTCGTCCCCTACGGCCACCCCGGCGCCGACTCCCCCGAGGTCCGCTACCTCCAGGAGCGCCGCGCGGCACTCGGCGGCCCGGCCCCGGCCCGCCGTACGCACGCGCTCGCGCCCCTGCCCGCCCCCGCCGAGAAGGCGTTCACGTCCTTCGACAAGGGCTCCGGCTCCCAGAACGTGGCGACGACGATGGCCTTCGTACGCCTCATCAAGGACCTGGTCCGCGACAAGGAGACGGGCAGGCGCTGGGTGCCGATCGTGCCGGACGAGGCGCGCACCTTCGGTATGGAGTCGCTCTTCCCCTCCCTCGGGATCTACTCCCCCAAAGGCCAGACGTACGAGCCGGTCGACCGTGACCAGCTGATGTACTACAAGGAGGCCAAGGACGGCCAGATCCTCAACGAGGGGATCACCGAGGCCGGTTCGATGGCGGACTTCATCGCCGCGTCCACCGCGTACGCCACGCACGGCGAGGCGATGATCCCCTTCTACATCTTCTACTCGATGTTCGGCTGGCAGCGCACCGCCGACCAGATGTGGCAGCTCGGCGACCAGCTGGGCCGCGGCTTCCTCGTCGGCGCGACGGCCGGCCGTACGACCCTGACGGGCGAGGGCCTCCAGCACGCGGACGGTCACTCGCCGGTGATCGCGGCCACCAACCCGGCGGCGCTGACGTACGACCCCGCCTTCGCGTACGAGGTCGCGGCGATCGTGAAGGACGGTCTGCGCCGGATGTACGGGGAGGCGGCACCGGGTGAGGACCCGAACGTCTTCTACTACCTGACGGTCTACAACGAGCCCCTCCCCCAGCCCGCCAAGCCGGCCGGTCTCGGTATCGACGAGGGCATCGTCAAGGGGCTGTACCGCTTCAACACGGCGGAGTCGGCGGGCCTGTCGCCGACCGCCAACTCTCCGCGGATCCAGCTCCTCGGCGCCGGTACGGCGATCCACTGGGCTCTGGAGGCGCAGAAGCTGCTCGTGGAGGAGTGGGGCGTCGCGGCGGACGTCTGGTCGGCCACGTCCTGGAGCGAGCTGCGTCGGGACGCGCTGGAGGCGGATGCCGCGCTGCTGCGGGGTGAGGAGCGGGTGCCGTACATCCGGCAGGCCCTGCAGGGGGCCGAGGGGCCGGTGCTGGCCGTCTCCGACTACATGCGCCAGGTCCCCGACCAGATCGCCCAGTGGGTCGAGCAGGACTACTCCTCGCTCGGTGCCGACGGCTTCGGCCTGTCGGACACCCGCGAGGCCGCCCGCCGCCACTTCGGCGTCGACGCCCAGTCCATCGTCGTCGCCGCGCTGGCCCAGCTGGCGCGGCGCGGCGAGGTCAAGGCGACGGCGGTGAAGGAGGCGCGGGAGCAGTACGGGCTGTAAAGCGGGGGGGGTTCTTCGACCCCGCCGCGCAGTTTCCCGCGCCTGAAGGGGCGCGGGAAACTGCGCGAGCAACCCGACGCCACCCGCACGTACAAACGCACCGTCGGCAATCATGGGCGTATGCGTGCTGCTCGGCTCATCAAAATGGTGCTGCTTCTTCAGGCGCGGGCGTCCATGACCGCCGCCGAACTGGCCCGCGAGCTGGAGGTGTCGGAGCGCACGGTCACGCGGGACGCCCAGGCGCTGTCGGAGGCCGGCGTCCCGGTGTACGCGGACCGCGGCCGGGCCGGCGGCTACCGGCTGATCGGCGGCTACCGGACCCGCCTCACCGGCCTGGCCCGCACCGAGGCCGAGGCCCTGTTCCTCAGCGGCGTACCGGGCGCCCTGCGCGAGATGGGCCTGGAGGACGCGGCCTCCGCCGCCCGGCTGAAGGTGTCGGCCGCCCTCCTCCCCTCCCTCCGCGACGCCTCCCGCAACGCGGCCCAGCGGTTCCACCTCGACGCCCCGAGCTGGTTCAACGAACCCAAGACCCCCGAGCTCCTCCCCGCCATCGCGGACGCGGTGTGGGACGACCGCCGGATCACCGCGCGCTACCAGCGGGGAGACAGCGAGGTCGAACGGGTGCTGGAGCCGTACGGGCTCGTGCTCAAGGCCGGCGTCTGGTACCTGTGCGCCCGCGCACGCGTCCCAGAGCCCGCCACCGGCTCCTTCCGCACGTATCGCATCGACCGCTTCACCACCGTCGATGTCGTCACGGACGCCGACACCGGGTCCGATCGCTTCGTCCGTGACGAGGACTTCGACCTTCCCCGCTACTGGGACAACCAGGCGGAGCGGTTCGCCCGCTCGATCCTGCGTGCCGAAGTCGTCGTACGGCTCTCGGCGGAGGGCACGCGGAGGCTGCCGTACGTCGTGGATCCCATCGCGGCCCGGGACGCCCTGACGGCGGTGACCGACGGGCCCGACGACCACGGCCGGGTCACGGTCACGCTCGGGGTCGAGTCGGAGGAGGTCGCGCACAGCCAGCTCACGGCGCTCGGCCCGGAGGTCGAGGTGCTGGCGCCCGAAGCCCTCCGGGCCCGGTTCGCGGACGACGCGCGGCGGCTCGCCGCGCTGTACACGTGACGCGGGACACAGCTCGCGGACCGACAATCCGTCGCCCTCCACGTGCGTCCCACCCCTCCAGGCACGATGCTTGTCCCGTGATGGACGAGATGGAGTTCTGGGAGCTGGTGGACACGACCCGGGAGGACGCCGAGGGCGATCCCGAGGACCACGCCGACCTGCTCGTGGAACGGCTCGGCCGCCTGGACCCGGAGGCCGTGCTGGACTTCGCCCGGCACTTCGAGTCGCGTTACAACCGCGCGTACACCTGGGATGTGTGGGGCGCCGCCTGGGTGCTGCTGGACGGAGCCAGCGACGACGCGTTCGACTTCTTCCGGTGCTGGCTGATCGGCCAGGGCCGGGAGGTCTTCGAGGGCGCGGTGCACGACCCGGACTCGCTCGCCGACCTGCTGGACGACTTCGACGAGGAGATCGACGGCGACGGCGAGGAGCTGGGATACGCCGCGGACGAGGCGTACGAGCAGCTCACCGGTGTCGTCGCCCCGGACCTCGGCATCCCGCCCGCCCCCGGAGAACCCGAGGGCACCCCGGTCGACTTCGAGAACGAGACCGCCCTCGCGGAACGCTATCCGAAGCTCTGGGAGCGGTTCCGGACGTAGCCGGACGTAGCCGGACGTAGCAGGACGTAGCCGGACGTGGGGGTCAGGCGCGCAGGCTGCGGCTCGTGGTGCGCGGCAGGTACGCATACTGCTCGGTGGTGTGCGGCTGGACGTGGTGGTGTTCCCTGCCCGGGGCCGGGTGCTCGGGGGCGGCCGCGCCGTGCGGCGGGGCCGAGTTGGCGCGCTCCAGCGCGGACGCGGTGACGGCGGACGGGCCGAGCACGACGACGGCGGTCGCGCAGGCCACCGTCCGGGGGCTCCGCAGGGCGGAGGACCAGGACTTCTTCGGTTTCGCGACGTGTTGGACGCGTTCTGAAGCTCATGAGATCCGTCTCAACGTCGTCCCTGGAGCCGTGCCGCCAGTTCCCTGATCGCGGGCAGTCGTTCCGCGAGGGCCGCGCCGGGGCAACTGGTCATGTAGCCGTCGCTGTGGCCCGCGAGGGTGGGCAGCAGGACCGTGGTGCCGGCGGCGTAGCGGCTGAGGCTGTTGCTGGAGGTGAGGCGCACGCTGCCGCGTGGGTCGAGGTCCGAGAGGCCGAGTTTCCAGGCGGCGAGGCGGGCGATCGCGTCGGTCATGGCCTGCGGGACCGGCACGCCGGCGGTGAAGGTGCCGAGGGCGGCGATGCCGGTGGTGCGGTGGTTGAAGCCCTGGGTGTGGGCGCCGGTGACGGGGCGGTCGACGCCGCCCGCGCGGCCCTCGTAGATGGTGCCGCAGCGGTCGACGAGGAAGTTGTAGCCGATGTCGTCCCAGTCCTTGGCGCCGGTCTGGCCCGCGTACAGGTAGCGGATGATGCGGGGGGCGTCGGCGCAGTCGTAGTCGTTCGGCGAGTCCGTGTGGTGGATGAAGACGGCGGCGACCCGGTCGTCGTAGCGGGCGGGCGGCTGGCTGCGGGCGTCCCCGGCCAGCCAGCGGGCCCTCGGCACGATGGAGGGTCTGGGCGCCTGGTGCGGGAGGGCGGGACGGGCCTCGACGGGCTGCTGGGCGAGGCGGGGCGCCGTACGGTCCACGCCGATCGCGCACAGCACCAGCGCCAGGACGGCGACCAGCCCCGGCAGGCAGGCCAGCACGAGGAGGACGGGACGGGGCGGAGTCGTCCGCCCGCGCGCGCGGAGCACGGCGAGTCGTACCTGATCACAAAGCAGCCATATCCGTACGCGCGGGCGCCCGATTCGGCGCCGCCACACGCGTAGCGGCCGCCGCGTTCGCGCCCCCCGCGACTTCCGGAACACACGCATGCGCCCAGCCTCACCCGATGGTCCGTCCGCCGCATGTGGGGTGTGCCACCCGGTGTAAGTGGAAGGAACCAACCGCGCGGTCCGGGACGTTTTTACGGTTCCAGGCAGATTTGAGGTTCCAGGCACATGGGGCGCGCTGGTGGCTGATTTCCGTACGTCGCCGGGGCGCCGTGCGCACGTAGCTGATCACTGCGCCCACCCCACGCGTACTACAGGGTCCCGATGGAAAGGCGGCTGGAGTGGACGTGCTCGACATCCTGCTGATGCTGGTGATCCTGGCCTACGCGGCGTCCGGGTACCGTCGCGGCCTGGTCGCGGGATGTGTGTCCCTGGCCGGTTTCGTGGGCGGCGCGGCGATCGGCGTCTGGGTACTGCCCTGGGTGATGGAGCTGGTCGAGGCGGGCACCCCGGCGGCGACGGTCACGGCGGTGCTGACGGTGCTGGTACCGGGGGTGATCGGGCACGAACTGGCGGGCCGGCTGGCGCTGACGCTGCGCCGGGAGATAGACCGCAGCCCGCTGCGGGTGGCCGACGGCATCGGCGGGGCGGCGGCCAACACGGTCGCCGTGCTCATCGTGGCCTGGGTGGCCGCCAGCGTTCTCGGGGCCTCCTCGTCCCCGGTGGTCACCAACTCGATACGCAACTCCGCGCTGCTCGGGGCCGTGCAGAACACCATGCCGGACACCACCCCGGCCTGGTTCTCCAACGCCACCTCCGCGCTCACCGAGGCGGGCTTCCCGCAGGTTTTCAACCCGTTCGAGAACGAGGCGACGGCCGAGGTCGCCAAGCCCTCCGGGGACAGCGTCACGGCGGCCGCGACCAGCGCCGCCAAGCGCAGCACGGTCAAGATCGAGGGAGTCTCGGGCACCCAGGGCCGCGAGGGCAGCGGCTTCGTGTACGCGACCGAGCATGTGATGACCAACGCCCATGTGGTGGCGGGCATCGACGACCCGAGTGTGCGCGTGGGCGGCGTGGGCAAGGCGTACGAGGCGCGCGTGGTGCTCTTCGACGCCGACAAGGACGTGGCGGTGCTCTACGTCCCGGGTCTGCGCGCGCCCCTCCTGCGCTTCGACGACAGCGCCTCGCGCGGCGACGCGGCGGTCGTCGCCGGCTACCCGGAGGACGGCGGCCTCGACCTCCAGGCGGCCACCGTCGCCAGCCGTATCGACGCGACCGGCCGCAACATCTACAACACCGACCAGGTCACCCGCGACATCTACTCGATCCGCTCCACCGTCCGCCCCGGCAACTCCGGCGGCCCCCTCCTCACCACCCAGGGCCAGGTCTACGGCGTCGTCTTCGCCCGCTCCACCTCGGACGCCGAGACGGGTTACGTCCTGACCGTGGAGGAGGTCGCCGCCGAGGCGCGGCGGGCGGCGACCTCGACGGCGGCGGTGGACACGGGGGAGCTCACGACCTCGTGACGTCGTGAGGGGGTGACGTCGTGAGGGGGTGACGTCGTGAGGGGGTGACGTCGTGAGGGGGTGGGTCGGTCAGAGTCGGCGGCCCATCATTACGTCGTCCACGTACGTCCCGTCCAGCAGGAACTCCTCCGGCAGGATCCCCTCCACCACGAACCCCTCGGACTCGTAGAGCTTCCTGGCCGGGGTGTTGTGCCCGAGGACCCGCAGGGTGAGCCGACGGGCTCCCCTGCGCCGGGCCTCGTCCTGCGCGGCCCGCACCAGGGCGCGTCCGACCCCGGCCCCGCGCGCCTCGTCGGCGACGACGAGCCCCTGGATCTGGCGGACGTGCGCGTGGCAGGCGAGGGGTGACGGCAGACCGAGCCGGATGAAGCCGACCACGATGCCGGCGAGTTCGGCGACGAGGTGGTCCTCGGGGCCGTAACGCTCGTTGAAGAAGGGGGCGTACGGCTGTCGGGGGCGTTCCTGGACGGAATGCAGCGTGGACCAGGTGACGCGGTCGAGTCGACCGAGGGTCTCCTCGTCGTCCGGGGTCGCGAGACGTGTGTACGGAACCGGCATGCCGGTCACTGTACGGCGGCCGTACGTCACGCCTGGCCCACATGCTCGGCCGCTGACCGGCAGGATGGGGGCATGAACGATGATGCGTCCGTGCCGCCCGTGCCGCCCGTGCCGCCCGTGCCCTCCGTGCCGCCCGGTTCCCGTGTCGTGATCACCGGGGCGTCCGGTCTGATCGGTTCGGCGCTGACCCGTTCCCTCATGGCGGACGGGTACGAGGTGGTGCGGCTCGTACGGCGGGAGCCGCGGGCGCGGGACGAGGCGCGCTGGGATCCGGAGGCCGGGCGGGTCGACGCGGCGGCGCTGGAGGGGTGCGCGGCCGTGGTGAACCTCGCCGGCGCGGGGGTCGCGTCCCGTCGCTGGACGAAGGCGTACAAGGCGACGATCCGCCGCAGCCGGGTGCTCGGCACCTCGACGCTCGCCAAGGCCGTGGCGTCCCTGGACGCGCCGCCCGGAGTGTTCGTCAACGGCAGCGCGATCGGGTTCTACGGCTCCACGGGCGACCGGGTGGTGGACGAGTCGGCGCCGGCCGGGGAGGGGTTCCTGCCGTCGCTGTGTGTGGAGTGGGAGGGGGCGACGGAGGCCGCGTCGGCTGCCGGGATCCGGACGGTGTTCGCCCGTACGGGGCTGGTGGTGGCCCGGGATGGGGGCGCGTGGGGGCCGTTGTTCCCGCTGTTCAAGGCCGGGCTCGGGGGGCGGATGGGGGACGGGCGGCAGTACTGGAGCTTCATCGCGCTGCGGGACGAGGTCGCGGCGTTGCGTCATCTCATCGACTCGCCGTCGCTGTCCGGGCCGTTCAACCTGACGGCGCCGGAGCCGCTGACCAACCGTGAGATCACCGCGGCCATGGGCCGGGTCCTACGCCGGCCCACCCTCTTCACCGTGCCGGCGCCCGTGCTGCGCCTCGTCCTCGGCGAGGTGTCCGGGGATGTGCTCGGCAGTACGCGCGCGGTGCCTGCGCGGCTGCTGGAGTCGGGGTTCGAGTTCGCGCATCCGGGGATCGAGGAAGCGATTCGCTCCGCGGAGAGCCGGTCCGCCTAAGAACTCGGGGGCGCGGTTTCGTTGGCGGGTGCGGGTTGTTCGTGGCTTGTCGCGCAGTTCCCCGCGCCCCTTCAGGGGCGCGGGGCTGTGTCGATGTGCACGGCGGGGGCGAAACCCTCCGGGCCGGACGCCGGGCGCACGGCCGACGCGCCCATGCCCCCGTGCGAGGTCACACGCTACTTCCCCGGCCCGCCCCCGCCCCTTCATCCTCGTCGCGAACTCAGGTATTCCAGAAGGGCGTGGGGGGCATGACCTCCCCAGCAGCCGCGCGACCTCGGGAGGGGCACGTGCTTGAGCCGGTGTACCAATCGACGTACTCAGCCGACACGGAACCCGTGGACGTCATCGTCGTGGGAGCCGGCGTGGCCGGCCTCGCGGCGGCCGGCCATCTGACCAGGGCCGGTCTGACGACCACCGTCCTGGAGGCCACGCCGGCCATCGGCGGCCGGATGACCACGGAGAAAATCGACGGCTTCCGCCTCGACCGCACCGCCCCCCTGCTCTCCACGTCCTACCCCGAACTGCGTCGAACACCGGGCCTGGACACCCTGCCGCTGCGCCCGTTCGCCCCCGGCGTCCTGCTGCACGCCGACGGCCATCATCACCGCGCCGGCGCCACCCCGACCCTCCGAAGCGCAAGGGGCGCACTTACAGCCGCGCGCGCCCTCGCAAGCGCCCCCCGGCTGCCCCGCAACCAGGGCCGTCTGGGCTCCCCCGCCGACCAGTCCCGACTGGCCATGGCCCTGGGCCGGCTCGCCGCGACCGCGCCGGAGCGGCTCGCCAACCGGGCGGAGGTACCGATCGCCGAAGCGCTGGCGACCCGGGGGTTCCCGCCCCGGACGATCGACGGTTTCGTACGGCCGCTGCTGGCCGCCCTCCTCGCGGACCCGGCGCTCCAGACCTCCAGCCGCTGCGCCGACCTGGCCCTGCACGCCTTCGCGACGGGCCGGCTGTGCATACCCGAGGGCGGCGCCGACACCCTGCCGGAGCTCCTCGCGGCCGCCCTTCCGCCGGGCACCGTCCGCACGGGGGTCCGGGCCACCGCGGTCAGCACGACCTCGGTGACGACGGCGGACCACGGCGAACTCCCCTGCCGGTCCGTGGTGCTGGCCACGGACGCCCGGTCCGCAGCGGAACTGCTCCCCGGGCTGCGTGTACCGGAGTTCCACCCGGTGACGGTCCTGCACCATGCGACGGACGAGGCCCCGCTCGGCGAACCGGCGCTGCTCCTCGACGCGGACCGCGGCGGGCCCGTCTCGCACACGGCGGTCATCAGCCAGGTCGACCCGGCCCGGGCTCCGGCGGGCCGTGCGCTGATCACGTCCACTGTGCTGGGAACTCCCCCGGACCCCGCGCACCTCGACGCCACGGTCCGCGTCCAACTGGCCCGTCTCTACCGGACGTCCACGACCCGCTGGGAGCTCCTCGCGGTCCACCACACCCCCGAGGCCGTTCCCGCGATGCCCGCACCGCACGACCCGCGCCGCCCGGTACGCCTCCTCGCCGGCCTCTACGTCTGCGGCGACCACCGCGACACCAGCACCGTCCAGGGCGCCCTCCACTCGGCCCGCCGAGCCGCCCACGCCATCCTCACCGACCTCGACGCCCACCCGACGCCACAGGAAGAGCCCCTGGAAACGGCCGCCTGAACGAGGGAAGGGGCGCCCGACCTGCCGTCGGGCGCCCCTTCCGCATCGTCCCGCTACCCCAACGCCGCCACCTTGTCCCGATACCCCCGGACCGGCGCCGCGTCCCGGTACGGCTCCAACCTGCGCTCGAAGTCCCGTACGTACTCCACCGCCCGTACCGACCGCATCTCGGCGGCCTGCCCGGCGGCCTCCGCGCCCAGCTGACAGGCCTGGTCGAGCTCACCGAGGCCCAGGCGGGCGGAGGCGAGGACGACGCGGCAGAAGAGGCGGCTACGGGCGTAGGCGGGCGCCCTCAGTTGCAGGGAGCGCTCGGCGTGCTGGGCGGCCGCGCGGTACTGCTGGAGGTCGCGGTGGCAGTGCCCGAACTCGTCGGCGAGCTGGGCCTCGTCGAAGAACCGCGCCCAGTAGGGGACTTCGTCCCCGGGCCGGGCCGTCTCCAGGGCCCGCTCGGCCCGGACCAGCGCGGCCGTGGAGGCCCGCACCTCCCCGAGCACCGCGTGCCCGCGCGCCTCGACGGCGTGCAGCAGCGACTGCACGACCGGCGGTACGGCCGACCCGACGCCCTGCTGGGCGACGCGCGCGAGCTGCACGGCCTCCCGTCCGTGCCCCAGATAGACCGCCTGACGGCTCATCGTGACCAGCACGTACGCCCCGTACGCCCGGTCCCCCGCCGCCTGCGCCAGCCGCAGCGCCTGCACGAAGTACCGCTGGGCGAGCCCGTGGGCACCGATGTCGTACGAGGTCCAGCCGGCCAGCCGGGTGAGGTCGGCGGCGGCGGCGAACAGCCGCCGGCCGGTCTGTTCGCCGTACGCGCCGCGCAGCATCGGCTCGGCCTCGTGCTCCAGGTAGCGCACCAGGGCCTGGCGGGCGTGGCCGCCGCCGTAGGCGTCGTCGAGGGCGCGGAAGAGTTCACCGACCGAGCGGAGAGCGGCGATGTCCCCGCCGGTGACCTTCTGGCCGGGGCCGCGCTCGCTCTGGCCGCGCTGCCGGGGCAGGGCCGGGCGGCCCTGCGGGGGGACGCGGGTGGCGCCCGGATCACCCCGGCCCACCCGGTCGTCGGCGCGGCCGATCAGCCAGTCCCGGCTCGGCACGACGAGCCCGGCGGGGGTGAAGGCGATCTTCCGCAGCTCGGCATGGCTGCCGGAGTCCTTGCGCCACAGCCCGCTGACGATGTCGATGGCCTCCTCGGGGGTCGCGGCGAACTCCAGCCCCGCGTACACGGGGGCGCAGGCGTCCAGGCCGAGGTCCTGGGCGGTGAGCCTGCGGCCGAGGCGGCGGGTGAACACCTCGGCGATGAGCGCGGGGGTCGTACCCCTGGGCTGCTGACCGCGCAGCCATCGGGTGACCGACGTCTTGTCATATCTGAGATCGAGGCCGTGTTCGAGACCGAGCTGGTCCACACGGCGCGCTAGTCCCGCGTTCGAGAACCCCGCTTCTGCGATGAGGGCGGCGAGCTGGCGGTTGGGGGTGCGCTGCGCGGGTCGTTCCGTCATCTGCGGTGCGGTCTCCTGCCTTCCGGGTGTCGGCGGGGTTTCCCGGATTGCCTGGTGAGAAGCCTTTTGCGGCCTTGTGAACGGCGCGAATGTAGCGGAGAGTAAGCGTCCGATCGCACACTTCCGCGTCCATTCATCCGATCGTGTGAGGATTCGCTGCACGGCTGACGAGAAGGGCCTCCGTCACGCGCCGGTGCTTCCCGTCGTACGCCGGGCGGTCACGGACTACGCCGGGCGGGCACGGGTACGACACCCGGTCGTACGGTCGTACAGTGGCGTGGGCGCGTATGTGCCTGACGCAGCTTGGCTGACACAGTTATCGCGGTACCGCCGCACGGCCGTACCGCCGAGGGAGGCGCTTGCCGTGAGTGGGTTGCGGTTCGTCCGCATGGGGTTCGGCACGGAGGCCGTCGAGTACCGGGAGGCGTGGGACGAGCAGCGCCGGGTGCACGCGGCGCGCTTCGCCGACGACATCGACGACACCGTGCTGCTCCTGGAGCACCCCCCGGTCTACA
The DNA here is from genome assembly GCF_002214185.1 of Streptomyces capitiformicae. Lineage (NCBI taxonomy): Bacteria > Bacillati > Actinomycetota > Actinomycetes > Kitasatosporales > Streptomycetaceae > Streptomyces > Streptomyces capitiformicae. The sequence goes on along the minus strand of NZ_CP022161.1, from coordinate 4,832,129 downwards.
CGGCGGGCCGGCGCACGGCCGACAACGAGCGCCCCCTCGACGGTACGCCCGTCGTGGACGTCGACCGCGGCGGCAAGATCACCTGGCACGGGCCGGGGCAGCTGGTGGGCTATCCGATCCAGAAGCTGCCCCGCCCGGTGGACGTCGTCGCCCACGTACGGCGCCTCGAAGAGGCTCTGATCCGTACGTGCGCGGAGTTCGGCCTGGAAACCACCCGGGTCGAGGGCCGCAGCGGGGTGTGGGTGCTCGGCGACCCGGTCGAGCAGCGGTTGGGCGGGCTCTCTCTGGACCTGGACCCCCGGATGACCGACGAGGAGTTCGACCCCCGGATGAACGGGCCGGAGTACGCGCCCTCCAACGCCGGGCAGCGGCGCGAGGACCGCAAGGTCGCGGCGATCGGTATCCGCGTCGCCAAGGGCGTCACGATGCATGGCTTCGCACTGAACGTGAACCCGGACAACGTGTGGTTCGACCGCATCATCCCCTGCGGCATCCGTGACGCCGGCGTCACGTCCTTGGCGAACGAACTCGGGCGCGACATCACGATCGCCGAGGTCCTCCCGGTGGCCGAGAAGCACTTGCGGGACGTACTGGAGAACGCGGACCTGAAGCCGCGCGAGGTGGAACGGGCGTCGGCGTAGCGGCGGACCTGGTACTGCCCGCGCCCCTGAAAGCAGGGGACGCGCCCGGGTTTTCAGGGGCGCGGGGAACTGCGCGATCAACCACGTACAACCCGCACCCGCCAACCAACCCCCATCCAGCCGAGCTCTGATGCGGGGGCCGAAGGGGCGGCAGCCCCTGGGACGGGACGGGTAGGGGCGGCGGGGGCGAAGGGAATGCCACCCCGATGGTGAAGGTTGCCCACCCAGGGGACCGAGAACCGTACGGGCGTACCCTGGTGTACGCCGAAGAATCGAAGCACAGGGAGCCGATGTGTCCGCAGTCTCACCCGACGGACGCAAGATGCTGCGCCTGGAGGTCCGCAACAGCCAGACCCCCATCGAGCGCAAGCCCGAGTGGATCAAGACCCGGGCGAAAATGGGCCCCGAGTACACGAAGATGCAGAGCCTCGTGAAGAGCGAGGGCCTGCACACGGTCTGCCAGGAGGCGGGCTGTCCGAACATCTACGAGTGCTGGGAAGACCGCGAGGCGACGTTCCTCATCGGCGGCGACCAGTGCACCCGCCGCTGCGACTTCTGCCAGATCGACACCGGCAAGCCCGAGGCGCTGGACCGCGACGAGCCCCGCCGCGTCGGCGAGTCCGTGGTCACCATGGACCTGAACTACGCCACCATCACCGGCGTCGCCCGCGACGACCTCCCCGACGGCGGCGCCTGGCTGTACGCCGAGACCGTACGGCAGATCCACGAGCAGACCGCCGACCGCGAGGCCGGCCAGACCAAGGTCGAGCTCCTCGCCCCCGACTTCAACGCCGTCCCGGAGCTGCTGGAGGAGGTCTTCGCCTCCCGCCCCGAGGTCTTCGCGCACAACGTCGAGACGGTTCCCCGCATCTTCAAGCGCATCCGTCCCGGCTTCCGCTACGAGCGCTCCCTGAAGGTCATCACCGAAGCCCGTGACTACGGCCTGGTCACCAAGTCGAACCTGATCCTCGGCATGGGCGAGACCCGCGAGGAGGTCAGCGAGACACTCCGGCAGCTGCACGACGCCGGCTGCGAGCTGGTCACCATCACCCAGTACCTGCGCCCGAGCGTCCGCCACCACCCAGTGGAGCGCTGGGTCAAGCCGCAGGAGTTCGTCGAACTGAAGCAGGAGGCCGACGAGATCGGCTTCTCCGGCGTGATGTCCGGCCCGCTCGTCCGCTCCTCTTACCGCGCCGGCCGCCTGTACCAGATGGCCGTCGAGAAGCGTGGCACGTACATCGCTTCGCAGGCCGTCTGACCCCTACGCCAAATGGCACGCAGTGCCAGCCAATCGTGTGAACCTGCACACAAGTGGCTACCCGCCAGTAATGGCCGATTGACCGCGGTCCCGACCGTCCTCGCAGATGAGGGCCCTGTCGGGGCCGCGTCGGGGTTTAAGGGGCGCCCATCAAGGTTTCATTGGTGTTTGACCGGTCGGTCACGCCCTGGTAACACCAATCAGTGACCCTGGTTTTACACCCGGTACAGCTCTCACCAGAGCACCACTCCCGAGGGGGGACCTACATCATGCAGGCCGCGCCCGTACGCGCCACCGCCATCCCGTCGTTCACCGATGCACTCCGTGCCGTCGAGTCGCTGCTCATGAGCGGCGGCCAGCGCACCGCCCGTCGCAACGCCTGGACCTCCGTCCTGGAGGACCGCCGCCGCGCCAAGGACCGTGTCGAGGCCGAGCGCGTCCTCGAAGAGGCCGTCTCCGCACGCCTGTCGTAACCCACCGCCTCACCGCTCCACCGCTCCACCGCTCGCGTCACCGCCCGCTCCACCCCGGTACCGCCGCCGCCCGGCGCCGCTCCCCAGCGTTTCGCCGGTCACCGGTCCCCACCGGCACCGCCGTCGTCCTCGCTTTGCCTGGCACGTAGACTTCGTGCCATGGCGAGGAAGGAAACCGCAGCGGACGCTGCGAACCCCGGGCGACTCAAGCAGATCGCCCTCACGTACAAGATGACCCGCAGGGCCGACAAGAAGATCGGTCTTGTACTCGCGGCTATCGGAATCATCACCTTCGGTGTCTTCCTCGCGATCGGTTTCTTGATCGGTCACCCCATCTATCTCGGTATCTTCGGCCTCCTGATCGCGTTCCTCGCGACGGCGATCGTCTTCGGACGCCGGGCCGAGCGTGCCGCGTTCGGGCAGATGGAGGGCCAGCCGGGTGCCGCCGCGGCGGTACTGGACAACGTGGGCCGCGGCTGGACCACCACTCCGGCGGTGGCGATGAACCGCAGCCAGGACGTGGTGCACCGGGCCGTCGGCAAGGCCGGCATCGTCCTGGTCGCCGAGGGCAACCCGAACCGGGTCAAGGGCCTGCTGGCCGCCGAGAAGAAGAAGATGGCCCGGATCGTGGCGGACGTGCCGGTGCACGACCTCGTCGTGGGCACCGGCGAGGGCCAGGTCGAGCTGAAGAAGCTCCGCACGACCATGCTGAAGCTGCCCCGCGTCCTCTCCGGCCCCCAGGTGACCGCCACCAACGACCGGCTGCGTGCCATGGGGGATCTCATGAGCAACATGCCATTGCCAAAGGGTCCTATGCCTAAGGGCATGCGCATGCCGAAGGGCGGCCCGAAGGCCCGCTGATTCCTCCCCTGCTACGACGAAGGGGCGCCCGGAGTGATCCGGGCGCCCCTTCGTCGCACTCCCGAAATCCGCCTCAGATCCTGACCTCGACCGTCCGCGCCAGCCGGTCGTGCAGCCCCCGCCCGTCGCGGTCCCAGACCAGGGCGGGGATCGCGAGGCAGAGGAGGACCGTACGGATGAGGGCGCGCAGGGGGTTCACGGCGCCGGTGTCCTGGGCGACCACGCGGAGGCCGAAGAGGCGCTTACCCGGAGTGAAGCCGACCGTGCCCAGCGTCAGGGCGTGGAGCAGGAAGAAGATGAGCAGGGCCCAGTTACTGGTCGCCTGATCGTAGCCGTCGGTGATCAAACCGTATGCGATCAAGAGGCACAGCCCCCAGTCGACGGCCAGTGCGCCGAGGCGCCGGCCGGGGCGGGCGATGGAGCCCGGCCCCTCCTCCGGCAGACCGAGCTGTTCACCCCGGTATCCGAAGTCGACACCCGCCTCTTCCGCGGCCGCGCGGGGGCCGGAGAGCCACGAACCGATTGCTTGCCTCTTGTCCACCCGACCACGGTACTGCGACCGTTTTGACATATGGACAGGTGGGGGGCGGGGCAGGATGTCCGATTAACTTGAGCGAAACAAATGGGTCACGTACGAGAAACCACGCGTCCCTAGTGTCGAAGGCAGCGTGTGCCACCGCACTGGCCGCACGAACGAACTACCACCCCGGCGGGACGGTCGGGAGTAGGAGGAGCTGGATGTTCCAGAACGCCGACGAGGCCAAGAAGTTCATCGCGGACAAGGACGTCAAGTTCATCGACGTCCGCTTCTGCGACCTGCCGGGTGTGATGCAGCACTTCACAGTGCCGGCTGAGGCCTTCGACCCGGCCGAGGAGCTGGCCTTCGACGGCTCCTCGATCCGCGGCTTCCAGGCCATCCACGAGTCCGACATGGCGCTGCGCGCCGACCTGTCCACCGCGCGTGTCGACCCGTTCCGCAAGGACAAGACGGTCAACATCAACTTCTTCATCCACGACCCGATCACGGGCGAGCAGTACTCCCGTGACCCGCGGAACGTGGCGAAGAAGGCCGAGGCGTACCTGGCCTCCACCGGTATCGCCGACACCGCGTACTTCGGTCCCGAGGCCGAGTTCTACGTCTTCGACAGCGTGCGCTTCGCCACCTCGTCGAACGAGTCCTTCTACCACATCGACTCCGAGGCGGGCGCCTGGAACACCGGTGCGCTGGAGGACAACCGCGGTTACAAGGTCCGCTACAAGGGCGGTTACTTCCCGGTCCCGCCGGTCGACCACTTCGCCGACCTGCGTGCCGAGATCTCCCTGGAGCTGGAGAAGTCCGGCCTGAAGGTCGAGCGTCAGCACCACGAGGTGGGCACCGCCGGCCAGGCCGAGATCAACTACAAGTTCAACACGCTGCTCGCCGCCGCCGACGACCTCCAGCTCTTCAAGTACATCGTGAAGAACGTGGCCTGGCGCAACGGCAAGACCGCGACCTTCATGCCGAAGCCGATCTTCGGTGACAACGGCTCGGGCATGCACGTCCACCAGTCGCTGTGGAGCAACGGCGACCCGCTGTTCTACGACGAGGCCGGTTACGCGGGCCTGTCGGACACCGCCCGCTACTACATCGGCGGCATCCTCAAGCACGCCCCGTCGCTGCTGGCGTTCACCAACCCGACGGTGAACTCGTACCACCGTCTGGTGCCGGGCTTCGAGGCCCCGGTCAACCTGGTGTACTCGCAGCGCAACCGCTCTGCGGCCATGCGTATCCCGATCACGGGTTCGAACCCGAAGGCCAAGCGCGTCGAGTTCCGCGCACCCGACTCCTCCGGCAACCCGTACCTCGCCTTCTCGGCTCTGCTCCTCGCGGGCCTGGACGGCATCAAGAACAAGATCGAGCCGGCCGAGCCGATCGACAAGGACCTCTACGAGCTCGCCCCCGAGGAGCACGCGGGCGTTCCGCAGGTCCCGACCTCCCTCCCGGCCGTCCTCGACTCCCTCGAGCGCGACCACGAGTTCCTGCTCGCCGGTGACGTCTTCACGTCCGACCTGATCGAGACGTGGATCGAGTACAAGCGCGCCAACGAGATCGCTCCGCTCCAGCTGCGTCCGCACCCGCACGAGTTCGAGCTGTACTTCGACGTGTGATCGACGCCTAGGCCGGTAAGCGGTCGCTCTTCCGTCGGCGCCCCCGTTCCTGTTTCTCAGGGCGGGGGCGCCGTCGTATGGTTCCGTGGACTGCTGTTCGAGCAGTGCCATGAATCGCTACGGGGAGATACGGAGATGTCCGAACAGGACGACAGCGAGCGGGAGTTCGACCTCAGGTGGGCCGACAACGCCGAGCACAAGGAGCCCTCCGCGCGGGCCCGGATGCTGGCCGCGCGCTGGAAGGAGAACCCGCCCGCGCCGCAGCCGTTCCGGGCCGATCCCGATCCGGTGGGGCCGCGGCGGTCGTCGTGGGTGTCGACGGTGATCGTGTTCGGGTGCGTGGCGGGCCTGATCGCGCTGATCGGGTACATCAACTATCGGTCGTCGTACTGAGGCCGGACGTGCGGGAAGACGTTCGGAGCGGGGGCGAAGCGGCGCGGAAACTCGCGCAGGGCGTGCCGCTGCGGGACGCGGTCGAGGTCACCGCGCCCGGCGCCTGGCTCGACCTGGACGCGGGTGTCCGTTGCCGGCTCGGTCGGGAGCTGCTGCCCACGCGGGACGAGGTCGAGGGGCGACGCGGGCGGCTCGGCGTCCTTTCGCGTCGTAAGGAGCTCGGCGAGGGTCGGCTCGCGCTCGCCCTGTGCCATCGCGACGGACGGGTCCGCGAGGCGGCGCTGCGGCCGGCCATGGCGTACCCGGATTTGTTGCCGCTGGTGGTCGTCCGTGCCGCCGACTGGGCCGAGCCGGTGCGTGAGCGTGCCCGCACCCTGTTGCGCGAGGCGCTCGACGTGGGCGCCGTCCTCGCCCTGGCGCCGCTGATCCTGCTCGTCGGCCGCCGCGGGCGGGGGGCTTTCGCCGTCGCGCTGCTCGACGAGCTCCTGCGCCGGGCCCCACTGGACCGGCTCGCACCCCTCCTCGCCGACCCCGACCGTGCCGTACGCCGCTTCGGGTACCGGCTCGTCGTCGAGGAGCGGCTCCTCTCCCCCGCCGAGCTGGCCCGCGCCGCCGCCCGCGACGAGGACGCCGTCGTCCAGAACCTGTGCGCGGACGCCGCGCTGGCCGCCGGCGTACCGGAGGGGCCGTACGACGGCGTGCTCGAACCGCTGCTCAGCGCCCGCAATCCCCGCGCCCGCTCCGCCGGGGTCACCGCGCTGCGGCGGGCGCGGCGGCCCGAGCGGGCGGTGGAGTTCCTGGCCGATCGGTCGGCGCTGGTGCGGGCCTGTGCGCGGTATGTCGTACGGCAGTACGGGACCGATCCGCTGCCCGTGCATCGGGCCTGGTGCTCGGCGCCGGACGATCCGGCGCTGCGGCCCGGGGCCGTCGTCGGGCTCGCCGAGTGCGGGGAGCGGGCGGACGCCGAGCTGCTGTGGCCGCTGCTCGCCCACCCGGCGCCCGCGGTGCGCGCCCGGGCGGTGGCGGCCCTGCGGCTGCTGGACGTGTCCGACGTACGGCGGCTGCGACCCCTGCTCGACGATCCCGCGCCCGGGGTCGTACGCGAGGCGACCACCGCCCTGCTGCCGTCGGCGGGCCGGCTGCCCGCCGAGTGGCTGATGGAGCGGCTCGGGGCCGGGCGGGCCCGGCACACGCGCGTGGCCGCCTTCCGGCTGCTGGACGCCTGTGGCGGGGTGGTGCGGCTGCGGGCGGCCGTGGCCGTACTGGACGACCCGGACGACAAGCTGCGGGCGTGGGCCGGGCAGTCCGTGCAGGGCTGGTTCCCGTCGGCGGACGTACGCCACGGGGACCCGGAGGTGGGTGAGCTGCTCGATCGCGGCCGGCATCTGTTCAGCGACTACGTGCTGCGGCAGCGGAAGCGGCTGGCGGGACTCGGCGGCTGATCGGGAGAGGCGCCTGAGCAGGGCGAAGGCAGGCGCACAATGGAAGTCGGGGACCAGCGGCTGCCTGAGTGCGGGGTGGTGCGGATGTCCAACCGGTTCCGCAGTGATCCGCGGCTGACCGTTCGGATGACGGTCACGATGTTTCTGCTCGGGTTGCTGTACGTGCTGTTCGTGGCCGCGCTGGTGGCGCTGCTGAAGTCGTGGGTGCTGGTCGTGGTGATCGCGGCGGGGTTCCTGGCCGCGCAGTTCTGGTTCTCCGATCGGATCGCGCTGTACGCGATGCGCGGGCGGATCGTGGAGCGGGAGGAGTATCCACGGCTGCACGGGGTGGTGGACCGGCTGTGTGCGGTGGCGGATGTGCCGAAGCCTCAGGTCGCGGTGGCGGACATGGAGATGCCGAACGCGTTCGCGACCGGGCGGAACGCCGATCACGCGGTGCTGTGCGTGACGACCGGGCTGCTCGCGCGGCTGGAGCCGGACGAGTTGGAGGGCGTGCTCGCGCACGAGCTGTCGCATGTGGCGCACCGGGATGTCGCCGTGATGACGATCGCCTCGTTCCTCGGGGTGATCGCCGGGCTCGTCGTACGGTTCGCGTTCTACTCGCACATGTTCGGCGGCCGGCGGGACCAGAACACCGCCGTCGTGTTCAGCGCGGTCCTGGGGATCTCGGCGGCCGTGTACGCGCTGAGCTTCCTGCTCATCCGGGTGCTGTCCCGCTACCGCGAGCTGGCCGCCGACCGGGCGGGCGCCCTGCTCACCGGGCGGCCCTCGGCACTCGCCTCCGCGCTGACCAAGGTCACCGGGGACATCGCGCGCATCCCGACCCGGGACCTGCGGACGCAGCAGGCCTTCAACGCGTTCTACTTCACCCCCGCGCTGGGCAGCCGTCCACAGCTGTCGCGGTTCTTCGCCACCCATCCGCCACTGGAGCAGCGGCTGGCACAACTGGGCCGGATCTCCGTGGAGTTGGGCCAGTCGGCCCCGCCCGGATCCGGGAAGGCGGGCTGAGCGGGCATGGGACTCCTGGACGTCATCCTCGGCCGTACGAAGCCCGTCCCGCCCGACCTCGACCGGCTCTTCGCCCTGCCGTCGGCCGCGGTCACCCTGGCGGCGGCCTCCCTCACCCCGACCGGAACGGGCGCCGTGTGCTTCGCCTCTGTCGAGGGCGCAGCCTTCGAGGACGTACGACGGTTCCCGCGCACCGCCACCTCAAATCCCAGCTCCTCGCCCACCGCCCTGACCTGACCGGGCCGTCCGCGGCCCGTACGATCGCCAGGGATCTGGCGGTAATCGCCGGGCAGTGCGCCCTCGTCGGCCGCGTCGCTGCGGTGCGGAATGAGCAGGACCGCCCGCCCGGCCACCTGCGCCTTTGCCGGAACGACAGACTCGGCGTCGGCTTGGACCTGCTCGGCCAGGCAGTTCAACACCCGCTCCGCGATCGCCAGTTCGTCCCGCTCGACCTGGACTTCCTGAAGCTGCTTGGTCAACTGCTCGGCGAGAGCGTCCAGCTCGCTCCGGCGAGCGGTGATCCACTGCCGCTCCTGCATCCCGCAGCCCCCGCGATCTCATAGCGTGCCGACCTGCTGACGGATCGTAGGCGGGGGTCGGTCGCGGGCGCAGCCAAACCCGGCATCCCACCGGAACCAGAACCGCCCGATGATCTACACCATGGTCATCGGCCACCGACCAGCGCGAGTACCCGAGCCGTCACTCACACCAGATCCGTGACCTGCGAATTCACGATGCACACCACTCATAGGGGCATCAACGGCTTCTAATCCTGCTCTCCGAGGGTGCGCTCACAGCTGACGCCCTTGGCCGACCCAGTGAGCTTGGTGAAGCCCCAGGTGAAGACCTGGGACGGCGCGGTGGTGACCAGTTCGGGCACGGTCTTGGCGGGGTGGGTGGCCTCGCCCGACTGCCCGGCCTCGATACATGGTGCGGATCGAGCAGTGGTAGCGGCCCTCGTCCAGCTCGCGGGCTCAGATCTGCGCGGGCGCCGGCTTCGCGTAGCGCGGGCCGTTCACCAGCGTGAGCAGGCTGTACCACTCATCGTCCGACAGCGCGGAGGCGAGCGGCCCGCGGCGTCTTCGGTTTCAGCCAGCGGTGGTGGGTTGCGCGCGATCGGCCGGTGGGCCGACAGCCTGTCACGATACCGACCAGCTCATTCAACTCCTTGAGTAGATCGACGAGGTGGGATTCCAGGAGGTACGACAGTCCGCGCCCTCGGAGAACGGTTCCAAGAGCTTTACCCCATTTCCCAGCACATCCAGCGCGGCGTCCCGCTTCTCCACCTCCTTCTGCAGACGCTCGATCCGCCGCCGCAGCTTCTCGTTTTCAGCCTCGGCCGCCGACCGCTTCGGCCGAGGCCGTCGGCCGCCGGCCGAGGCCGAGGCCGTCGGCCGGCGGTCGGCCGCCGGCCGAGGCCGTCGGCCGCTTCGGCCGGACGCCCGCAGTGCAGCGGTCGGCCAGGGCGCCCAGTCCGCCAGCATCCTGGGCGACCCGCCACTCCTTGACATGGGAGTCGTACAGGCGCTCACGGCGCCCTTCTCGCCCTTGAGCGCAGCGTCGTACTCGGCAAACGACGCCGCGGCTTTGCGGCGGGTCTATACCGGCGGTGTTCTTGCTGGTCATGCGGAACGGCTCTCCTGTCGTGCCACCCTCTCAGGCCAACAAGAAAAAAACCGGGGCACTTAACACTACAATGCCACACCAGGAGAGCAGCGAACCATCGCTCGGATTGACGTCGCTGAGCACGTGCTACGGGCGGCGTCGGTGCCCCGGCCCCGGCGGCGGGAGGCCGGTTGGCCAAGCTCCTCAGAGATGAGGGAGCATGCTCAGCGGACACCGCATGGGCTGGCCACGGGGCATGGAATCCGCACCGAACAGACGCCGACGCCCAAGGGAGCCGTCCACGGAGCCACCAAAAAGAAAGTACTGGCCGTTATGCAGATCGTACAGGGTAAGAAGCTCGGCACCATGTCCGAAGATGAATTCCGGCAGCTGGTACTGGACAGTTCGCGAGTCATCATTGACGTCGGGACGGGCGACGCCCGGACTGCTTACCGAACTGCCAGAGAGAACCCTGGATGGCTCGTCGTGGGCCTGGACCCCGCCTGGCAACGAATGTCGCAGACGAGTGTCCGCAGCCGGCGGAAGGCGGTGAAAGGGGGTGCGTCAAACCTGATCCTTGTGAACGCCTCGATCGAAATGCCTCCCCAGGAACTGATCTCGGTCGCCGACGAACTGCTGGTACTGATGCCCTGGGGGAAACTGCTCCACGGTCTGGTGAGGGGGGACCACGACATCTGGAGCGGACTGCGGGCCGTTGCCAAATCGAACGCGACCCTGACAGCGACGGTCGGCACCAGTATCTGGCGCGAACCAGTGCCCCGCGACATCCAGGGACTTCCGGAGCTGACCCGGCCGTACGTCGAAGAGGTACTCGCCGGCAGAACCTCGCAGTGCGGATGGAAGATCACCCGATTCCAGCTCGTCAAGGGCGAGGAAGGGGCGGCTGTCTCGTCCTCGTGGGCCCGCAGGCTGGAGTCGTCCAGTTCCGAGGTCCTCGCGCACCTCGCGGCCGTCGTGACCGAGCCGGAACAGTGAGCTTCTTCAGCGTTGCCGCTCCAGGGTGAGGGTGGCCTTGGCGATTGACGTCACGCGGTTTGGACTGCATCGGGATCTGTGGAAGATCCGCCAGGACTTCAGGCGCGCGACGCCGCGCTCGACCGGCGCCCGTGCCGCGGCCAGAGCCCGGTTGACGGTCTTCTCGGTGAGGGTGAGTTCCGGCAGGTGCCTGCGTTGATGCCGGTACTCACCCAGGGGCCGCCGCTCTGGTAGGCGAGATCGGCCAGGATGGGGACGCCCTGGCGCTCCCAGATGCGGATGATCCGGTGGGTGCGGGCAGCGGTCAGGTCGTGAGCACGGCCCGGCAGCGCGGGTGAGAGCCGCAGCAACCGGCCGCCCGAATCAGTGACCACCTGCACGTTCGCCCCGTGCCGACGGTGCTTGAGTGGGAGTAGTCGGCCCCGACCGTCGCCGACCCGGTCGCACTCGGCGAGAGTGCCGTCCAGCAGGACGAAGTCCACATCGCCATCGCGCAGGACCTTCAGCAGACCCGGCGCACGTTCGGCGAGCAGGTGGATGACCGCGCTGGTGCAGGCGGGGCGGTGGACTCTCTGATCCCGAACCCGGCAGCGATCTTCGCCAGAGTCGTGTATTCGCGCAGGTACACCAGTGCCACCATCCCGCGCTGAGACGGGCGGAGCTTGCAGCGCCGGTCGCCCTCACGGGTGACGACGAGCATGGTGACCCACTCCACGAGCGCATGGGGCAGGTCGAGTGCGGCAGGGTAGATGACCAACGAAGCTCCCGAGCAGCGTGGTTGAGACGTCAGACATCTCGATCAACAGCCCGGGGGCCTCGTCCGTTGCGCTTCGTGGACCGTCACCTGATCGGTGGCCGGCTCGAAGAAGCTCAGCGATCCGGCGGATGGCCCGGAATCATCCTGTCGGGTACTGTCGGCAGTACTCGTACATCGCCATCGCGCCGGCCGTCGCGACGTTGTAGCTGTGCGGAAATCCCCACACGGGAATCTCAACGCACTCATCCACGCATTCGAGCTCTTCTTCCTTCAGCCCGGTCCGCTCATTTCCCAGGACAATGACTGACTTGCGCGGGAAGCTGAATTCATGCAGGCTTTTCGAATTAGTGGCCTGCTCCAGCGCGACCACCATGTATCCTTCTTCCCGAAATTTCCTCAGCACCGGAGGAAGGGTTCTGCGCAGCTCGATGTCGACGCGCTCGCCACCATCTCGTGCGATCTTCTGATCGACTTTCGCACTGCCGCACGCGATGATCTTCTCCACTCCGCAACACCCGGCTGTACGCACAATGCTCGACAGATTGACGCGACTACGGAACGGTGCGCATGCAATCACGAGCTCACGCTTGCGGAGCAATGAGGACCCCGGTTTGTGGCGAAGGTGTTCGAACATGTCGGACAGTCTACTCGGAGCACCCTTACCCCAACGCCGACTACTGGCCCGCTTGTTAGCATGACCTGTGGAAACAACCTACCCAGCCACGAGCAGGCAAGTGAAGATCCACGCCAGGGGTCACGGGAACGTGCGGGCGATTCACGCCAAGACGCTGGAGATCACCAGCGAGCCGGACATCACGCCACGGGCGACATGTGTCATCGGCGTCGGCGCCGCCTTCGACGACGGGGAGCTGACACTCCTGCGTGGTCCGGTCGCCGTCAGACTGTCGGCTGGCGGGCACACGGTGACCGGATCCGCGGTGGTCAACCCTCAGCACTCGGTGACCGACCGGCTGGTCCTGCGGCGCAGCGACCACGCCACCTCGGACACCTTCGCGGTGCGAAGCACTGTGGTGGCAAGCACGCTCGACCGGGACCTCGTCGCCGCCATGAGTGACCCGGCGAGCCGGCTGACCTTGACGCTCACCGAGACGGGGCCACGTCAGCCGCTCATCCTGGTGGGCTACCGCGACCAGCCCGAACCGTCAGGCCGGCTGGGGCATCTGTGGCGGAACGCGGACGCTTCGGTGGCTCTCGACACCGGTCGCATACCGGACGAGGCGGGAGCGGCCCTGGACCAGGGCGGGATGGTCAAGGTCGTCACCTCCGCCTCGCTGGAACGGATCCCATCAGCGGCCAGCGCCTGGCTGGCCGCGGCGGCCGGGCGCGGAGCCCGGTTCGAGGTGGTCAACGACGCGACCGGGACCACAGCGGTCCTGCTGGCGGCGGGCCTGCCGGCCGCGCCGGTGATCCAGCTCGGCCAGGTCGACCGGCGCATGCTCTCCTCCTCACCGTTCGCCGCGCTGTTGCGGTCGGCGCCGGTCCCCGCCGTGTTCAGGGCCCCCGCCGCCGACCTCGACGTGCTCGCTGGGCTCCTGGGCTCCTCCTCCGACGAGCGTCGGATCGCCGTTCCGTCCGGTCCACCGGACGTCGGCCATGGGGTCACATGGATATCGCTCTCCCAGGCGGTCCGGTCCAGCGGGCGCGACAGCTTGGCCGAGGAGGTGTTCGTGCTGGCGCCCCAACGACTGGCTGCCTGGCACGTCGACCTCCGGCCCCTGCTTCCCCTGCTGGTCGAACAGGGTGTCACCGCCCGGACCCTGAGCACGGTGCTTCGTCCGTTCGGGATCAGCCGGCGTGACGTCTACGACGCCCTCAGCGAATCTCCCGGCAGAGGGGACGCGGAGGCGGGCTCCGCGACCACCTGACCACCAGGACGGGGAGGACTGGCTCAGAGCGAGAGCAGCCGCCCGGCCAGGCGGTGGGCCAGCGCCTGGATGGTCAGGGTCGGATTGATCCCACTCGGGAACGGCATCACGGCGCCGTCGCCGATGTAGACGTTCTCGGCTCCGCGCAGAGCTCCATCGGGGGTACAAACGGAGACCGCCGGGTCCGTCCCCATGCGACAGGTGCCGTGCAGATGAGCGCTGCCGAGGGTGAAATCGAGCGGCTCGTTGTGGATTTCGGTGGCGCCGGCTGCCTTGAGGATCTCCGTCGCTCTTGTCCGCACGTACCGCAGCCGATCGAGATCCACCGGATGAGGGCGGTAGTCCATGACGAGCCGGGGCAGGCCGTGGCGATCGAGCGCGGCCCAGTTCAGGGTCACCCTGTTCGACCATATGGGTTGGTCCGCCAGCAGACACTCGAGTCGCAGCACCCGGCTGTCCGCGGCTCGCACCGGATCGCTGTGGTTGGCCTCGAGAACGAGTCCCCCGAGGCCGGTCGGGCACTCCGGGTCCAGGTAGAAATCGGTGAGCACGACACTGGAGTAGCGCTCTACTCGTCCGTCCGGGTTCCCGGGTGGAGCGGCGTCCAGGTGGCCGGTCACGTTCTGGCTGACCTTGAAACAGAGGCCTCGCCCGACCATGTCCCCACTGTTGCCCAGGCCGTCGGGGGAGTACCGAGAGCGGGAACGTAGCAGCAGAGCCGCAGTCTGCACGGCGTTCCCCGCGACGACGAAGGTCCGGGCGTGGAAGGTGCGCCGAGTGCCGTTGCCGAGGTCCAGGCACTCGACCGCTGTCACCTTGCCCGGTGACGACTCGACGAGCCTGACAGCTTTGCAGCCGACGTGCAGGCGCAGGTTCGGTCGCGTCAGGTTCGGAGCGAGGATGCGCTGGTAGACGTCCCCTTTGGCGCCGATCGGGCAGGAGAAGTCCGTACAGGGTGTGAGGCTCTCGCAAGCCGGCGCTCCGGCGTACGGAACACTGTGGGCGGTGACCGGTGTGGGGAAGGGACACAGGCCGAGGCTACTGGCCGCTGCCTCGAGCAGACGGCCTCGTGGCCCCGGTTGATGCGGCGGCAACGGCCCCGGCGACAGCGGCGGCAGGGCGGGGTCGTCACAGGACCGGGAGACGCCGATCCACCGCTCGACCTGCTCATAGTGCGGCATCAGCTCGGAGTACTCGAAAGGCCACCGGGCCGGCAGGGCGTCCGGCACCAGATGAGGATCGGCGCGGAAGTCGACCGGCCGGAAGCGCATGGAGATCCCCGCGTAGAACCTGGTTCCACCGCCCACCACGCAAGCCGTCCACGGGTAGCCGTGCTCGACCCACGCGCCCTCAACGGTCCTCGCCCGTGCGGTCTCGAAGCCCGGGATCAACTCGTGCAGGTATGTCCCCGGCGCGACGTGGCCGCCTTGTTCGATGACAACGACGTCGGAGCCGGCCGCCGCGAGCCGGCCGGCTACCACCGCGCCCGAGGCGCCACTGCCGATGACGCACACATCGTGGATCCGAGGTGCCACTGACCGGCCTCGCTTTCATTGAACTGACGGATCATCGGGAACGGGCGCCGAACCGCAGGCACCGGCCTCTGCCGACCAGTACCTCTCGACCTTCTGGTCTGCCGGGCTCAGGCTCCGGGCGTACCGGCCGAGCTCTTCCGCCCAGTCCTCCTCCGGCCGGAACAGCATCCGCAGCTGGGAGGCGTAGGCCTCCGTGGCGGCAATTCTCCGGGACCACGCGGTCTCGCCGATGGCCACGTCGACTCCCCCGGGCGCAAGGATCCTGTGCTGACGCAATGCGTAGGGCTGGTCCTCCCACTGCAGGACCGGAATTCCCTGCTCGTGGCCGACCGACACAGCGGCTTCGCGTACCAGGACGTGGTCGACGTGATCGCCGATGGCGCGCGGAGCCAGAATGAGGTCCGGCGACGTCTCGCGCACCGTCTTGGCGACCAGCGCGCGCACATCGGACATCACGTCGTCCTCCGCGGCACGGGGCGCGAACGTCTTGCCCTCGCCGTCGTACAGCCAGTTGCCCCTCGCTTCGCGCCGGTAGATCGCGTCGAGAATGTCACCGTGCACCAGCCGCGCTCGGAGCACCGTGGCCGCGGCCCGGTCCTCGGTCACGCGTACCTGGACTTCGTCGTCTCCAAGGCCGCACGCACGATGGAAAGAACGCGCGAACTCCGAGAACGGCGGCTCCGGGACCTTGGCGAACACCGTGAGCAAGGTGTTGGCGAGGTCTGCGTCGGCTCGGCCGGCGAGCAGCCCGCCCGCAGAGAGCACCGCGTCGTCCCAGTGCGGCGAGACGAACAGGGCCGAGCGCGCCAGCAGCGGAGAGATCATCATGCGGACTCCTGGGAACCGCGTCGGGGGTCCGCGGAACCGGCCGGTTCCACCCGCGCCGGAGCAGGCTCGCCGATCTCCGCGTAAAGCGCACCGAGCTGCCGCGCGACCGCGGTTGCGTCGAACCTGCTGAGAACGTAGTCACGGCCAGCCTTCCCGAATCGTGCCCGGGATTGCGGATCACGTGCCAGCCGGAGTACGGCATCGGCGATGAGCTCGGGCTCCCGTGGCGAGACCAGAAGGCCCGTCTCGCCGTCCCGGATGACCTCCGGCAGTCCGCCCACCCTGGTCGCCACAACGGCCCGGCTCGCGGCGAGCGCTTCCAGGACCGTGCCGCCGAGTTCCTCGTGGCGCGAGGGTATGACGACCACCTGGACCGTCTGCATCAGCGCCGCGACCTCCGGGCGGTCCAGATGGCCCAGGAGCCGGACGCGGTCGCTCAGCCCGCGCCGGGTCAGCTCGGTGCGACAGTGCGGAAGTTCGTTGCCGTCCCCGCACATCACGAACAAGCCCGTGAACGCGCGCCGATTCGACAGCTCGTCGGCGGCGGCGACGAAGTCGTACCATCCTTTCTCGGGAGCGAACCGTCCGCAGTAGAGAACGATCGGGGTATCCGCTTCCCCTGGGGCGCCGGGCGGCTCGTCCGCCTCGGCCGGGGCGGACGGCGGCACGAATTGGCCCAGCCGCACACCGTCCGGCACGACCCGTACCCGAGAGGGGCTGACCAGGCCGCGAGCCACGTACTCCCGGCGGATCCGGTCGGTGAGAACGACCACCACGGTGGCCTTGGCCAGAGCGTACCGCTCCGCGATGCGGGCTGGCCCGATGAGCAGGTGCCCCGCGAACGTCTCCGGATGGAAGGTGACGATCGCGCTGCAGTGGACGGTCAGCATCACGGGCCGTCGGAGAATCCAGCCGGCTGCGAGGGCGACCAGGAACGTCCACGGCAGCTCACTGCAGTGCACGTGGATCAGACTCCACGCCCGGTCCCGCCGTCGCACTCGCTGCACCAGGCACCATGCGACGACCGCCAGGCCCCAGGAGATGAGCAGCCCCATATATCCCTTCGACCTCGTGCGGATCGGTGCGATGGGCAGCCGCAGGAGTCTGGCCTCCGAGTGTCGGCCGAGCCGCAGCCGGCGCGGCTGGCCGGGTCGGCGGGGCAGCAGCACGGTCTGCGGTACTCCCAGGGAGTCCACATCCTCGGTCGTCTGGGTGATCTGGACCTGCATTCCGCCGATCGGCTCGTACTGCAGCTCGCGACGAGTGAGCTCCCGATCGGTGAAGTAGTAGTAGGGCGAGAGCCGCAGGACTCCGGCGGCGGGCCGGAGCTCGTCGCCTGACGCCGGGGCAGCGGCCGCGCCGACGGCGTCCTCGGGCCACGGTACGGGCTCCGGCTCGGGCCGGTCCTGGAAGTTCTGCTCAGCCACTGACTGTTTCCAGTTGGTCGGTGAGCCGCTGGACCTTGGCGAAGGCCTCGGCGATGTCGTCCATGGCACCCTGATCGGCGAGCAGCGCGGAGTGGTGGAACAGCAGGGTCGTCGCGTGGTAAGTCTCGGCCCCGGGGTACGGCCGCTCGACGGCTTGCCGACGCCCGCTCTCGGTCCAGATGCCGGAGAAGCGGGCCTTAGTCTCCGGCCGGAAGAGCACATTGCGGTAGAGCGGATCGTCCGCCGGATAGACAGCTCTGTCGAGCTCCGCCGAGAGCGCCTGCGCGACCTCGGCGACGGAAGCCGACCCGAAGGTCCCCGGCCGGAACCGGACGCCGAACTTGTAGACGGACCGCCGGTCGCACTCGGGGGGTACGGGTATACCGGTGAAGTCACCCAGCTTCGCGAGGCTCGCGAGGAGTCGTTCGGCCATCGCCGCCCGGTGCTCGTGTTGTGCGTCGAGCCGCGGCAGCTGGTCGATGAGGATCGCGGAGTGCAGGTCGGACAAGCAGTAGTTCGCACCGATGACAGTGCCGGACTGGACGATCTCCATCTCTCCCGGTGCCACGTGCACAGGCGCGTAGGTGCGTGAATCGGCGCGCAGTTCCTGAGCCCGGCGGTAGAGCTTCTCGTCCGAGGTGATCACAGCGCCCCCCTCCCCGCCGCTGAGCACCTTGCCCTGCTGGAAGCTGAACGTGCCCAGCGCTCCGAAGGTCCCGACGGGGCGGCCGCGCCACAGAGCGCCGTGTGCCTGCGCGCAGTCCTCGATCAGCCCGATTCCCCGCGCCTCAGTCAGCTGCAGCAGTCCGTCGATGTCGGCGACGGTGCAGGCTAGATGCACGGCGATCACCGCCCTGGTTCGGGGGGAGAGCGCGGCCCGCACGGTGTCCGGCGACAGGCATCCGGTCTCGGGGTCCACGTCGGCGATGACCGGGAGAGCTCCGACTCGCAGTACGGCACTGGCGGTCGCAACCCAGGTGACCGCGGGGACGACGACCTCGTCACCCGGGCCGATGTCCAGCGCCTCCAGAGCGACGACCAGGGCGCTGGACCCGTGATCCACCGCCACGCAGTGGGGCACGCCGTGATAGCGCGCGAACTGCTCGGCGAACGTGCGTTCCAGGGCCGGTCTACCGAGGCGGCTCGGCCAGCTCACCGTCCACCGCGACGACTCGACGGCGTCCAACAGCGCTGCCCTTGTCCCCTCGTCGAACTGTGGCCAGACCGGCCATGCGCCCTGGGCCCGGACGGGCTGGCCGCCCCTTATTGCCAGACGTTCCATCGCATTCCTCTCTCATCGGCTGATGCCACTCAGGGACAGGGGACTGACACGCCCCGTTGTCCTCGCGACACACGGGTGCGCAGCAGAACCGCTCGGCCGGCCCGGTCAGCTCTGCGGCAGCGAATACGCCTTTTCCTGGATCGAATACAGCTCCGCGTAGCTGCCGCCGAGCGCCATCAATTCTTCGTGCGAGCCGTGCTCTACCAGTCGGCCGCGGCGCATCACGAGGATCAGGTCGGCGCCGGCCACGGTGGAGAACCTGTGGGACACGACCACGGTGACCGCACCCGTTTTCTGCGCCAGGTCACGGGCGTTCCGCATGTAGGTCTCGAAGACGGTCTGCTCACTGGGCGCGTCGAGTGATGCGGTCGGCTCGTCGAGCACCACCATGACGGGTGCTTCCCGCATGGAGGCGCGGGCGAGCGCGGTCTTCTGCCATTGCCCCTCGGACAGGTCGGTGCCGCCGAATTCCTTGCCGAGCTGGGTCCGCAGGCCGTTCACGAGCCGCGACGGCAGGTGCTCGGCATCGGCGGCCCGCAAGGCGGCGAGGATCCGGTCAGAGTCGTCCTTGTTCGGCAGGTCGCCCAGGCCCACGGCTTCGCCGAAGGTCGTGCGGTACCGTCCGAAGTCCTGGAAGGCGACGCTGAGCCGTTCCCACCAGTCGGCCGCGTTCAGGCTCGTCAGGTCATTGCCGTCGACCGTTATCTTTCCTTCGTCCGGCCGGTAATACTTGCACAGCAGCTTGACCAGGGTCGTCTTCCCGGAGCCATACTCACCGACCACCGCCACGACCGACCCGGCCGGCAGGTCGATGGTGACTTCATCGACCGCCGGGTGCTTCGTACCGGGGTACATATAGCTCACCCGGTCGAATGCGATGCCCTTCTCTATCCGCCGGGGAACGGGTACGCCGGTGACGGGCCGGGCTGCCTTCTCGCGCGCCACGTAATCGCGCAGCCACAGGAAGGGATCGAGCAGCCGCTTGTACGAGGCCACCTCGGCGGACCTGGACACGGTCTGCTGGACGGCCGACCGGAGGGTCGTCGCGACGGTGACGGTCAAAACGATGTCGCCCGCGGAGCCTCCGGCGGTCAGGGCCTGTCGCACGACGAACGCGAGTGCCGCCGCGTACCCGAGCATGAAGATCACCCAACCGCAGAGCTTCCAGCCCGCGGAGGCGAGCTGGGCCCGAAACCGCGCCTCGACAGCCTCGTCCCAGGCCGCTGTCTGACGCCGCGCCAGCTCTCCCCCGGCGCTTGTGATGCGCAGCTCCTTGCCCGGGCCGGCGGTCGTCAGCAATGTGAAGAGGTGCTTCTGCAAGCGCATCGCTTCCGCCGTGGCGACTTCGGCCTTCGCCACCGCGCCCTGGCCCCGCTTGTCCAACCACAGGGGCACCGCGGCGAAGGGCAGCAGCGTGAGCAGCCATGGATCGACGGTGTTGAGCAGGAGCAGCAGGACCGCCAGCCTGACGGTGGAGAGAACGGCCTCGACCACACCCCAGGTGGAGTCCATGACCCCCCACCCGGCTCCCCGCAGCACCGTGATCCGATCGAGGAACTGTGGGCGCTCCAGATGTTCGATTCCCTCGACGCCGACGATGTACCGCATGATCAGGGTGTCGAGCTCGGCGACGCCGATCCGCTCGATGGCCTGCAGACGTAGCGTCTGGGCCACCCCTCGCAGCACACTTGTGGCGGCGTAGCAGACGGCGGCGGTGGTCGCGGCGATGATGCTCGACGCGAGAACGCCCCGTTGCGCCGCGTCGATCGCGTCACGGAGCGCCAGCCCCGTGAAGGCGAGGGCAGCGATGTCAAGCACCTGACAAAACAGGAACAGCGTCAGAAAACCAGGCCGTTGCTTCCAGCTGAGTTTCAGCAGGCTCGCCCAGAGAACCAGGTAGCGGTTCACACCAGCTCACCTGCCTCGGCACGGTCGTCGAATCCGCGGACGAAGCGCTCAGCCTGAATGGTGTACATCTCGGCGTAGGTGCCGCCCAGGGCCATGAGTTCGTCGTGTGAACCGGACTCGGTGACCCTCCCCCCGTCGAGCACGACGATCCGGTCGGCCCGGCGGACTGTCGCGAGACGATGGCTGATCAGCACCACCGTGACATGCCGCGCGGCGTCCATCAGCCGGTTGAACAGGCCCTGTTCGGTGCGCACGTCGAGGTGCGCCGTCGGTTCGTCGAGTACGAGGATTTTCGCGCCGACCCCTACCGAGTAGAGCGCACGGGCGAGGGCGACCTGCTGCCATTGCCCCCCGGAGAGGTCGACACCGTCACTCCTCGACCGGGACAGCGGAGTCTGCCAGCCCGCGGGCAGACGCTCCACGACATCTCCGAGACCGGCTTCGGCAGCCGCCGCGTCGATCGCGGCGTCGTCCCGGCGCACCGCACCGTCTCCCAGCGCCACGTTCTCCCGCGCGGTCAGCTGGTACCTGACAAAATCCTGGAACACCACGGAGATCTGCCTGCGGAACGCCTCGATGCCGTCGTGGTCGATCGGCCCCCCATCGGCGGTGATACGTCCGCTCGTCGGTTCGTACAGGCCCGCCAGCAGCTTTGCCAGCGTCGATTTGCCCGCCCCGTTCACGCCCACGATCGCGAGTGTTTCTCCCGGCCGTATCCGCAGGTCGAAACCTTCCAGGACGAACCGCTCGCTGCCCGGGTACCGGAAGGACACCCCGTCGAACTCGATGAGCGGCGCCTGACCGCCCGGGCGGTCGGACCCAGGAGAAGCACCGCTCTCGTCGCCGCTGCTCACAGGACCGTCCTCGGATGTCCCGGCATCGGTCGAAGCCGCACGACCCACGATCGCCCGCAGCTCCCTGTACGCCCTCAGAACGGGGATCGATCCTTCGATGTCGGACGCCTCGTACACGCTGCCGATGCTCAGGATGACGGCGTATCCCGCGGACATCACCGCAGCGGCTGTTCCCACTGTCTGGTCCCCGCCGACGGTTCCGGCGATAACGGCCACGTACACCACGATGAGCGGGGCGGCATGGAGGAGGAAACTGATCCACTGGGCCCTCGCGGCCGCCAGTTGAAGACGCCAGGCGGGTGCGAGCATGGCCGTCAGGTGCCCGAGCCTTCGCTCAAGGGCCCACTCGCCGTAGCCGAACACCCGGACTTCCTTGCTGTCGGCCGCATTGGTGAGGACGTCCTGCCAGTAGCCCGCGCGACGCCCCTCCCCCAGACCGGCGGCCCACACCTTATTGATGCGGACGAGCTGCCGCCGACGTACCGCGCGGCCGGCCAGGACCGGCAGGACCATCACGGGAACCGTCCACCACGCGTAGGTCGCGAGCACCGCGGCGGAGGCCGCGACGCCGAGGTACCGGGCGATCAGGGTCAGCTGGGCGACAGCCCCACCGCCCGGGGTCTCCTCCGTCCAGTTGCTCGGCTCAGCGGCTGACAGCCGTACCAGGTCCTGGACGTGGGGGTCCTCCAGAGCGGCGATGGTCGGGGTGGAAACCATCAGCCGGCTGACCCTCGCCCTGTGCGCACCGTCGATCCTGGACTTGGCCAGAAAGGTCAACGGGGGCAGGAACGCGTCGAGCGCGTGACCGATCAGCACCGTTAGCACGAAGAAGGCCAGCGGAGCCACCAGCCAGGTCTGCGGTCCCGAGGCGTCGGAGACGCCTTGCGAGGCGCTGATGAGTTCGGCAGTCGCCACGGCCGTCACCGCAGGCACGGCATTCTGGACGAGCAGAATGCCGGCGATCGCCAGCATCAGAGGCGTACCCGCGCCAGGGAGAGCGCCGAGCAGGGCCACGCGGTCAGCGACGCTCTCTCTCCAATGTAAAAGCACTCAGTCCCCCGTTCCGCGGCAAGAACTCGCCGCACCGTTGGTCGAACGGCGGCAATCGATGTCAACTCATCGAGCCGATTGAATACCGTACCTATACCCCGAATAGCCTGGCAAGCCATCGGAATACATAATCATCGACTGCTCGATTTCCACGGGAACATCCGGGGCTCGTCCTTCCGCAGCCACTGCGGGACGCTCGCCTCCGACCTCCGCGCATCAAGACGACTCAGGCATCGAAGCGCTTCGACGTCGCAGGATGCTAGGTCACAGTCAGGACCGAGTCAAGGACTTTGAAAGGGCGGGCATGATTTCACCGGATCAGTGGCGGCGCACCGATCCGTGAACAGGGGCCTTCCTGCACAGACCAGCTCTTTACACACCGATTCTTTACACTTCGAGTCGGCACCCTTTTTGCCCCGACACACAAGCTTGCGCTCACTATGCCCGCAGGTGCGGGCGGCCCTTCGATGCCAGACGACACGAGATTCGGACGGCGCCCGGCCACACAAGAGTAAAGGGGTTGACATGAAACTGACCCCGAGTTACGCTTTCGAAGCGCTTCGATTAATGTTTCATTATATTTGCGAAGCGCTTCCACCAAGTCATCCTTTTTCTTTGTGCGTGAGACGCAGTGGAACAACGAAACGGGGACGAGAAATTGAGCGACGTGGTGAGTACGGGGCGCCGGTCGGCGCTCTCACCCGCAGATCACCGAATGGCCGCGTCCGTTGCCGAGCAGTACGAATTATCCGGGGCCGAGGTTATCGACGATCTCGGCCTCTGGGGACAGACGTTGCGTCTGCACTGCCGCACAGCCACCGGTTACCACTTCCTCATCAAGGAGAAGGCTCATTACCTTTCTTCGGAGGACTGGCCGGTACATCTCGCGGTCCATCGCTGGTCGCAGCGGGCGGGCGGTCCCGTCTCCCCACTGCTCAGCACCCAGGCGGGGGACGACGGGGTCATCCACCAGGGAAGGTATTTCGAGGTACAGGGGTGGGTCGAGGGCCGCCTGCCGACCGACGGTGACGCCGAGGAGTTCGGCCGTACCCTGGCGCTCTTCCACCTGAGCGTCGCCGGGATGCCCCCAGGCTCCCGGGACCGCCCTCGGTGCCGGTACCGGTGGACCCCCGACGACCCGGCGGGCCTGGGGGACTACATCGACCGGTACTGCCGGCCCCGGGCCGCCCACGGGTCACCGGCCGCCGCCCGGCTCGCCGAGTTGCGCCGGAAAGTGCGCGACCTTCCGCAGGACGGCCCGGCCGGGGGGCTCGTGGGGTCCTACCTGCACGGCGACACCGCACTGGCGAACACCGTCCGCACCGGCGAGGGCTTCCTCAGGCTCATCGACTTCGATGACGCCCGGTGGGGACACCGCATCTTCGACCTCGTCCACGCGATGGCGATCACCGCCGGGTTCGATCCGGACCTCACGGGTCAGCATGCCATCCGGACCGAGTGGGCACTTCAGCGGGCACAGGCGCTTTTCGACGGATACCGCTCGCTCATCGAGCTGACTCCAGCGGAGCGCGAGGATTTCCCCCGCCAGATGACCGTCGCGGTGATCGCGACCGGTCTTTCCTGTCTCGACATCGACGACCCCGAATTCGAGTTGCCTTCCGACCTCGCGGACCAGCTGGGTCACCTGTCGGCACTCGTCGAGGACGTCCCCTCTCTGTCATCAGCCGTGACCCGACCATGAGAAAGGCAGGCCCTCGTGTTCTCCAGCTGGCCGAAGTCCGAGAGCTTGATGGAGCGCTCCCGCAAGGTCGTCTCGTCCACTCGCCCAGACCTTGACGGAACGTTTCCCTTCGTCGTCGCGAGCGGTCTCGGCGGCTACGTCACCGACCTCGAGGGCAACCGCTACCTGGATCTGACGGCTTCCACCGGCGCCGTGCTGCTGGGGCACCGCCACCCGGAGGTGTCTGCGGCGACCATTGCGGCGATAAACGACGTGGGCTCCATGTTCCCCACCACCACCTCTCCGCTCCTCTTCGAGGTGGCGGAACGGCTGACGAACATGTTCCCGTCGGCCGAGAGGGCACTGTTCTTCCGCACCGGGTCGGAGGCGACAACAGCGGCCATACGGCTCGCACGCATGGCCACCGGTCGGCGGACCGTCCTCACCAGCGGATACCACGGCTGGCACGACTGGCACCTGCAGATGTTCCCCCAGTTCCGCATGGAAGACCCGACGCACATCGACTTCGCCTACAACCTCAATCTCCTCGAACTGCTTCTGGACCGGTACGCCGGCGACGTCGCCTGTGTCATCGTCACCCCCGACCTCAACTTCTTCCCCCACGAGTACTTCGCCGAGCTGCGGGAACTGACCAGCCGAAAAGGCGTGATTCTCATCTTCGACGAGGTCGTGACCGGGTTCCGGTACGGCATGGGAGGATTCCAGTCCTCGTCCGGCATAACCCCGGAGATGACCACGCTCAGCAAGGGACTCGCGAACGGCCACGCGATCAGCGCTGTCGTGGGCCGGGCCGAGCTGATCGAGCAGCGCGACAAGACCCATATGTGGGGCACCTTCAACAGTGAGGTCACCCCCCTGGCGGCGGCCGTGGCGACACTCGACGTCTTCGTCCGGGACAACGTGCCCGCGGTGCTGGACCACGTCGGTACGGCTCTGATGGAAGGGCTCGGGGCTCTGTTCAGGTCCGCGGGTGTCCGGGCTGACGCCTTCCGCGTCGGCAGCGACTTCCACATCG
Source organism: Streptomyces capitiformicae (assembly GCF_002214185.1). Taxonomy (NCBI): domain Bacteria; kingdom Bacillati; phylum Actinomycetota; class Actinomycetes; order Kitasatosporales; family Streptomycetaceae; genus Streptomyces; species Streptomyces capitiformicae. The sequence continues at coordinate 4,807,060 of NZ_CP022161.1, read as the reverse complement.
TCTTCGAGGACGAAGATCTCGGACAGGCCTTCTACTGGTCGTGCCTGTGCCGCGGCGTGCTGTTCCATCGCTTCGACCGGCAGATCGTGACGGCCGCCCACACCCTGGAGGACGTGCAGTTCGCTCTTGACGTGGCCGGGGAGGCGCTGGCGGAACTGGAAGCCTCCACACCAGCGGCGTTCCAGGGCTGGTCCGAGCCGAGCCCCGAGGCACGTGACCTCCGGTGCCTGAACGAGACGGGCGGCCTGATGGATTACCGCCGCGCGGTGGATGAGATCCCGGACATGTGGACGCTGGTGAACCAGATCAAGGAGCTTCCGCCCTCGCCATGACGGCACCGGGAAGCCCGGAAGGGGTCCCGGAGGATCGCGGTCCATCCATCGTGGCGGGTGCGTCCCGGAAACGGAGTCGAACTGTGAGCAGTCATTCGGACAAGGCGTTCAGAGATCCCTCGCGGCCGCTGAACGAACGGGTGGCGGACCTGTTGGCGCAACTCACGCTCGAAGAGAAACTCGGGCTGCTGCACCAGTATCAGGCGCCGGTTCCCCGGCTCGGGATGGGGCGGTTCGTCACCGGCACTGAGGTGCTCCACGGCCTGGCATGGCTCGGAGAAGCCACGGTGTTCCCTCAGGCCATCGGTTTGGCGAGCAGTTGGAACACCGACCTCGTCCGCTCTGTCGGGGCGGCAGTCGGTGACGAGGTCCGAGGACTGCACAACCGGGAGCCGGACAGGGTGGGGCTGAACGTGTGGGGCCCCGTGGTGAACCCACTGCGCGATCCGCGCTGGGGCCGTAACGAGGAGGGGTACTCCGAAGATCCGTATCTGACCGCCGAGATGGGCGCCGCGTACGCGTGGGGGCTGCGCGGTGACCACCCCACGCATCTGCGCACGGCGCCGGTCCTCAAGCACTTCCTCGCGTACAACAACGAGACCGACTGCGAGTCGACGTCGAGCAACCTGCCGCCCCGGGTGCTCCATGAGTACGAGCTGCCGGCCTACCGAACGGCCATCGCGCAGGGCGCGGCCGAGGGCATCATGTGCTCGTACAATGCGGTCAACGGGCGCCCGACGCATCTGTCGCCCCTCATCAACGAGGTGGTCCGGAAGTGGACGGACGACGAACTGTTCATCGTGAGCGATGCGACGGCTCCATCCCATGTCGTGACCCAGCAGCACTACTACCCGGACCACGTGACGGGCCACGCGGCGCTGCTCAAGGCGGGCATCGACAGTTTCACCGACAACCGTGACCTGGCGGACCCTACGATCGAGCGGCTTGCCGAAGCGCTCCGCCTCGGCCTCATCGACGTGGCCGACGTGGACAACGCGGTCCGGCGGGCCCTGAGGGTCCGGTTCCGGCTCGGCGAGTTCGATCCGCCCGGCTGGTGCCCGTACGAGGACACCCCGACCGACGTGATCAACAGCCCGGAGCACCAGGCCCTGGCCCGGGAAGCGGCCAGGCAGGCCACGGTGCTGTTGCGGAACGACGACGGGGTACTGCCGCTCGATCCCGGTCGCATCCGCCGTATCGCTGTGATCGGCCCGACGGCGGATCAGGTCCACACGGACTGGTACAGCGGAACACTGCCCTACTCCGTTTCGATCGTGCGGGGCATCGCGGAGCATCTTCCGGACGCTGAGGTGACGTTCGCAGAGGGCATCGACCGGGTCGTCATCCGCTGCGCGCCCACAGGTGACTGCCTGACCACCGCCGGCGGTCCGGACGGCACAGGGTTGACAGTCGGGCGGGACAGCGGCGAGGCCGCCGCCCGGTTCGATCTCGCGGACTGGGGCAACGGCATCGTCACCCTGCGTTCGGTGGCCCACGGCCGGTACCTGGCCCCCAACGAGTCCGGGGCGCTCGTCAGCGCGTCCGCGCAGCCCGGAGGGTGGCGCGTCCAGGAGACCTTCGTCCCGGAGGCACGAGGCGACGTCACCGTGCTCCGCCACTGCGCGACAGGTCGCTATGTCCGTGTCGACGACGACGGGGTCGCGCGCCTGGGCGCGGACAGCGCCCGGCACGCCACCGGATTCGTCATCGACAGGGTCAGCAGCGGAGTCGAGGCGGCTGTGGCGGCCGCCCGTGAGGCGGACATGACCGTGGTGGTCATGGGCAACCACCCGCTCATCAACGGACGGGAGGACGACGACCGGTCCGACTTGCGGCTGTCCCCCGCGCAGGAAGCGCTGCTGCGTGCGGTTCACGCCGTCGACCCCCGTACGGTGCTGATCCTCGTCACCGGATATCCATGCGCTGTCAACTGGGCCGACGCGCACGTCCCGGCGATCCTCTGGTCCTGCCATGGCGGCCAGGAAGCGGGAAGGGCCATGGCCGACGTGCTCTTCGGCGACGCCGCTCCTGCGGGTCGGCTCACCCAGACCTGGTACGCCGACGTCGCCGATCTGCCGGACCTGCTGGAGTACGACGTCATCACCGCGGAGAGCACCTACCAGTACTTCCGCGGCACCCCGCTCTACCCGTTCGGGCACGGGCTGACGTACTCTTCTTTCACCTATGCGGACCTGCGGATGTCAGCCGACCAGATCCCCTCGGACGGCACCGTCACCATCAGCTTCGAGATAGCCAACACCGGCGGCCTGGACAGCGACGAGGTCGTGCAGGTCTACACGCGGCAGTCCCGGTCGCGGGTCAAGCAGCCACTGCGCCGTCTGCGGGCCTTCCGGCGCGTGCCCGTACCGGCCGGGGAACGCCGCCGTGTGAGCTTCGACATCCCGGCGACGGACCTCGCCTTCTGGGACGCCACACGGGGTCGTCCGGTCGTCGAGGCGGCCTGTCACGATGTCCTCGTCGGGCGCTCCAGCTCGGACATCAGACTGACCGCCCGGCTGGAGGTCGAGGGGGAGCACATACCGCCGTGGGACGCGTCGCAGCCGATGCCCGCCTTCTCAGCGGACGATCGCGGCGCCGTACGGCCGGTGGACGCGACCAAGGAGACGGGCGACGCGGTGTTGGCGACCGTCGAGAGCGACTGGGTCGCCTTCCGCGGTGTCGATTTCGGTACCGGTGTGCACGGTTGCGTCATGCGGCTGTCCAGCACGCACGACCAGGAAGCGGACGTGTCGCTGGTGCTTGACGACCGGTTGAGCGGTGAGGTCCTCGCGACGGTCACCGTCAAGGGTGCGGCTGACCGGTACGCCTGGAACGAGGTGACGGTGCGGACCGTTCCGGTCGCCGGAGTGCACGACCTGTATGTGGTGTTCGGCGCTTCCGGTCTGTGCCTGCGGGACCTGAGGTTCCTGCGCGACGACTCCCCACAGGCGCCCCGGCTCGACATGTGAGCACCGATCCATCCACTTGGCACGCTGGACACAAGGTGTGGGAGTAACCACTGTGACGACCCATGTTGACGGCATCGGCTTCACCGATGATGACGCTGCCCGTTGGCCGCGCTCGATCCGGCACATCGAAGAGGCGCACACCATCACGACGTCGCACCGGACCGATCTCGAGGGCCGGTACCCGTGTGTAATGACACATGGCAGCGGGGCCGTGATCACGGACCTGGACGACCACGACTACCTTGATCTGACGAGCGCCTTCGGTGCTGTGCTCGTCGGGCACGCGGAGCCCGCGGTCGTGGAAGCCGTCACGGCCGCCGCTGCGTCCGGCAACCTCTTCTACACCAGCGCCAGTCCTCGCCGCCTCGAACTGGCACAGGCCCTGCTGCACTGGTTCCCCTGGGGAAGTCGGGTCCTGTGCTTCAAGACGGGTTCCTGCGCCGTAACCGCAGCCGTGCGCCTCGCCCAGCACGCCACCGGCAGGCAGGGCGTCCTCACTTACGGGTACCACGGATGGCACGACTGGCACCTGGAGGCAGTGCCGGAGTACCGCTTGTTCCCGTCGTACGCCACCGGGCTGGACGGCGGCCCGGAAGAACTGCGGGAGGTCCTGCGGCGCAGGGCCGACCAGATCGGTGCAGTCGTGGTCACACCGCTCCCGCACCGGTACCCGCCCGAGCATTACCAAGACCTGAACCGCATCGCGCACGAGCACGGCTGCGCTTTCGTACTCGACGAGGTCAAGACGGGGATCCGGGCCGGCGCCGGCGGTTACACCGCCCGCGCCGGCCTCAACCCCGACGCTGTCACCGTCTCCAAGGGACTGGGCAACGGTTTTCCGATCTCCGCGGTGGTCTGCCGGGGCGAGATGGCCCTGGCCCACCACCGTTCGCACGTCTGGAACACCTACCAGCACGAGCAGACCGCTCTCGCCGCCGCCCTCACGACACTCGATCTCACCCAGCGCTGGGACGTGCCCGGAACAGTGGCCGCGGCGGGCGAGTGGGTGGTCGACCAGCTGCGCGGCCTCTTCACGGAACACGGCATTCCGCTGGAGCTGGTCGGCTGGGGGCCAAGCTTCGAGCTGGACGAAACCGACGACAGCGGGGTCCGGGAGCGGTTGCAGCAGACACTCCTGCGTCACGGCGTCTTCTGTGACGTGGAAGACGACTTCAACATCAGCTACCGGCTGGCCGAACAGACCGAGGTGCTGATGGAGCGTTTCACGGCCGCGGTACGGAAGCTGTAGTCGCCCTTCGGCCTCGGCCGCGCCATCCCGCCGCCCACCACCGGTCACGAGTCATTTGGAGCAGAACGTGGCGAACACCCTTCCGCAGGAGAGTACGACGGACTCCTTGAGACAGTGGTGGGACGGGCCGCTACCGGAGCGGCTGCGAGAGCGGACCGTCGTGGCCGAATCGCAGAACACCGTCCTTCGAGACTTCATGAGTCAGTTCGACGTTCGAGGGGCGAACGTCCTTGAGGTCGGCGGGAGCATGGCCTCGACCGTTGCCGGGCTTCCGGACCACCGACGCTGGGTTTCGGTCGATCCGCTCGCCCAGGACTCCAGCGAGGACCGGCACGAAGTGATCGGGAAGCCGGTCGAGAAGGCCGGACTCGAGCGGGGCGCCTTCGACCTGGTCTTCTCATGCAACGCTTTCGAGCACATGACCGATCTGACGGAGTCCATGCTCGCCATCCGGGACGCCCTGGCACCCGGCGGCTACGTGTACGCGCACTACGGCCCCATCTGGTCCGGGCCGGACGGACACCATCTGGAGAACGTCTCCTGGGAGGGCCGCGACCTGATCTTCTGGGCAGACAATCCGATACCGCACTGGACGCACCTCATGCTGGAGCCCGAGCAAATGGGCGAGATGCTGGAGGAGTACTTCGCCCCCGGCCTGGTGCAGAAGATCGTCCACAGCGTCTACCACGACGACTGGATCAACCGCCGCTTCTTCGAGGACTACCTCGAGGCCTTCCGCGAGGCGGGCCTGACGCTGGTGTCACTCGAGGGCCAGCACGTGGTGGACTACGAGTCGAAGTACCCCGACGGACCGTACCGCCACCCGGCGTTCACCAGGCTGCTCAGCCAGGATCCCGAACTGGGACTGAACCGCCGGTTCGGACCGAAGTACCGCAACTTCCGGTGCCGGGACATGCGAGTGGTCCTTCGGCGGCCGAAGACATCCGCCGCGTCCTGAGGTCCCATGGCACCGGCATCCACCACACCCAGGCGGCCCCGGGCCCGTCCCACCGCCCCGGGCACCCGCCCGTCGCCTTTCGCGTCACCGGCTTCGGCCACCCCATGAGGAGCGAATCAGTGAACAACCTGTCCCCATCGACGGCAGACGACGCACCGGAGGTCCAGCCCTTCCGCGACCGCGCTCTCCCCCTGGACGCACGGGTGGACTCGCTGCTCGCGCAGCTGACGCTGGACGAGAAGATCTCGATGCTGCACCAGTGGGCGCCTGCGGTTCCCCGGCTGGGTCTCGCCGCGTTCCACACCGGCACAGAGGTACTGCACGGTGCCGTCGTCGAGACCAGCCCACTGCCGACCACCGTCTTCCCCCAGGGCGTCGGGCTCGGCGCGACATGGAACGCAGAGCTGCTCGAACAGGTCGGAAGGGCCGTGGCCACCGAGGTGCGCGCCCACCACGAGCGCGATCCGCAGTGCAGCCTCAACGTCTGGGGGCCGGTTGTCAACCTGCTGCGGGACCCCCGGTGGGGCCGCAACGAAGAGGGGTACTCCGAAGACCCGCGGCACACCGTGGCCATGGCCACGGCCTACTGCCGCGGTCTGCGCGGAGGCGACACCGGGGAGGCGACGCTGCCTCTGGCGACCGCCCCGACACTCAAGCACTTCATGGCCTACAACAAGGAGTCCGGCAACGTCACCACCTCCTCGCAGGTGCGGCCACGGGTGCTGCGGGAATACGACATCCTTCCATTCCAGCGCACGGTCGAATCCGGTGTGGTCAGCGGTGTCATGCCGTCCTACAGTGCCCTCAACGGCCGTCCCAACTCGCTCAGCCCGTACCTCGCCGAGCTGCGTCGACAGCAGCCCGACCTGGTGGTCGTCACGGACGCCTACGCACCCAGCAACCTCGTGCACGAACACAGGTACTACGAGGACCGGCCGCACGCGTACGCCGCGGCCCTCCTGGCGGGTGTCGACAACTTCACTGACCACGACGACGATTCGAGTGTCACCCTCGACGCCCTCCGCACGGCCCTGTCCGACGGCCTGCTGGACGTGGCGGACATCGACCGCGCGGCCCGCAGACTCCTGCGCATGCGTATGTCCTTGGGCGAGTTCGACCGGCCGGCCCGCCCGGCAGAACGGTCCGCGGAGCCGGCGCCCCCGGAGCACCTGGCACTGGCCCGTGAGGCGGCCCGCCAGGCGATGGTGCTGCTGAAGAACTCCCCCGAAGTTCTGCCGCTACGCCCGGGCAGCCGGGTGGCCGTCATCGGCCCCCTCGCCGACCAGGTCTTTCTCGACTGGTACGCCGGGAAGGCAGGGTACGAGGTCAGTCCGCTCTCGGGCCTGCGTGAAGCGCTCGGAGCCGATCTCGTCGGCTACTCGGAGGGAGTGGACCGCATCGCGCTGCGCCCGGTGGAAGGCGGTCGGCTGGCGTGCGGCGAGGACGCACCGGCCAGGATCGACACCGGCCCCCTGGGGCCCGAGCACTCCTTCGATCTGTTCGATTGGGGCGAGGGCCAGTACAGTCTCCGCTCGGCAGCCACCCGCATGTTCCTGCGGCTGCGCCGGGACGACGGCGCACTCGTCGGTGACCAGGAGAAGCCAGGTCTCGGCTGGGACGTCTATGAGACGTTCCACTTCGTCCCCGTTGACGACGGCGTGGTGTTGCGCAACGTCTACACCGAGCGATACGCGGCGGTGGGTGAGGACGGGAGCGTCGGGTTCTCCGCCACCACCCCCGAGGAAGCCGTCCGCTTCCGGCAGGAGACGCTCGTCGACGGGGTGGCCGAGGCGGCACGCACGGCGGCGGAGGCCGACGTCGCGGTCGTGGTGGTCGGATCGCATCCCCGCATTCCTGGGCGCGAGTGCCACGACCGGGCCGACATCGGCCTGGCGCGACGGCAGGAGGAACTGCTGCAGGCGGTCCACGAGGTGACACCACGGACCGCGGCCGTGCTGATCAGCGGGTTTCCCCTTGCGGTGAACTGGGCGGCCGAACACGTGCCGACGCTTCTGTGGTCCTCGCACGCTGGTCCGGAGCTCGGCAACGGGCTCGCCGATACGCTGACCGGCCGGAGCGCCCCGGCCGGCCGCCTGCCGCAGACCTGGTACCGGTCACTGGAACAAGTAGGGGACATCTCCGACTACGACATCGTGAAGAGCGCCAAGACGTACCTGTACCTGCGCACCGAGCCGCTCTTCCCGTTCGGGCACGGGGTGGGGTACACCACGTTCCACTACAGCCCGCTCCGCCTGAGTGCCACATCATGCGAGAGCGGCGACACCGTGTCGGTGAGCGTCGACATCACCAATCTGGGCGATGTCGACAGCGATGAGATTCCCCAGCTCTACGTCAGGGCGCCTGGACGCGTCGTCCCACGGCCTCTCCGTGAACTGCACGGTTTCGAGCGCGTCCGTATCTCGGCCGGCACCACCAGAACCGTGGAGTTCGCCCTGCCGGTCGCCGAGCTCGCGTTCTGGGACGTCGAGAGCGGTACGTACCGGGTGGAACCCGGAGAGCACCAGATCATGGTCGGCCCATCCGCCGGGGACGTGCGGCAGTCCTCAGCCCTCACCGTGAGGGCCGAGGAGCTGCCGCCCCGCGACCTCAGCGGGCGGATCGTCCGCGCGATCGACTTCGACGACTGCCATGGCGTTCGCCTGGTCGACGAGACGCGTCGGAGCGGGGAGGCGGTCGAGGCCGTCGGCGCCGGATCCTGGCTGTTGTTCCGTGATGTCGCCTTGCGTGACGTGACAGGCGTCGTCGCCCAGGCGTACCGAACGCAGGCGGGCCCGGTCGGCATCGAGGTGTGTCTCGACGCTCCGTCCAGCGGTACCTCCATCACGACGCTCGAGGTCCCGGAGCGCGAAGGCCGTTGGCCGTGGACCACCGTGGCCGCGGCCGCGAAGGCGGAGGACGGACGCCACGATGTGTATCTGCTGTTCACCGGCCCGGCCTTGCTGGCTTCCTTCTCCCTGACCCGTGACCCGGAAACGGCCTGACGAGGCAGGCTGGGATTCCCGCGGCGCCCCCTTCACCGGCCAACGCGGCGGTCCACGTCCGGGCGCCGCGTTGCTGTGGCTCGGGTACGTGGGCGTCGGCGAGCCCGTTTTCCTCGTGTTCACTCCCCGTCGATCATGCCCGGGAGCTTCTCCGTCTCCTGTGCGGAGACCGTGTCGTCGAGCGGAGACCAGCAGTCGTCCTCCGGGAAGAGCCTCCACATGTATGTGGGCACCACCGGCCTACGATGCATCGAACGCGAGTCGCAGCGAGTGCAGCGCGGTACGGCCTCCGGTCGCGCCCGCCTGCATTCGAACAGCGGGTCGCCCACGATCTGGTGTCCGATCCATCCCAGACAGACTCGGATCTGGTGGCGCCTCCCCGTGAATCGTCGCCACGGACAGGTCTGGTTCGTCGACGCCCTCTACCGCGATCACGCCGGAGTCTCACCACCTGAGCACGCATCACGCCTGGCGCTCCCGCGTGGCCAGCAGGCGGCGCAGCGAGTACAGCCGGGCCGGGTCCGCGTGGCCCCCCTCCACCCAGGCGTCCAGGGCGCAGTCCGGCTCGTCGTGGCTGCACGCGCGCGGGCAGTCGACCGTGCCGGGCTCCAGGTCCGGGAAAGCGTGGATGACGCGCGACGGGTCGACATGGTGCAGGCCGAACGAGCGTACGCCCGGGGTGTCGATCACCCAGCCCGCGTCGTCCGAGAGCGGCAGCGCCAGCGCCGACGTCGTCGTGTGGCGGCCGCGCCCCGTGACCGCGTTGACGTGTCCTGTCGTACGCCGCCTGTCCGCCGGGACCAGTGCGTTCACCAAGGTCGTCTTGCCGACGCCCGAGTGCCCGACGAACGCCGTGACCTTTCCGTCGAGCTGCTCGCGTACGCGCTGGACGGCCGTGCCGTCCTCCAGTTCCTCGCGGCTGGTCACAACGTAGGGGATGTCGAGGTCCCCGTACAGGTCGAGGATCTTACTCGGCGCGGCCAGGTCCGACTTGGTCAGCACCAGCAGCGGGTCGAGGCCGCCGTCGTACGCCGCCACAAGGCAGCGGTCGATCATGCGCGGGCGCGGCTCGGGGTCGGCGAGGGCGGTGACGATGGCGAGCTGGTCGGCGTTGGCGACGACGACCCGCTCGTACGGGTCGTCGTCGTCCGCTGTGCGGCGCAGGACCGAGGTGCGCTCCTCGATGCGGACGATGCGCGCGAGGGTGCCCTTCTTGCCGGACAGATCACCGACGACGGCGACGCGGTCGCCGACCACCGCCGCCTTGCGGCCCAGTTCGCGGGCCTTCATCGCGGTGACCGCGGTGTCGTCGATCAGGACGGTCAGCCGCCCCCGGTCGACGGTGAGGACCATGCCCTCCGCCGCGTCCTCGTGCTTGGGCCGGATGTTGCTCCGCGGCCGGTTCCCCTTGCGGTTGGGGCGCTGGCGGATGTCGTCCTCGTCGGTGTGCTTGCCGTAGCGGCGCATCGCGTTACGTCCCTACGCCCCGAGCCTTTCGGCCCACAGCTCGGGGAAGTCCGGCAGCGTCTTGGCGGTGGTCGCCACGTTTTCGATCTGTACGCCCTCCACGGCCAGGCCGATGATCGCGTCCACGGCCGCCATGCGGTGGTCATCGTACGTGTGGAAGATCCCGCCGTGCAGACGGCGCGGGCGGATGTGGAGGCCGTCGGCGGTCTCGGTCACGTCACCGCCCAGCTCGTTGATCTCCTTGGTGAGCACGGCAAGGCGGTCCGTCTCGTGCAGACGCAGGTGCGCGACGCCGCGCAGGGTGGACGGGGAGTCCGCGAAGGCGGCCACGGCGGCGATGCCGGGGGTCAGCTCGTCGACCTCGCCCAGGTCGACGTCGATGCCGTGGATCGAGCCGGAACCGGTGAACTCAAGCCTCTTCTCGGTGAGTTCATAGCTGCCGCCCATCTGCGTGAAGATGTCCCGCAGTGCGTCGCCGGGCTGCGTGGTGTGCGCCAGCCAGTCCGGGATGACGACCTTGCCGCCGGTGACCAGGGCCGCGGCCAGGAACAGCTGGGCGTTGGAGAGGTCCGGCTCGATGGTGATGTCGCGGCCGAGCAGGGCGCCCGGCGTGACCCGCCACACGTTCGGCTCGCCGCCCGACTCCGGGGTGTCCACCTGGGCGCCGACCGCGCGCAGCATGTCGACCGTCATGCGGATGTGCGGCATGGAGGGCGGCAACGAGCCCGTGTGTTGGACCTCGAGGCCCTGGTTGAAGCGCGGGCCGGAGATCAGGAGCACGCTCACGAACTGGGAGGACGACGAGGCGTCGATCTCGACCGGGCCGCCGTCCAGGGCGCCGCCGCCGTGAAGCGTCAGCGGCAGCGCGTCGATGACACCGTGCAGCGGACGCTCGTACGAACGGGGGTTGCCGTCGAACCGGATCGGCCCATCGGCGAGCGTGGCGACCGGCGGCAGGAAGCGCATCACCGTGCCGGCGTTGCCGACGTCGACCGTGGCCGGGCCCTGCAGGCCCGACGAGATGACGCGCCAGGCCTCACCGGAACCGTCCGGGCCCACGCCCTCCTCGATGCCCACGCCCATCGCGCGCAGCGCGCCCGTCATCAGCAGACTGTCGCGGGAGCGCAGCGGGCGGCGCAGCCAGCCCGGCTCCGAGGCGAGGGCGGCCAGGACGAGGGCACGGTTGGTGACGGATTTGGACCCCGACACTTGGACCGTCGCGTCGACGGCTCCCGTCGGACCGGCGCCTCCCCCCGCGAGAGGCGCGGGCCAGAGGGCGGTGTGCGTGGGGTTCGCGGTCATGTCTTTACTTTATTCGGTTCGCTTCACGAGGTCGGCCCCAGCCGAGGGCGGCGCCGTGCCCGGCCGGGGGTACGGGGGAGGGTGTCCCCCGTAATGGTCTTCGTGGTCCTGCAAGAGGGCCGCTGGCCTCCGGGCCCGGCATGACTGGTACCCCCTGTCGAACCCATGGCAATGCCGTTGCCGTTGCTTTTGGGGCTCCTGGCCGGTTGAGCGGCAATGTGCTGGGCAGCATCAACCTGATCAACGCCTCGCTGGCCGCCAAGGTCAGGTTCTTCGGCTTCGCCTCGTCGGTCGCCGTGTACGGCCACGGACACGTCCCCATGCGCGAGGACGAGCGGCCCGTCCCCGCCGACAGCTACGGCAACGCGAAACTCGCCGTGGAGCGCGAACTCGCCGTCACCATGCAGCTGCAGGGCCTTCCGTACTTCGCCCTGCGCATGCACAACGTCTACGGCGAGCGGCAGAACATGGGCGACCCGTACCGCAACGCCGTCGCCATCTTCCTCAACCAGATCATGCGCGGCGAGCCGATCAGCGTGTACGGAGACGGCAGCCAGATCCACGCCTTCACCTACGCCCCGGACATCGTCGGCACGTTCCTTACCGCGTCCGACCAGCCGGCCGCCTGGGGCCAGGTCTTCAACGTCGGTTCCTCGCAGACCACCACTGTGCTGGACATGGCGCACACCGTGCGCACCGCCATGGGCGTACCCGACCACCCGATCATGCACCTGGCCACCCGCGACGAGGTCCACGCCGCGTACACCGACAACAGCCTCGCCCGTAAAACGCTCGGCGACTGGGTCGACACCCCGCTCGCCGAAGGTCTGCAACGCACCGCGACCTGGGCCCGTGAACACGGCCCCGTGGAGCCCGCGACCTCCCTCAGCATCGAGAACGACACCGCGGACAAGCCCGAGTGGTTCACCTGAGCCGCCGGACGGGCGGTCACATCATGACGGGCCGCACCCTGGCCGTCGACGTCGGCGGCGTCCTCTACTACGAACCCTTCGACCTCGCCTGGCTCCAAGGCATCTGGGAACTCACGCGCGCGGACGATGCCACCCTCACCATGGACGCCTTCCTCCAGGCCATGCGCGACTTCTACCAGCGCCGCGCACCCGGATCGCCTCCGCCCAGCCTCTTCCCGCCCAACGGCACGAAGAGCTGGCAGAGCGTCCGCGAACGCTGGACCTCGTTAGTCCAGCCCATTCCTGGAGCCGTCGACGCGCTCAGCTACCTCGCCGAGGAGTACGAGGTGTGCATCGTCGCCAACCAGCCCCCGGAATGCCTCGCCGCCCTGCGTGAGGCCGGCCTGGCCGGGATCAGCCTCCGCAGGAGCAAGGGCTTCACCCGCCGCGACCCGGACGCCGACCTCGCCCCTGACCTGGTGCAACGCGACTTCACGGCACCCGCGCCGAACCGGCTGTGGGTCACCGACCTGACCATGATCCCCACCCTGGAGGGGCCACTGTGGCTGTCGGCGATCCGTGATGCCTTCTCCCGCAGAGTCGTGGCCTGGGAGACCTCCGCCCGCGCGGACGCCGACCTGGTCCTCACCTCCCTCGAGTACGCGCTGGCCAGCCGCGAGGTCGCCCCCGGCGAACTCGTCCACCACGCCGACCACGACACGCAGCCCGGACTCAACGGGTCGACGCAACACCGGCTTCCTGGACCGATAGGAGATGTTCGTTGAGGGCTTCGGCAGGTGTCTTCCAACCGAGGGTCTTGCGGGGCCTGTTGTTGAGTGCGGGTGCGACGGCTTCGAGCTCACCGGCTTCCCATCGCGACAGGTCTGTGCCCTTTGGAAAGTACTGGCGCAGGAGTCCGTTGGTGACCCGAAGGCCGCCGCCGCACGGGCCACGGGCACCTTGTCCACCCTCACCCGGCGCACCATCTCGTACTTGACCTGCACCACATCGGCCGGATCCAGGAACGGACAAGCAGCGAAGCCCTCGTCGGTCACCGCCTCGGGCCGCGGGTTGAGCGCCGGGAACTCCTCCAGCGCCGCCTTCTTGCCCGTCTGCCAGCTCATCGCGCCTCCCCGTCGATCCTGATGTCACCAGGATCAGACCGGCCACCGCACAGGCCAAGAGCGCAAAAACCGGCCAGAGAAGCAGAAGGCGCAGGTCACAGAGACTCCCGAGCCCTCGCACGCCCCCAGCAGCGCCCGCGAGCGCCCCCGGCAGCGGCCTCAATCCCACGACGATCACGGCGCCATCCCCCCGACACCGCCCCGGCCACCGGGCACCCGGGCGGCAACCAGATCCGCCAACTCGACCAGATCCCCGGTCCGATACGGACAGCCCCCGCCGGCCGCCGCGACGAACGCGTCCACGGGCGCCATATCGGTCCACTCCAGCGGGAACGAACACCTGTGGCCCTGCCCGTCGAGGACCAGTACCACATCCCCGCGCCACGAGTTGAGCCGCTCCAGGAACTCGAAATCCTCACCGCACCGGGGATGGAACGGACGGATCAACTGCACACGTCCATCGTCATCGCGGGAAACGAGCGCATTCGACGGCGAATGCCAATGCCCTGGCGGAGAACCTGTGGATGCTGATCAACACCGAGTGCATCCGCGGCCGCGTCTTCACGACCAGGGCCGAGGCGAATCTCGCGCTCTTCGAGTACATCGACGGCTTCTATAACCCCCGCCGTATCCAGAAGCGGCTCGGCTACCTCAGCCCCATCGAGTACGAAGAGAAGCACTACGCCGACCAGGCAGCGACCGAACCAGTGAACCTGAAACCACGTCAACCCGCCCTGACCAGCTAGTCAGCCACTCCCGCGCAGCGGGGGAACCTCAGGTTGTCGGCCTCCCACAGACCCTCCTGTCGGCGTCGCCGAGACAGCATCATCGTCGCGCGAGGGCAGCGATAGCCGCAAGGAAAACCCCCGCTTCAAGCAGGGCGCCGGTGTCATCCGGTCTCCTCACTCCATTCCAGGAACCTGTCTCCCTCCCCCACGCACATCATGGGGTCGAGTTCGAACGGTTCGCGTGCGCGGCTGATCCCCGGTCCGGAGATGTTCACGGTGATACCTCCGAACTCGGAAGGGAAGGAACGGGCTGCCGCGTGCGCCCCAGTGGCTGGGACGACAGCCTCGTCAGTGTCAGCACCCGCTCGGGATCGGTGACGGCGATCCGCTGCGCGATGATCCCGCCCAGCGAGACCCCGACCAGATGCGCCCGTTCCGCCCCGAACGAGTCCAGCACGGCGAGCGCGTCCGAGGCCAGGTCGGCGACTGTACAGCCGGGCGGCGAAATCGACGACGGAGGAGCGCCTGGTGTCGCGGTGGTCGTAGCGGATCACCCGCACGCCCCCGTCCACCAGCCGCCGCACGATCCCGTCTTTCCACTGGATGCCCTGCGCTTGGGCGCCCATGACAGCAGCACGACTGAATGCCCGGGGCTACCGAACTCCTCAGCCCACAGCTCGACGCCGCCGAGGGGGACGAACCGCTCGCGGCGCACACGGCAGCCACCGAACGCGAACTGACGGCCTTCCACACCCCTTGACGGCCGAGAACCTGACCCCGGCACAGCCCTCCACACCTGGTTCCGCCACCGAGGCCGAGCCATCCGCACCCACCTGACGTCCCTCTTCACCCGCGCGGCGACCGACGGCTCGGCCCGCCCGGACGTGGACCCGGCGACGCTGGCCACAGAGGTGGCAGCCTTCCTCGAAGGAGCCCACCTGCTCAGGCCCCTGGACCCCGACCAGGTGGACCTGCCCGCCGTACACCGCGGCTGCTTCGAGGGGCTGACCGCCCACCTCCGCCCCTGACCGGATTCCCACGGCCGAGACCCAAGGGTCACTCGTCCTCCTCGACACGACGATGGGCCCCTGCCGTTCGCAAGGGGCCCACCGTCTTTGACTCAGTGGAAGGGAGACTCCTCAGGAGCTGCGACCGAGCCGTTTTGGGGCCTCACCAGGAGATCAGCCCCTGCCTTCGCCGCCTCTTCGAGCGCTCGCTTCACGCGTCGATCGGCTTCCGAACCGGACGTCAGTACGTGAACCCGAGAGGAGCCTTCCGGGAGGTAGGTGAGATGCGGCTCGACATGGACCGCGATGTCGTCGCCCCGCCACCAGGCCGTCTCACGCGACGAACCGCACTCCTCCGGATGCAGACCCCGCAGCACAGCCAGGGCATCGTCAGGCTTCCCGTCGCACAGGGCTGACGTTCGCCATCCGACGAGACCGGCCCACATGGCACTCGATTCGATCAGGCGGCGCGCATCAGCGTGCCACGGCAGGAACTCCTCCGACCACGACACACCGAAGTATCCGTCCACCCTGCAGACCAGCCCGCACTGGACGAACTGCGGCTCGGCGAAGTTGAAGATCAGTTCACCGGCGCTGGAGGTCCGGATCCTGCTTGTCCTGGTGCCGAGTCGGATCCATCCGGACAACTCGCCGCCCAGCACGGGAAACAAGAGTCCGCCGAATTCCTCTTCATGGGCGAGGACCACCTGCCTCGCCCACTCCGGCGAGCCGGAGGCGACGACGGGGGCGATGCGTGGTGACCTCCTCCCCCAGGTATCCAGGAACGCGCGGGCCCTGGGTGTCAGTCCGCTCACCACTTGCCCCACTCACCTCTTCCCGTCCAGAAAGTCGCGGCACAGCGGGGAGTGCGTCACGTGAGTGAATGGGGCGCATGAGCGGAGTCACTGTCTTCACACACGAGTGCGACGGCGAGCTGCTGAGGGGGGTGTACGGGGACGGGGATGATCCGGCCGCGGCCACCGTGGTGCTGCTGCACGGCGCGGGCAAGGGCAGCAAGGAGCGGCTGGTCCCGCTGCTCGGGGAGTTCGTGGCGCGGGGCTGCCGGGCGGTCGCCTTCGACTTCTCGGGGCATGGTGAGAGCACGGGCACGCTGGCGGAGTTGAGTCTGCGTCGGCGTTTCGAACAGGCGGTCGCCGTGATCGGGGCGCGTGTTCCAGCGGGCGCGCCCCTGATCGTCGTCGGGTTCAGCATGAGCGGCCAGACGGTGGCCGATCTCGCCGCGCACTACGGCGAGCGCGTGGCGGCGATCGGGCTGTGTGCGCCCGCGGTGTACGGGGCGGAGGCGTGGCTGGTGCCGTTCGGGGAGGGGAACGGCCGGTTCAGCGACATCATTCGTACGCCGGGCAGTTGGCGCCGGTCGCCGGCGCTGGAGGCGTTCCGGGCGTACACCGGGCGGGCCGTTCTCGTCGTACCGGGCACGGATCATGTCATCCCGACCGACGTGACCGACGCCGTCACGGACGCGCTGGCCGCCCGGGCCCAGTTCACCCGGGTCGGCATCCCCGCCGCCGACCACTACGTGGGCCTGTGGTTCCGGGACCACGACGACGACCGCCGACGGTTCGTCGACGCCGTACTGGCGGGGCTGGGCGACCGGGGCTGGACGGCGACCCGCGCCTGGGTGGACAAGCGGCTCCCGGAGGGGCGGAGCGTGCGCGAGTGGGAGTCGCTGCGCGGTGGCTGGAGTTCGCAGATGCGGCGGCTGACGCTGGACGACGGGTCGGCCGCTGTACTGCGGTCGTTCGTGAAGCCGTTCTTCCGGCGGCACGCTCCCGGACTGCTGACCCGTGAGGCGGCGGTGCTCACCCTCCTCGCGTCGTACGACGACATCCCGACGCCCCGACTGTACGCCGCCGACCCGACCGCCGAACTCGCCGATCACCCCTCGCTGTTGATGTCCCTGCTGCCGGGGTCGGTACGGGTGGAGGACGACGGGGACCTGGACGGGCGGCTGGACCTGCTGGCCGGCCAACTCGCCCGTATCCACGCGGTCGTACCGGCGGAACGGCCGCGTACGTATCAGGCGTGGACGTCGCCCGAGCGGGTCCGCACGCCCGGCGGCCCGCTGTGGGAGCGGGCCGCGGACGTGATCCGCCGCGAGGCACCCGCGTACGAGGGGTGTTTTCTGCACCGGGACTTCCATCCGGGGAACGTGCTGTTCACCGGCGAGGGCGAGGAGTTGCGGATCAGCGGGGTCGTGGACTGGGTGGAGACCTCGTGGGGGCCGGCGGACCTCGATGTCGCCCACTGCTCGACCGCGCTGGCGCTGCTGCACGGGGCGGAGTACGGGCTCGGCTTCCGTGAGCGGTACGAGGCGCGTGGTGGGCGTCAACTGGCAGGGGGCCAGGACCACTTGTACTGGCGGCTGCTGGACGCGCTCGCCTACGCGCCCGACGCGGAGAAGCTGGCGGTGCCGTGGCGGGAGCTGGGGCGGTCGGATCTGACGCCGGAGGTGTTGGGGGCGCGGTTGGAGGCCTATGTGGGCGGGCTGTTGGAGCGGTACGTGTAGTCGGGCGGGTGTGGTCGTGGGCGCGGTTATCGGGCATTCGGTCGATGACGTTCGCCCAGCCGCCGCGTCGACTGCCACGTGCGGGCGGCGGCGCATGCCGTACGGCTCCATCCCGCCTCCCTGGTTCTCGTTCGATCTCCCGGTTCTTCCGTCTCCTGATCTCGGGTGCCGGGGCCGGACGCCGACGGGAGCCGGGGTGGGAGCCGATTGTCAGTGGTGTCCGGGAGGATGTCCTCTGCGACGGGTGTGACGGACGTACGGGCGGAGGGGCGGAGGGTATGGGGGACTTGCGGCGGTACATCGGCACGGCCGAGCGGCGGGACCGGCTCGCGGCGCGGCAGCGGTTGGCCGGATCCAGGCGGGCGGCGGGCCCGGAGGAGGTCGCGGACTCGCTGGTCGCGTTGCACGGCACGGATCCCGCGACGGTGTACTTGGCGGTGGGCGCGCGGCTCGCCGATCCGGGGCGGACGGTGGCCGAAACCGAACGGTCGCTGTACGCGGACCGGACGCTGGTGCGGATGCACGGCATGCGGCACACCGTCTTCGTGTTCCCCACCGGCCTGACCGCCGTGGTGCACGCGTCGACCGGCATCGCGGTCGCCGCGAAGGAAAGAGCCTCGCTGCTGAAGCAGATGGCGGCGGCCGGGGCGCCCGACGCGGCCTGGCTGAAGGAGGTCGAGGAGTCGACGCTGGCCGCGCTGGCCCGACGCGGCCAGGCGACGGCGGCCGAACTCGCCGAGGACGAACCGCGGTTGCGGCAGCAGTTCGTGTACGCCGCCGGCAAGAGCTACGAGGGCATGCACACCGTCTCGACCCGGCTGCTCAAGGTACTGGGCGTGGAGGGCAGAGTCGTACGGGGCCGCCCGCTCGGCTCCTGGACATCCAGCCAGTTCCGCTGGGCCGTCGCGCCCCCACACGCCGAGTTGGACGTGGCCGAGGCCCAGGCGTCGCTGCTCGGCCGCTGGCTGGCCGCGTGCGGTCCGGCGACCGAGGCCGACCTGAAGTGGTGGACGGGGTGGCGGGTGACGGAGGTCCGCCGGGCGCTCACGGCGATAGGCGCGCGGGCCGTGACGCTGGACGAGGGCACGGGGTACGTGGTGGCCGGGGACGAGGAGCCGCCCGCGGGCCCCGCCGAACCCTGGGCCGCCCTGCTGCCCGCCCTCGACCCCACTGCGATGGGCTGGCAGCAGCGCGACTGGTTCCTCTCCCCCGGCCTTCGCCCCGCGTTGTTCGACCGCAGCGGCAACATCGGCCCGACCGTGTGGTGGAACGGCCGCGTGGTGGGCGGCTGGGCGCAGCGGCCGGACGGGGAGATCGTCTGGCGGTTGCTGGAGGCGGAGGGGGTGGGCGGGGAGGCCGAGGCCGCGATCGCGTTGGAGGCCGAGCGGTTGCGGGGATGGCTGGACGGGACCCGGGTCACACCGCGCATCCGGACGCCTCTGGAACGGGAGTTGGGGTAGTTCCCCGCGCCCTTGAAAGCCTGGGGGCGCCCCCGTGAGCAACCCCCCACTCACCCGCAGACATACAACCGGCCCTCAAAGAACCGCCGGGGTGCCGGGCGCCCAGGAAACAGAGGGCGCCCGGCACCATCGGCTCACTTGGGGGGACACTCCTTCCACGCCAAGTGGTACACCGTGCTGATGTCACCGTCCGTCGAGTCCATGGTCATGAAGCTCGTGCTGTTGGCCGGTGACGAACCCCGGTTGACGCGCAGTTCCGTGTTGATGTTGAAGTTGCGCTCGACACCGCAGGGCGCCCAGACCAGCTGGGCCCAGTCGGTCTCGTCGGTGGCCTGCCAGTTGTCCTCGTAGGGGCCGTTGAACGTGTGCGTTCTCGCGGCCGTGTCCGGGGAGCCCTGGAAGTAGTACGAGGCCTTCTCGACACCGCTGGCACCGCGCTGGAGCGAGGCGAAGCCGCGGTAGTCGACGCTGGCGATGGCGTAGGTGAAGCCGCCCGGCACGTGGACGATCAGGTTGAGCTGGCAGTTCTTGCGGAACGCGTTGGACGGGGCGCCGCCTCCGACCTGGGCGAGGTAGTCGCTGTAGGTCACGGTGAACGCAGTGTTGTCCGGTGAGACGGCGACCGCGGCCGTGCCCCGGGGACAGCCGGAGCCGTTCACCGTGGCGACCTTGATGACGATCTTGTCCGGGGGCGGGTTGTCGAAGGGCGAGTCCGCCGACGCCGTCTGCGCGGGAAGCGCGGTGGCGAACAGAGCGGCTGCGGCGCCGCCCAGCAGGAGACCACGAGCCATGGGGGGTTCTCCAATCAGAGTCATGCGCATGTCAAGGGACATGCGCGATACCCCCCTCGGCCCGCGAATGACCGCCCCAGGAAAGGGCGGCCTGTGAAAGAGCTGTGAAGACCGAGGGGCGACCGCATCGTATGGACCCCGGGCGGGCAGGGCTAGGGCGATCTCCGGCCAACCCTGGCGGCCGGAGATCGCCCTTTTTCTCAGCGGAGCGTCGGCGTCGACGTCAGCGTCAGCGGCTGTACCGCATCAGCGCCCGCACCATGTGGCACGTGGTGTCCGACGGCGGGTGCACGCCGATCACCTCGGCGGTGCTCCGAATCGTCTCGTTGCGCGCCTGGTTCGGCATGTAGACGCCGGAGTCGAGCAGGGCGATCGCGAGGCGCATGGCCTTCAGTCGCCGGTTGTGCGTGATGTACCACTCCCGCGGACGGCCCGGCGGCAGGGTGTGCTTCACCACGGGCGCGTACGGCAGGTCGAGCAGGACGGGATGTTGGGCGGTGGACTGGGTGGGCAGCGGCTTCGACTTCAGTGCGGCAGCGGGCACGGACATCCTCCTGTCGCGGTCTGGGCGCCGCCGGAAATCCCCCGTCGGCAACCCTCGAACACTGCTTCTATTTTACTACCCCCCACTGACAATCGCCCCTGGCCAGAAGGGCTTTGGGGGTCCTGTGACAGAGGTGGAACACGGGTTTTCCTGGACCGCCCGACCGCCCGCTACCGTGGGCGCCATGGAGATCTGGATCAATCCGGCCTGCTCGAAGTGCCGCAGCGCGATCAACCTGCTCGACGCCGAGGGCGCCGACTACACCGTCCGCCGCTATCTCGAGGACGTGCCGAGCGAGGACGAGATCCGCGAGGTACTGGAGCGGCTCGGGCTCGAACCGTGGGAGATCACCCGCACCCAGGAGGCCGCCGCCAAGGAGCTCGGGCTCAAGGAGTGGGCGCGGGACGCCGGTTCGCGCGAGCAGTGGATCAAGGCGCTCGCCGAGCATCCGAAGCTGATCCAGCGGCCGATCATCACCGCGGACGACGGTACGGCGGTGGTGGGGCGCACGGACGAGGCCGTACGGGACGCTCTGTCGCGGTAGCGAGCCACGGGGGTTCGGAGTCGAAGTTCCGGAGTCGAAGTTCCGGAGTCGAAGTTTTCGTATGACCGTTGAGTAACTTCGTTCGGCATCTCGTACATAGCGGCGTACGCTCCCCTACCTCTCAGGAGGCGCGAATGTCGCGTAGGAGAACTCTCGGCACGAAGAAGAAGGTCGCCCTGTTCGTCAGTGCCGCGGCGGTGGCGGGAGGCGGGGCCTTCGCCATGGCGGCCACATCGAACGCGGCCCAGACCGCCGCGGACTCGAACGTCTGCCAGGGGCTCGCCACCGCGCTCGGCAACAACCAGCGGTTCATCGACGGTCAACGAGCCAACCCGGACGCGCAGTCCGAGGCCCGCATCGCCAACCGCGAGGCGGTCATCGCGCAGATCAAGGTCCAGCAGGAGGCGTCGGATTGCGTCGTCGGGGAGTCGGCTCAGGGCTCCCAGGCAGCACAGCCCGCGCAGCCGGAACAGCCCGCGCAACCCGCACAGCCGTCGTCACCTGCCACGGAGAACGCCGGTGACACCGGGGACACCGGGGACACCGGGGACACCGGGGCGGCGGGTGAGCAGGTCTGCAACGGCTCCACCGTCACCCTTTCCGGTGAGGCCGGCGCTCCGGCCGCGTCCAGCAACCAGTTCCCGGCCGGTACGAAGCTGAAGGTGACCAACCTGGACAACAACAAGTCCACGACCGTGGAGGTCACCTCGACCTCCGGCAGCTGTGTCCTGCTGAACAACGCGGCCTTCGAACAGGTGCGGGAACCGGGCAAGTTCCTGATCCGCCGGGCCCTGATCGAGAAGGTCGGCTGAGGTCAGCCGTCGAAGAAGGCCGTCAGACGGCTGTTGAGCTCCGCCGGGTTCGTGTGCGGCAGGGCGTGGTGGGAGACGTCCGCGAGGACGGCGACCTCGACGCGCGGCAGTGACCCGGCGGCGCGGGCCGCCACCTGACGGACGTCGTGCGCCCTGCTGTTCTCCGCGAGAAGCAGCAGGGTCGGCACGTCGAACGCGGCCATCGCCGCACGGTCGGGCTTCGGCCCCGTGACCGGCCGGGTGAAAGGGAACCGGGCGGCCGCCTCCTGGAGCAGGAGCCAGTCCGGGTCCACCCGCGCCCCACCCGTCTCCCACTCCAGGAACGCCCTGGTGCGCCGGGCGGAGCGGCCCAGCATCATCCGGGCGGCCCGCAGGATGTACGCCGTCCCGAACCCCGCGAAGCACTGCGTCGGGTCCAGCAGGGCCAGGCGACGGACCCGGTGGGGCGCGTACAGGGCGTAGTGGAGAGCGATCCAGGCACCGTACGAGTGACCGCACAGCGCGGTCGCGTCGATCTCGAGGCCGTGCAGGATCCCGTCGAGCCAGGCCGCGAGGTCGGCCGCCTTACGGAGGGGGTGGCCGGCCTCGCGTCTGCTGTGCCCCGGCTCGCCGATCAGGTCGACGGCGTACACGCGGTGTGTGAGCGCGAGCTCGCCGGCGTTGGCGAACCACGAGGCGGAGGTCGCGCCGCCACCGCCCGGCAGGAGGAGGAGCGGCGGTGCGCCGACAGGGCCGCACACACTCCCCCGGGTCGTGCCGAACTCGCCGGAGACGGCGAACGTCTCGCGGTCCGCGGGCCACTTGGCCATGACCTTGTCGTACGCCTCGTCGAACGCGTGGATGTCGAAGGAGCCCACGAGCCGTCACCCCCCACTAGTATCTCGCTGAGCGAGATACTAGTTCAGCAAGAGAAAAGGCGGGGCGGCATGGCGGACGACGCGCATGAGATGGAGGGCGACGCGCGTGAGATGGAGGGCGACGCGCGTGAGATGGAGGGCGACGCGCGTGAGATGGAGGGCGACGCGCGTGAGATGGAGGGCGACGCGCGTGAGATGGAGGGCGACGCGCGTGAGATGGAGATCGTGCACCTCCTGCGCGAGGTCGCCGTCGAACTCGGCCTGCACAGCGCCCGGTTCGCGAACCGGAACGGGATGCACCCCACCGACGTGCGCGCCCTGATCGCCCTGATGGAGGCCAGGAGGGCCGGTACGGAGATGACGTCCGGGCGGCTCGGCACCCTGCTCGGGCTGAACTCGGCCGGGGCCACCGCGCTCACCGACCGGCTGGAGCGGCTCGGGCTCGTACGACGGGTGCGGGACACACGGGACCGGCGCAGGGTGCTCGTCGAGGTCGACGAGCGGGCGGTCGAGCTGGGGTGGGATGCCTTCGGGCCGTTGATCGGGCGGGCGGTGGAGCTGTTGCGGGGTTACGACGAGCGGGAACTGGCGGCGGTGCGCGGCTTCCTGAACGGGGTGCGGGACGCGGCGACCGAGGCCCACTAGGTCGACCGAGGCCGTCACTCCCGGCCAACCCCATCGCATACGAGCCGCGCCGCCCGGACGTCCTCCCACCCGTTCACAGCCAGGACATAGCGGGTGCGAACGCCCTCCGGCCGTCCTCACGGAGTGAGTCGCGCCACAGCGACACCCGGTAACACGGGGTTCACATTCGAGCAATGATCGGGAAATCGCACGTTGGCAGGCTGCCGGGCATCAGCGCGGCGTTTCAGTGCCGCAGCGCCGCAGCACCCGTAGCACCCGCAATTGCGCCTAGTGACCCACCCCGAAGGATGTGTCCCGTGACCTTCAAGGCTGAGTACATCTGGATCGACGGCACCGAGCCGACGGCCAAGCTCCGTTCCAAGACCAAGATCATCGCGGGAGAGCCGGCCGGTCTGGACGCGCTGCCGATCTGGGGCTTCGACGGGTCCTCCACGAACCAGGCCGAGGGCCACTCCTCGGACCGCGTGCTCAAGCCGGTCTTCACCTGCCCCGACCCGATCCGCGGCGGCGACGACGTCCTCGTGCTCTGCGAGGTCCTCAACATCGACTTCACCCCGCACGAGTCCAACACCCGTGCCGCGCTGCGTGAGGTCGCCGAGAAGTTCGCCGCCCAGGAGCCGATCTTCGGCATCGAGCAGGAGTACACCTTCTTCCAGGACGGCACCCCGCTCGGCTTCCCCAAGGGCGGCTTCCCGGCCCCCCAGGGCGGCTACTACTGCGGTGTCGGCGCCGACGAGATCTTCGGCCGTGACATCGTCGAGGCCCACCTGGAGAACTGCCTCGCCGCCGGCCTCGGCATCTCCGGCATCAACGCCGAGGTCATGCCCGGTCAGTGGGAGTTCCAGGTCGGCCCGCTGGCCCCGCTGGATGTCTCGGACCAGCTGTGGGTGGCCCGCTGGCTGCTCTACCGCACCGCCGAGGACTTCGACGTCGCCGCCACCCTCGACCCCAAGCCGGCCAAGGGTGACTGGAACGGCGCCGGTGCGCACACCAACTTCTCCACGAAGGCGATGCGCGAGGGCTACGACGCGATCATCACCGCGTGCGAGTCGCTGGGCGAGGGCTCGAAGCCGCTCGACCACGTCAAGAACTACGGCGCCGGCATCGACGACCGTCTGACCGGTCTGCACGAGACCGCCCCGTGGAACGAGTACAGCTACGGCGTCTCCAACCGCGGTGCCTCGGTCCGTATCCCGTGGCAGGTCGAGAAGGACGGCAAGGGCTACATCGAGGACCGCCGTCCCAACGCCAACGTCGACCCGTACGTCGTGACGCGTCTGATCGTCGACACCTGCTGCTCCGCGCTGGAGAAGGCCGGCCAGGTCTGATCCACCCAGCTTTTCAGGAGGGCGTCCGCCGATTCAGGTGGGCGCCCTCCGGCGTTGTCAGTGGGGCATGTCATGGTGGGGGGCATGAAGATCTACGGGGGCGACCCGACCGGTACATCTGATACATCCGATGCGTCCGAGCTGGCCGTCAAGATCGAGACGGAGAACTGGCAGAAGCACGCCCGGGTTTCGGCGGAGCGGCTGCGGGAGCTGGTGTGCCGGATCGGCGGTGACGGCGACCGGTTCCTGGTCGCGCAGCGGATACCGGACGTGCCGGATGTCTTCATCCAGGTCTGGCACGAGGAGGGCAGCGGGGAGTACCAGCTGGAGCACCGGGAGGGACGCGACCGGTTCTTCGGAGCGGTCCTCTCCGACCGGGAGCGGGTCGCCGAGGCCATGACCGGCTGGGCACGACGGACGGAGGACTGGGACAGCGGCATCGAGTGGACCCCCGTCGAGCACGACGCCCCCGAGGACGTACCGGAACTCCCAAAGGACGTGCGGGAAGAGGTCGAGGAGCGGGTACGGGAGCTGCTGGCCTGCGGGTACGGCGACCGCACCCAGCTGAGCGAGGCCGCCGAGGAGTATCTGGTCGACGGTGACCACCGGCCCGTCTCCCGCGCGCAGGCCCGGGAGCTCGTCGACCGGCTGTGGGTCGAGCGGCTCACCGAGCAGGAGACCTGGGAGGGGATCACCGACCCCGAGCGGATCACCCGCGCCTTCGAGACGCTCCAGACCGAACACGGCATCACCGCCCGGGAGAACTTCACCTGCTGCCGCAACTGCGGTACGAGCGAGATAGGCGCCGAAAGCGCCGACGGTGCGCGGGGGTTCGTGTTCTTCCACTCGCAGTGCACCGAGGGCGCCGCCGCCGGACACGGACTGATGCTGCTGTACGGCGGATTCGACGGGTCCGCCGACACCACGACGACCGTCGGACACGAGGTCGTGGCGGCCCTCGCCGCGGAAGGACTGTCCACGGAGTGGGACGGCGACCCCACGAGGGCCATCACCGTCACCCCGCTGGACTGGCGCAAGCGCCTGGTCGGCTGAGGACACGACACATCCGCACATCTGCGTCCCGGGCCGGCGGCGTCCAAGTGGTGGGAGGAGGGCTCCTGTCGGGCATCCGGGTCTCTTCAATGGGGCCATGGCCGGAACCCGGGAGTACCGCGCGACGGGTCGCCATGACCTCGAACCGTTCTGGCCTTCCCGTCAGCACCACGACTTCGACCGGGTGTGTTGTCGCGCGATGAACGCGCCGGCCCTCTAAAGCCGTACAGCCGCACACCCCGGCCCGGCCTTCGGTCGGCGCGAACGACGTACGTCCCCTCGGTGGGTCCGACCACGAACTCGGCCGCCGAGGCCTCCCAGACGGACCTCTCGCGCGAAAGAGCTGACCTCTCATGGCGACCTCTCGTTTCCTCTCGACCACCGCCCAGCTGACCGCTGCCCAGGGCTCCGCGTCGGCCGCCGCCCTCTCGTCCACGGACTCCCCCCGGCATCGACTCCGTGCCGTGGGGCGGGAGGAGGTGGTCGACATGGCGGACTTCCTGCCCCCGGGTGCCACCTGGCTGCCCGCTCCCCAGCACACCCTGCCCACGCTGCCGGGCCGGCCGCCGATGATCGGCTACCTGGTCCTCGTACCGGCCGACGGGTCTGTCGGCGTCAGGGACAGCGACGCCGGGGACGAGCTGGTCCGCGTCGACACCGTGCGGAGCACCGCCGAGGTCGACGGGCGACCGCTCGATCTCACCTACCTGGAGTTCGAGTTGCTCGCGCATCTCGTCACCCACCCCCACCGGGTGCACACCCGCGACCAGTTGGTCACCACCGTGTGGGGCTACGGGCATGTGGGCGAACGGGCGGACGGTCGACGTCCACGTCGCGCGGCTGCGCCGCAAGCTGGGGGCCGAGTTCCGGCAGGCGATCCAGACGGTGCGGCGGGTGGGGTACAAGTACGCGCCGCCGGTGGGCCGTTGATCCTCTGCTGATTCGTGCTCTGCTGATTCGTCCTCTGCTGATTCGTCCTCTGCTGACGGCAGAGCGCCGTTTCGTTCCCTGGTCCGGCCGTGCACAGTCACCGGTATGAGGCTTCTGGTGCTGGGTGGTACGGAGTTCGTGGGACGAGCCGTCGTCGAGGCGGCGGTGGGGCGCGGCTGGGAGGTGACGGTCCTCAACCGGGGCCGGCACTCCGCGCCCTCCGGGGCGCGGTCGGTGCGCGGCGATCGCACCGCGCCCGGCGGGCTCGCCGCCCTGGACGGCGACGACGTGTGCGACGCGTGGGACGCCGTGGTCGACACCTGGTCCGCGGCGCCCCGAGCGGTGCACGAGGCGGCGCGGCTGCTGCGGGGGCGCGCCAAGCGGTATGTGTACGTGTCGAGTTGCTCCGTGTACGCCTGGCCGCCGGCCGCCGGGTACGACGAGGGGGCGCCGCTGGTGGAGGGCGCGTCGGCGGACGTGGGGCAGACGGACTACGCCCGTGACAAGCGGGGCGCGGAGCTCGCCGTGCTCGGGGCGTTCGGCGCCGAGCGTTCGCTCCTTGTACGGGCGGGGCTGATCCTCGGGCCGTACGAGAACGTGGGGCGGTTGCCGTGGTGGCTCGGCCGGGTCGCCCGGGGCGGGCCGGTGTTGGCGCCGGGGCCGCGGGAGCTTCCGCTTCAGTACGTGGATGTCCGGGACCTCGCGTCCTGGGTGCTCGGAGCGGTCGAGCGGGAGTTGAGCGGGGCATACAACGTCGTCGGGCCTGCGGGGCTCACGACCATGGGGGCGCTGCTGGAGGCATGTGTCCGGGTGACGGGTGGGGCGGCGGAACTGCGGTGGGTCGAGCCCGAGTCGGTGCTCGAAGCGGGGATCGAGCCGTGGACGCAGTTGCCGGTGTGGGTGCCGCCGGGGAGCGAACTGCACGACGCGCTGCACTCGGCGAATGTGTCCCGGGCCGTGCGGGACGGGCTTCGGTGTCGGACGGTTGAGGAGACCGTGCGGGATACGTGGGAGTGGTTGAAGGGGTTGGGCGGGGTTGCCCCACAGCGGGCGGATCGGCCTGCGGTGGGGGTGGATCCGGTGCTGGAGGCGAAGGTGTTGGGACGGTAACCGGCGCCGGGGCTGAGCACGGGCGGGGTTTCGCTCACCGGCGCCGGCCTGGTGCCGCTGCGCCCGCCCGTGCCGCCCCCAGCGGCACGACTGCCCGCAGCCACGCACGCCACGCATGCGCCCCCGAAACGCGCACACGCGGTAGGGGATCACCAACTCGCCGTGTTTTGTGGTGCGTTGAAACCGGTTTGTTCCGCGAATCTCTCACCAATTTCTGAGTCGTCTGAACACTCCTGGGACTCCCTGCGTATGGAATGGCGCCGCTTCACTCCTGTCGGGCGCCTCGATGCCCCGCAAGGAAGTCAGAGGAGTTCCATGGGACGCAACACACGCAAACGACGTTCGCCGCTGGCCGTTCGGGCCATTGCCGCATCCGCGGCGCTCGCGGTCGCGGGCGGCGGGCTGGTCTGGGCGAACTTCTACGCCTCAGCGGGCGAGTCGAAGTCCAACCAGAACAGCACGCTGGCCTCCTCGCAGGTGGCCACCATCGACTGCCCGGACGTCGGCCAGAAGCTGACGAGCGTGCCCGAGGGCGCGCGCCAGGGCGTCGCCAAGGAGCTGGCACTGCTGGACCAGCAGATCACCGAGGCCTACATGCGCCTCGCGGACACCCGCCAGGCCCAGGCCGGCGACGCCGGCTTCGTCAACAACGCCATCCTCGGCCCCCTGAAGTCCAAGCGGACGGCCACCATCGACCGGATCGGCATCAACATCCGGCGCGCGGGCGGCCAGGCTCCGCAGGGCATGGACCAGCTTGCCGCCTGCCAGGGCGTCGCCGACCAGAACCAGATCAACAACGGTGGCGGCCAGGGCGGCGACGGCCAGGGCCAGGACAACGGCCAGGACCAGGGCCAGGACCAGGGCCAGGACAACGGCCAGGACCAGGGCCAGGACAACGGCCAGGACCAGGGCCAGGACAACGGCAACGGCAACGGCAACGGCAACGGCAACGGCCAGGTCGTCAACGGGCCGGTGGCGGACGACTTCGTCGACATCACCACCGTCCAGCCCAACGGCGGCCCGAAGGGTGTGAACGGAAACGGGCTCGCCGCGAACGGGAACTCCGGTTCGACGGGCACCTTCACCACGAGCTGCGGCACCAACGGGAACGACAACCACAACTCGGACAACATCATCGTCGCTCCGGGTGTCGACAACGGCGCGCAGCACACGCACGACTACGTCGGCAACCAGAACAACAACGCCTTCACCAGCGACCAGCAGTTCCTCCAGGCCAACACCAGCTGCCAGAACCAGGGCGACAAGTCGTCGTACTACTGGCCGGTGCTGCGTCTGCAGGACGGTACGCAGGAGTTCGACGCGAACGACCTCGGTGGCGGTGCGGAAGGCAACATCGGCAGGATCCTCGAAGCCAGCCAGGCCGAGCTGAAGTTCGTCGGCAACAAGAAGAGCGATGTCGTCGCGATGCCGCAGGCCCTGCGCATCATCACCGGTGACGCCAAGGCCTTCAACAACGGCCTCGCCAACGCCAACACCAACTGGAGTTGCACCGGCTTCGAGGACCGGCAGCTGACGGACAAGTACCCGATCTGCCCCGAGGGCAGCTCCGTGGTACGGACGTCCTTCTTCCAGAGCTGCTGGGACGGCCAGAACATCGACAGCGCCAACCACCGCACCCACGTGGACTTCGTCGAGGCGGACGGCAGCTGTGCCAACGGTTTCCAGGCCATCCCCCAGCTCCAGGCCCGTCTGGTCTACGACGTTCCGGCCCCGCAGATCCAGAACGGACAGGTCGTGAACCCGTTCGCGGTGGACGGCTTCCCGACCGAGCTGCACAAGCCGATCACCGACCACAACGACTTCATCAACTTCTTCGACGAGAACACGATGAACCAGATGGTCGACTGCATCAACAGCGGCCAGGACTGCCAGTAGTCCTGAAGCAGTAACCAGGAAGCCGGCGGTGGGAGATCTCCCACCGCCGGCTTCCGCTTGTTCCCGAACCGCCCGGTCAACCCTTGTGGCTGTTGTGGCTGCCACCGGGGTTCATGTGCTCGGACCCCTCCTGCATTTCCCCGCCGAGCGTGCCCTGCAGCCCGGCGACCGTCTTCTCCTTGCCGATGGCGACCCATTTGCGGCCGACGAGGTAGTAGCCGCCGTAGTCCTTGGCACTGGCGAGCCACTCCGCCTGACCGCGGTCGGTGGCGAAGGTCGCGAGGACGAACTTGCCGTCGAAGTCGCCGTCGGTGTTCGTGCAGAGGGCCTGACGGATCGTGTCCTCGTCCGTCTGCACCTCCGGCTTGCAGCCGACCTCGCCCGCGATGGACTCCAGGGTGCCGGTGGCCGTCTTGGGGATCGCCTCCCCCTCGTCGGCCGAGCCCGACCCGCAGCCCGTCAGCACCAGCAGGGCGGCGGCCGCACCGGCCGCGCTCAGGGCGAGCCGGCGCACCGCAGGCCTCTCGTGGGTCATCTTCATCTGTCGTACCTCCGGTCCATTCCGGCGACATGAACTCGCCAGCTCCGTACGCACCGTTGAGCACAGGCGTCGGTCCGGTTAGCGTGCCGCATCTGTCGACACAGGGAGCACACAGTCATGAACTCTCCGTCGCGACGCTCGGTGCTGGGCTCGGCCGGTGCCATCGGCCTCGGGACCACGCTGGGACTGACGGTCCCGGTCCACGCCGCTGAGAGCCCCGGCCAGGGCCCTGCCTTCGATACGGCTCCCGCGCGCGCAGCGCTCAATCGGCTGCTGCCCGCCCACGCCGACCAGTTCCGGCTCACTCTCGTCAAGAGGCAGGGTACGACCGACCGTTTCCGGGTCACCGGCGGCACCGGGCGCATCGAGGTGCGGGCCACGACACCGGCCACGCTGCTCATGGGCGTGCACTGGTACCTGAAGTACGTCTGCGGCGCCCATCTCGCCTGGAACGGCAGCCAACTGGACCTCCCGCGCCGGCTCCCCGCGCCCGCCCGGCCCCTGGAGAGATCGACGGCCCTCCCCCACCGCTTCGCCCTCAACGACACCAACGACGGCTACACCGCCCCGTACGCGGACTGGCCGTACTGGGAACACCAGATCGACCTCCTGGCCGCGCACGGCTGCAACGAGGTCCTCGTCATCGCGGGCATGGAGGCCGTGTACCACCGGCTGCTGAAGGACTTCGGCTACTCCGACGAGGAGTCCCGCGCCTGGCTCCCCGCCCCCTCGCACCAGCCGTGGTGGCTGCTGCAGAACCTCTCCGGCTACGGCGGCCCGCTCTCCCCCGAGCTGATCGCACGCCGGGCCGCGCTGGGCCGCCGTATCGCCGACCGGCTGCGCGAGCTGGGCATGTCCCCCGTCCTGCCCGGCTACTACGGCCACGTCCCCAAGGAGTTCGTGGAGCGCAACGGCGGTGACGCGCACGTCGTCCCGCAGGGCATCTGGCACGGATTCGAACGCCCCGACTGGCTGGATCCGCGCTCCGACTCCTTCGCGAAGGTCGCCACCTCGTTCTACGCCCACACGGAGGACGTGTTCGGGGAGGCGGCCCACTTCAAGATGGACCTGCTCCACGAGGGCGGCACGGCGGGTGACGTACCCGTCCCGGAGGCGGCGCGGGGCGTGGAACGGGCCTTGCAGAAGGCTCACCCCGGCGCCACCTGGGTGATCCTCGGCTGGCAGGAGAACCCGCTGCCCGAACTCCTCGACGCCATCGACAAGTCCAGGATGCTGATCGTCGACGGCGTCTCCGACCGCTACACGAGCGTCACCGACCGCGAACGCGACTGGGGCGGCACCCCGTACTGCTTCGGCACGATCCCCAACTTCGGCGGCCGGACGACGATCGGGGCCCGTGCGCACCTCTGGAACGAGAAGTTCTTCGCCTGGCGGGACAAGGCGGACAGCGCGCTGGCCGGTACGGCGTTCATGCCGGAGGCCACGGACCGGGACCCGGCCGCCTTCGAGCTCTTCTCCGAACTGGCGTGGAGCCCGGCGAAGCTCGACCGGGCGGCCTGGTTCTCGTCGTACGCGGACTTCCGTTACGGCGGCCGCGACGACTCGGCGCGCAAGGCGTGGCGGGCGCTGCACGACACCGCGTACCAGCAGCAGGCCGTCGAACGCAGCGACCCCCACGACTCCCTCTTCTGCGCCCGCCCCCACCTCGCCGCCAACCGCGCCGCCGAGTACGCGCCGCGCACGCTGACGTACGACCCCGGGCGCTTCGACGCGGCCCTCGCCGGGCTGCTGGGGGTGGCCGGCGGGCTGCGGGGCAACGCGGCCTACCGGTACGACGTGGTGGATGTGGCGCGGCAGGCGCTCGCGCATCGCAGCCGCCAGTACCTGCCGCAGCTGCGGGCGGCGTACCAGCGGGGGGACCTGGAGACCTTCCGCGCCCTGTCCACCCTCTGGCTGCGGCTGATGCGGCTGTCGGACGAGGTCACGGGCGCGAACGCCGCGTTCCTGCTGGGCCCGTGGCTGAACGACGCGCGGCTGCTCGCCACGAACGACGCCGAGCGGGCGGAGTTCGAACGCACGGCGAAGGTCCTGATCACGGTGTGGGGCGGGCGGGCCACGTCCGACACCGGCGACCTCCACGAGTACGGCAACCGGGAGTGGAACGGCCTCATGGCCGACTTCTACGTCCCGCGCTGGCAGAAGTGGCTCGACAGCCTGGAGGACGCGCTCGCCACCGGGACCGCTCCGGCGGCCGTGGACTGGTTCGCGTTCGAGGAGCCGTGGACCCGGGAGCGGAAGGACTATCCGCTGCGGCCGGTGGGGGACGCGTACGGGTCGGCGGTGCGAGTGCGGGATGTGCTGGCGCGGGCGCCGTACCAGGGGAACCTGACCGTCACGGCCGAACCGCCGGTGATGCCGCCCGGCGGAAGCGCGCGGGTGTCGGCGGAGTTCCGGAATGTGAACGGGCTGCGGGCGACAGGGCGGGTGGATTTCGCCCTCACCGGTTTCGACGGTACGGCCGAACCGGACGGCCCGACGTCGATCGCGACCGTCCCGGCCGCCGGCTCGGGCACGGTCCGCTGGCGCGCCGATGCCCCCGGGGCCCCGCTGGACCGCCCTCTGCGCCCGCTCCCCTACACGATCACCGTCCAGTACGGGCCGCGCGGCGAGGACCGGGTGAACGGCCGCTTCGACGGGACGCTGTTCGAGGCGGGGCCGTTGGACGCAAAGTGGCGTACGTACACGAACAACGGTGCCGTCTTCGGTCAGTTGGGCGATCGTCTCGCGATCGACGGGGCAGGGGCGGACCTCTGGCGGGGCACGACGGAGTTCGGCACCGCGTACCGGGCGGGGGCCCTGGCCGACGGGGTCTCGGCGACCCTCCGCGTCGACGCGCAGGCCGCGACGGGGAACTGGGCGCGGGCCGGGATCATCGTGCGCAACAGGCTCGGCACGGCCGGTTCGCCGGGCTTCCTGAATCTCGCCGTCACTCCGGCGAACGGGGTGGTCCTGTCCTACGACAGCACGGGGGACGGGACGCTGGACACGTACCGCCGGATCACGGGGATCAAGGCGCCGGTGATGCTGCGGCTGACGCGGACGGGGGCCGGGGCGTACACGGGTGAGTGCTCCACGGACGAGGGCGCGAGCTGGCGGGTGGTGGCGTCCGTGAGCGTGCCGGGGGCGGCTGCCGGGGCGCAGGACGTGGGGCTGTTCATGAGTGCGACGAATGGGGGCAGCGGGGCGCGGGGGACGGTCGAGTTCAGTAGGTGGATGGTCGCCCAGTAGCTCGGGGGTGCCTGAACGTCGGCGGGTGCACCGCGCCCCTTCAGGGGCGCGGGGAACTGCGCGACAAGCCCCCACCCACCCACCCGCACCCGCACCCGCACCCGCACCCGCACCCGCACCCGCACCCGCACCCGCACCCGCCATACAAACCGCACCCCCGAGCTACTGGGCGCCCCGCCCCACCCGAGCGGAGCGGCAAGGTGACCATCGGACCATTCGCTCGTTCTGCTGAACGTGCAGTCACAGGATGTCGCCCCGCGCCCCGCACCTTCCCGCGTCCAGGAGTCGGCGGTGGACGTCGAGCAGGCCGAGGCCGCGCTCGTCGAGCACTACCCTCGCCTGGTCCGCCTCGCGTACCTCACGCTGCCCCCGACGCTGGGCCGCAACCGCCGCGTGCTGACGGCTCACTCGCTCACGCAGCGCGCACTGCCGAGGGGCCGCACGACGACGTCCCTGATCCCGGCGCAGGCGACGGGCCGGGAGCGCAACCCGGGTTACGCCTACATCCGCCTCCAGGTCGTGCGCACCGCGCTGGAGGCGGGCCTCCCCCCGCGCCGCAAGTCCTGGCCGAAGCGGTCGCAGTTGCCGCCCCTGCTGCCGCAGGTGTGGGGGCTGCGCCTGTTCCCCCGCTCGGGCGGCGCCGACGAACTCGCCCTGGACCAGCGCCTGTCGGCCCTCTCCTCCCCTGCCCGCGCCGCCTACGTACTGCGCGGCCTGGAGAAGCTCCCCGACCCGGCGACCAGGACCCTGCTGGAGGAGGCCGGCGTCGAGGACCCGGCGGCCGCGCTGACGGAGGCGAACTCCGTGCCGTCGCAG